>NZ_DAOUAO010000001.1:0-25112 GCF_034433535.1 Tepidiforma sp.
AAGTACTGCTTGACGATGCGGTCTTCGAGGGAGTGGAAGCTGATGACCACCAGGCGGCCGCCGTGGCGGTCGGGGCTTCCAGGGTCGAGCAGGCCGTGGGCGAGCGGAAGCACCTGGTGAAGGCTGTCGAGTTCACCGTTCACCTGGATCCGGAGCGCCTGGAAGACTTTGGTGGCGGGGTGATTTGGGGTGTGTCTCCTGGCACCCCCCACGGCCTGCCCGACGACGCTGGCAAGTTCGGTGGTCGTTCGCAGGGGCCGGACCGCGCGCGCCACGACAATGGCGCGGGCGATGCGGCGGGCGGCGGGTTCTTCGCCCAGGGCGAAGAACAGCTCTGCGAGCGACCGCTCGTCCCAGGTGTTGACGATCTCGGCGGCGGTTGGGCCGCCGGCCGATGGGTCCATGCGCATATCGAGGGGGCCCTCCTTCGAGAAGGAGAAGCCGCGCTCTGCGCGTTCGACCTGGTAGGACGAGAAGCCCAGGTCGAGGAGGATGCCATCGGCGGACGTCACACCGGCTTCCGCGGCGACCCTGTCGAGTTCGCGGAAGTTCGCGTGGACGAAGCTGACCCGCCTCCCAAACGGCGTCAGCCTCGCGCGCGCGAACTCCAGCGCCTCAGCGTCCTGATCGATGCAGAGGAGCCGGCCGTCGTCACCAAGACGGCGGAGGATGGCCTCGGCATGGCCGCCGAGACCGGTGGTGCAATCGATGTAGGTGCCTCCCGGCCGGATATCGAGCCAGACGATGGCTTCTTCGAGGAGGACCGGCTGGTGGACGGGCAGGGAGGACGTCATGACGACCACGTTACGCCCCCTCCCGCGGTGATGGCGCGCCGACGGTGTAGCCGGAGGCGGCGAGCCGGGCGCGGGCTTCCTTGCGCGCGGCCTCGCGCTCCTCATACACGCGGGCGTTCCAGATTTCGATGCGTCGGCCGACACCGACGACCTTGATTTCGCGCGCCTCTTTGCTAATGCGGGCGCGCTGGGCGAGGTCTTCGCGCAGGTTGAGGCGGCCCTGGGCGTCGATCTGGGTCGGCCAGAAGTTGGCGTAGAAGTCGCGGCGGGCGTCCTCCACGGCGGGATCGCCTTCGGGCAGGGAGTCGAAGATCTCGGCCTGCCGGTCGAACTCTTCGAGGGTGTAGAGGTGGAGGCAGTCATCGGCGGCGGCGCCGATGTAGCCGCCGGCTTTGAGGGCATCGCGGAAGGCCGGGGGGATTGGAACCCGTCCCCGGTCGTCGAGGGTGTAGTCGTAGGCGCCTGAGAAGCGTGCCAGCATCCCGCGTGCCTTCCCGGGGCTGGGCGGGAGCTCCCGCCGGCGTGGGAGAGGAGGGCTAACTCCCCATTTTTCCCCACTTCACCCCACGCGGATGGTAGGCGCTCCCCATAAACGGTGTCAACAGTTTTTTCGCGACGCCGCGCGGGGCGGGCGGTAGGATCGGGGTGTGGTTCGGGTTGGTATCTTGACGGTTTCGGACCGGGGCGCCCGCGGGGAGCGGGAGGACGCTGCCGGCCCGCTGCTGGCGCAGCTCGCGGAGGGGGCCGGGCATAGGGTGGCTGCCCGGGCGCTCGTGCCGGATGAGCGGGAGGAGATCGCGGCGGTGCTGCGGGAGTGGGCCGATTCCGGGCGCTGCGAGGTTATCCTCACCACGGGTGGGACAGGCCTGACACCGCGGGATGTGACGCCAGAGGCAACGCTGGCGGTGGGGGAGCGGCAGGTGCCGGGGCTGATGGTGGCGCTCGTCCAGAGCGGGCTCGCGAAGACGCCGTTCGCGGCGCTGACCCGGGGCGTGGCGGTCACGCGGGGGCGCACGCTGATCGTCAATCTCCCAGGGAGCCCGAAGGCGGCGGCCGAGGGGATGGAGGTGCTGTTGCCGCTGCTGGAGCATATTGGCGAGCTGCTGCGGGGGCCGGTGGAGCACGGGGTGGGCGATGCGGGTTGACGTGCTCACCATCTTCCCCGACGCCTTTCGGGGGCCGCTGGATGTTTCGATCGTGAAGCGGGCACGGGAGGACGGGCTGCTCGACTTCTTCGTGCACGACATCCGGGAGCACGCCCTGGACCGGCACCGTTCGGTGGATGACTACCCCTTCGGCGGGGGGGCGGGCATGGTGATGCGCGTGGATGTGCTCGACCGCGCGCTGGAGCATGTGCGGTCGCTGGCGCCGGAGCGGGGGCTGGTGGTGTACCTCTCGCCGGCCGGGGAGCGGCTGACCGACCGCATCGTGCGGGAGCTGGCGCGGGAGGAGCGGCTGATCCTCGTGTGCGGCCGGTATGAGGGGGTGGATGAGCGGTTCATCGAGCACTGCGTGGACCGCGAGATTTCGATCGGGGATTACGTGCTGACGGGGGGCGAGCTGCCGGCGATGGTGCTGGTCGACGCCGTGACCCGGCACATCCCGGGGGCGCTGGGCGATGCGGCCTCGCCGCAGGAGGAATCGTTCGCCGATGGGCTGCTCGAACATCCGCAGTACACGCGGCCGGCGGAGTACCGCGGCTGGCGGGTGCCGGAGGTGTTGCTGAGCGGGCACCACGCAAAGATCGAGGCCTGGCGGAAGGAGCAGCGCCTGGCGCGAACCCGCGAGCGGCGGCCGGACCTGCTTGGCGAAGGGGGCGACAGCGACCCCGGCGGCGCGGCCGGGTCGGCTAACCCTGGAGAATGAAGCGCAGGAATGAGCCGTTGGAGAGCGCGCCGGGCCGGGCGCGGCGGATGAGCTCGACCGTCTCTGCCGGCGGCAGTCCAAGCCGGCGGAGGAGCAGCCCGGTGATGAGCCCGCTGCGGTTCATCCCGTGGGTGCACATGACGTAGAGCGCACGCGGGGCGCTCGCGGGGTCGGCGAGGGTTTCGGCCAGCCGGTCCACCACCGGCAGGATGTGGCGCGAGGGGAGTGTGAGCACCTCGAGGTCGGAGAAAACGCAGGCGATGTGCTCGGCGGCGGCGAGGCGGTAGGGCCGGGGGAGGTCGCCGGCGCAATCGACGAGCCAGGCGTCGCCAAGGGTCGCGACCTGGAGCGGCTCGCCGGCGAGGCTGTGGGCGCCGCCCATCCAGAGCGCGGTGCTGAGGCCAGGGAGTTCGCCCGGGGCAGCGACGAGGCTGGCGCGGGGCGGGGCGTGGTGGGGGTGGAGGTCGCGGAGGGCGGGGTCTTCGAGCACGGCAACGGCTATGGTACGCCAGCTCACGCCGGCTCATTGCAAGCAAGTACTTGCACCCGCTACGGTGAAAGGGTGGAATCGACCGAGGAGCGGCTGCTGCGGGCCGCGCGGGAGGTCTTCGATGAGGAGGGTTTCCGCGGGGCGACCACGCGCCGGATCGCCGCACGCGCCGGGGTGAACGAAGTGACGCTCTTCCGGCACTTCTCCAGCAAGGAGGAGCTGATCGCTGCGGCGCTCCAGCGCGCCCATGCGGCGGCGCTCGAGCGCCTGGCGGCAGTTCGCCTGCCGGAGGAGCCGGGCGACCTCGAGGCGGAGCTGAGCGGCTACCTCACCGCGGTGCTGTACGGCTTCATCGGCGCGGGCCGGGGCGTGCGGACGGCCCTCGCCGAGTGGGAGCACCTCCCGGCCTACCACCGCTGGCTGCTCGGCCCGAGCGATGAGGTGATGAGCGAGCTGGAGCGCTACCTCGGGCGGGCGGCGGCACTGGGGCGCATCCGGGGTGAACCGGGACCGCGGACGGCGATGCAGGTGCTCACGGCGACGGTGTTCGCGGTGGGCATGCTCTCGCCGATGCTCCCGGGGCACTTTCCGGGCGGCCCCGACGAAACGGTCCGCGCCGCAGTGCGGCTGGTCCTCGATGGGCTGCGGGCAACGGGCGAACCGCCCGGGGCCGCGGCCGCCAATGCGGCAACGAAAGGAGCACCCGGGTGATTGGCTTTCTCGAAATTCGGCGACGGCGACTGCAGTTCTTCCTCATTGGGCTGATCGTGACGCTGATCAGCTACCTGGTGCTGATGATCAACGGCCTCGGCGTCGGGCTGAACGAACAGGCGGGGCGCGCGCTGCGCAACTTCGATGCGGACGCCCTCGCCTATTCGGACCGCGCCGGCCTGAGCGTCATCCGCTCGGAGCTGAGCTCGGAGGCGGTCGAGCGGATTGCGGCCGAATCGGGCGCGCGGGAGTGGGCGCCGCTCGGCTACATGGCGGTGAACTACACCCGGGAGGATGGCTCGGTGAAATCGGCTGCGGTGCTCGGGTTCGACCCCGGGACGATTGCTGAGCCGCCGGTCACGGGGGGCCGGGGGCTGGGAGCGGGCGACGCGAACGGGGTGCTGGCTGACCGCCAGTTCCTGCGCGCCTCGGGGCTGAAGGTAGGGGACACGGTGACGTTTTCCGTGCGGCTGCAGGAGCGCCAGTTCACCATCGTGGGTGAGATCAACGAAGGGGCGTTCTTCTTCCAGCCCTCGGTGTACCTGCTCCGTTCGAGCTGGCGGGAGCTGAAGTACGGGCCGGACGCGGCCGAGGCGCCCGTTGCCTCGGTGGTGCTGCTGAAGGGCGACGGGCTGGCCGGCAAGCGCGGGAGCGGCTGGGAGGCGGTTTCGAAGAGCACGGCGTTCGCCAACATCGAGGGCGTCTCGGGCCAGCAGTCGACGGTGCAGGCCCTGCGGGCCTTCGGCTACCTGATCGGCGGGCTGGTGATCGGGGTGTTCTTCTACGTGCTCACCATCCAGAAGACGCCACAAATCGGGGTGCTGAAGGCGGTTGGGGCGAGCACGGCGTTCGTGTTTCGGCAGCTGCTGATCCAGGCGCTGCTCGTAGCGCTGGGCGGTGTGGTGGTGGCGGTTCCGCTGGCCTGGCTGACGAACCGGGCGATCCAGCAGGTGCCGGACCCGGTGCCGATCGCGTTCACCACCGGGACGTTCGTGACTACGTCGCTGCTGCTGCTGGTGATGGCCGTGGTGGGTGCGCTCTTCTCCGGCAGGCAGGTGGCGAAGGTCGACCCTATCATCGCCCTCGGGCAGCAGCAGTAGCGGCAGGAAGGAGTGCAAGGGATGAGTGTCACGCTCGAGGTTTCGAACCTTTCGAAGACGTACGGCGAGGGCGACCGGGCGGTGGCGGCGGTGCGGGGCGTGAGGTTCGCCACCGAGCCGGGCGAGTTCGTGGCCATCGTGGGCCCGAGCGGTTCGGGCAAGACGACGATGTTGGCCATGATTGGCGGCCTGCTGACGCCCACGTCGGGCTCCATCCGGGTGAACGGGCAGGAGATCGTAGGGCTGCGCGGGAAGGCGCTGGCGGAGTATCGCCGGCGGAAGGTGGGCTTCGTGTTCCAGGCGAACAACCTGCTGCCGTTCCTGACGGCGCGGGAGAACCTGCTGGTGATGGCCCGGATCAACGGCTCGGACATGCGCGCGGCGCGGGCGCGGGCCGACCAGCTGCTCGAGGAGCTGGGGTTGACGCACCGGCGGGATGCCCTCGCCACGGAGCTCAGCGGGGGCGAGCGCCAGCGGGTCGCCATTGGCCGCGCGCTGATGAACGACCCGGAGCTGGTACTCGTGGATGAGCCCACCGCGAGCCTCGATTCCGCGCGGGGCCGGCAGGTGGTGCAGTCGCTCATTGCGGAAGTGAAGGGGCGCGACAAGCTCGGGATTATGGTCACGCACGATATGGCGATGGCGGAGCTGGCTGACCGCATCCTGGAGATGCACGACGGGCAGCTGACGGAGCGGCTGGCGGGCGTGGCAGGCTGACCAATCGGCCAGCGCAGGGTACTATCGCCGACATGCTACAGCCGGTTGGGGTGAGCGGCCATGGGCATTGAGCTGGCGACGGCGGTCATCGCCTTCGCGGTGGCCCTGCCGCTCACGTGGGCGCTGAAGCTGCCGACGAAGCCCGGCCGGAAGGGCGAAGCGATGCCGCGCATCGGCGGGCTGAGCATCCTTGCCGGGTTTGTGGCGGCGCCGTTCGCGATGGCGCTGGTTTCGGAACAGGCGCGGGACTTCCTCAGCGAGGACTGGCGGCAGTTCCTGATGCTCGGCGTGTGCGGGGGCATGGTCTGCGCGATGGGAGCGCGCGATGACTTCCGGGACCTGGACTGGCGATTCAAGCTGGGCGCGCACCTGCTGGCCGCGACGGGGCTCTACCTTTCGGGGTTCCAGGTCGAAAAGATGACCATCCCCGGCGGCGATACTGTGCATCTCGGGCCCCTGGACCCGGTGGTCACGGTCGCCTGGGTGGTGCTGGTGACGAACGCGGTGAACCTGGTCGATGGCAAGGATGGGGTGGCCGCCGGGATGGCGGCGATGGTCTCGGGGACGATGTCGTACATCGCCTGGGACCTGGGGCACGACCTGATCGCGATGCTGTTTGCCGCGCTAGCGGGCGCCTCGCTGGGCTTCCTGCCGTTCAACATTGGGCGGGCGCGGCGCTTTCTTGGCGATTCGGGGGCGTACTTCCTCGGGTTCAGCATGGCGGGGCTGAGTGTGGCGGGCTCGCTCGATGAGACGGGGCGCGTGCCGCTCTACATCCCGCTGGTGGCGCTCGGCCTGCCGGTGCTCGATACGGGCGTGGCCTTCCTGCGGCGTTTCCTCGATGGACGGCACCCGATGCACGCCGATTTTGATCACTTCCACGACCGCATCGAGCGAATGCTCGGCTTCTCCGGCCTGCAGGTAACGCTGGCGACCTACGTGCTCACCGCCCTCTTTTGCGCGGGCGCGCTCCTCGCCCACACCTGGTACAAGAGCGTCGGCTCGGCGGTGGTGAGCGCCGCGGTGCTGGCGTTCGGCATCGCGCTGTTCGTGGCGCTCGGGTACGGGCGGACGATGTGGAATTCGGCCCGCGTGCTGGGCTGGCGGGGCAGGCCGGTGACGGTTCCCGGGAGCCAGGGGGAGGGCGGCGGATGAACATCTTCTTCGACGTGGACCAGACGCTGGTGCACATCAGCCACGAGACGAACGTCCTGCGGCCGCGGGCGAAGGAGGTCATGCAGCGCCTCAAGGAGGCCGGCCACCGGGTGTACGTGTGGTCCGCATCGGGGCTGGCGCATGTGGAGCGGGTGGTGCACCTGCACGGGCTGAGCGAGTGGGTGGACGGGATGTTCGACAAGGATCCGCGGGTGGCGCCGAGGCCCGACTTCATCATTGATGACGACTGGTACCTGGTGGAGAAGTACGGCGGCTACTGCGTGAGCCAGTACCGCGAACCCGACCCCGAGGACCGCGAGCTGGAGACAGCGCTCCTGCGATTGACCGAGCTAGGGGCGTTCGATCTGGGGGCATGAGGAGGGCGCTCTTTCTCGAGCCGTTCTACGGCGGGAGTCACCGCGCGTTCCTCGAGGGGCTGGTGCGGCATTCACGGCACGAGTGGACAGTCCTGCCGCTGGAAGGGAGCGGCTGGCGGCGTCGGATGCGGCTGGGTGCGGAGGAGCTCGCCCGTGCGTTCGAGGGGGTGCAGGGAGGCTTCGATTGCCTCGTGGCGAGCGACATGCTCGACCTGGCGGAGTTCCTGGCGCTGACGCGCCGGAGGCTGGGCGACGTGCCGGCGATGGTCTATTTCCACGAGAACCAGGTGACGTATCCCCGGCTGCGGGGGACGAAGTTCAATTCGTGGTTCGGGCAGATCAACTATCGCTCGGCGCTGGCCGCGGATGTGGTTGCGTTCAACTCTGCGTTCCACCGGGAGGATTTCCTCGGCGCGCTGAGGCAGCTCCTGCGCGAGCCGAACAACTGGCTGACCGAACAGGGCGTTGACGCCATCAGGGCGAAGTCGTTCGTCCTGCCGCTCGGTCTCGAGCTGGGCTGGGTCGACGGTCCGGGGGAGCGGCAGGGCGGGCCGCGACGGCTGCTCTGGAATCACCGCTGGGAGTTCGACAAGTCGCCGGAGCTTTTCGAACGGGCGGTCACGCGGCTGGCGGAGGAGGGGGTGGGCTTTCGGCTGATCATTGCCGGGGAGCCGGGGGACAACCCGAGCCCGGCGATGTGGCGCATCCGGGAGCGGCTGGGCGATTGGGTGGAGCACTTCGGCTACGCGGAGGACCGTGCGGTCTATGCTCGGCTGCTGCGACGGGCCGATATCGCGGTGAGCACCACCCGGCATGAGTTCTTCGGGATCGGGATGGCCGAGGCGATGTACGCCGGCTGCATTCCCTGCGCGCCGCGGCGCTACGCCTACCCGGAGCTGGTGCCGGCGGAGTACCACTGGCTGCTGTGGCGCGACGAAGAGGAGCTGGTCGAGCTGCTGCGCCGGCTGCTGACCGGGCCGCTCCCGCCGCGCGAGCCGTTTCGGGAGGCGGCGGCGCGGTTCGCCTGGCAGCGGATGGGCCCGGACTGGGACACGGCCATCGATCGGCTCGCAGCGGGACGCTTCGCCGGGGTGGAGGCCCGCGGGGTGGTCGGCTGAGCGGCCGGTCTATCATGGGGAGCATGCGCGAACTGGCCGAGCGCCGCTGGCAGGCGCTCCCGGGCGGGCTGCGGGCCCCCTTCGAGGTGGTCGCCACCGCCGTTCGGCTGTACGTGGCGGATAACTGCCCGACCTACGCGGCGGCGATCGCCTACTACGCCATCTTTTCCATCTTCCCGCTGGCGCTGATCACGCTCTCGTTCTTCGGCCTCCTTGCGAACCGGGAGGCGCTCGCCGACTGGGTCTTCGAACAGGTGCCCCTGCAGGAGACCGAGGATGTGCGGGCGAACGTGGATGCCATCATCCGGCGGGCGCAGCAGTTCAGCCCGGCGAGCCTCGGCTTCGGCCTCCTGTTCCTGGTCTGGTCCTCAAGCGGCATTTTCGGCGCGGTGCGGAACGGGCTGAACGCGGCGGCGCACGCGCGGGGCGAGCGGCCGTTCTGGCGGGGCAAGCTCATCGACCTCGCGCTGGTGGCAGTCGTCGGCGGGCTGGTGGCACTGTCGGTCACGATGACGGCGGTCGCGCGGGTGGTCGCGGAGTACCTCGACGCCATCGGGCCGATTGCGCTGGACCGGGCGGCGCTGGTCCAGCTGGTGGGGGTGGTGCTGGCTCCGGCCGCAACGCTGACGATGTTCCTCATCCTGTACCGGCTGGCGCCGGCGGCGCGCCCGGCCTGGCGGGATGCGCTGGCGGCGGCCTTGCTGGCGACGCTCCTCTTCGAGGTCGCGAAGAACGTGGTCGCCATCCTGGTCGCGCAATCGAGCTTCTCGCGGGACACGGCGATCTACGCCGGCTTCGGGACGGCGCTGGCGTTCCTGCTCTGGATGTACATCAACGGGTCGATCCTGCTGCTTGGGGCGGAGTTTGGGAGGGCGCTGCGGCTGCGCCGGACCGGTGAGCCGGCCAACAGCCGGAGGGCATCCTGAGGGAAAACTTTTGCAACATAGAAGTAGCGAAAGTCGCGCAAGCGTGCTAGGGTGGAAGCATGCAGGGGACGCGCGACCGGATCCTCGCCTACCTGATCGAACACCGCGGCGCCCGCGCTGAGACGCTGGCCGAGGAGTTTGGGATCACGCCGGCGGCGGTGCGGCGGCACCTCGAGAACCTGCGCGCCGATGGGCTGGTGGAAGCGCGGACCGTGAAGCAGGCGACGGGCCGCCCGTACTACGCCTTCTTCCCGACCGAGAAAGCCCTGGGGACCATCCCGCCGGCCTACGCCGACCTGATGGAGCGGATGCTGCGCGGGCTCGAAGGCCGCCCCGACGTGGTGGCCGCGGTGATGGCGAGCGCTGCGGAGGCGCTGGCCTCGCGCCACCGGGACGAGATTCCCGATTCGGGCGCGGTGGAGGAAGTGGTGGCGCGGGTCACCGAGGTGCTGCGGCGCGAGGGCATCCTCGAGGCGTGGCACGCCGGCCCGGACGGCATCCACCTGATTACCACCAGCTGCCCCTACCAGGCGGCGGCGGTGGTTTCGGACCTGCCCTGCCAGGCCGACCGCCGGGCGATCGAGCTGCTCGTGGGGCGGGAGGTCGAACAGCTGCATCGCATCGTCGATGGAGCGCCGTGCTGTGAGTACCTGGTTCGAGGAACGCCGGACCAGCCAACCATCATCGAAGTGAACTGAGTAAAGGAGAAGAACCTGATGACCGCACTCCTGGAGATCCGCGACCTCCGGGCCGGGATTGGCGAGAAGGAGATCCTGAAGGGGCTCTCGCTCTCCATCAACGCCGGCGAGATCCACGCCATCATGGGGCCGAACGGCTCGGGCAAGAGCACGCTGGCGAACGTGCTGATGGGCAACCCGAGCTACACGGTCACGGGCGGCGACATCCTGTTCAAGGGCGAATCGATCCTGGAGATGTCGCCCGATGAGCGGGCGCGGAAGGGGCTGTTCCTGGCTTTCCAGTACCCGGTGCCGATCCCGGGCGTGACGCTGGTCAACTTCCTGCGCCAGGCGCTCAACTCCATCCGCGGCGAGGAAGTGCCGATTCGGGAGTTCCGCGAGCGGCTGTTCGCGAAGATGGAGCTGCTCAAGGTGGACCAGGATTTCGCGCGCCGCTATGTCAACGACGGTTTCAGCGGCGGCGAGAAGAAGCGGGCCGAGATGCTGCAGATGGCGGTGCTCGAGCCGGCGATGGCGATCCTCGATGAGACCGACTCGGGGCTGGATATCGATGCGCTGCGGACCGTGGCAGAGGCGGTCAACACGCTGATGAACCCGAACATGGGCCTCCTGCTGATCACGCACTACCAGCGGCTGCTGAACCACATCCGGCCACAGTTCGTCCATGTCCTGGTGGATGGCCGGATTGTGCGCTCGGGCGGGCCTGAGCTGGCGGAGTACCTCGAGGCCCGCGGGTACGACGAATTCGAAGCGGAGCTGGCTCGCGCCGGCGCCTGAGTGAAGCAAGGAGAAGGCACGATGACGACGGCACCCGAAGCGATCGTGGGCGAGTACAAGTGGGGGTTCTACGACCCGGAGGAGGCGCTGTTCAAGGCGAACAAGGGCCTCAGCCGGGAGATCGTGAACATCATTTCCGACATGAAGGGCGAGCCGCAGTGGATGCGCGAGTTCCGGCTGCGCGCGCTCGAGATCTTCTGGCAGAAGCAGGACCCGCCCTGGGGCAGCCCGCAGCTGAAGGAGATCGACTTCGACGACATCCACTACTACGTGAAGGCCACCGACCGCGATGAGCGCAGCTGGGAAGACGTGCCCGAGTACATCCGGCGGACGTTCGACCGCCTGGGCATCCCGGAGGCGGAGCGCAAGTACCTCGCCGGAGTTGGCGCGCAGTACGACTCGGAAGTGGTTTACCACAACATCCGGGAGGACCTCGAGAAGCAGGGCGTGATCTTCCTCGGCACCGACCAGGCGCTGAAGGAGCACGAGGACATCTTCAAGGAGTACTTCGGGACGGTGGTGCCGCCGGCCGACAACCGCTACGCGGCCCTGAACAGCGCGGTCTGGAGCGGCGGCTCGTTCATCTACGTGCCGAAGGGCGTGAAGGTCGAGATCCCGCTGCAGGCGTACTTCCGCATCAACACCCAGAACATGGGGCAGTTCGAGCGGACGCTGATCATCGCGGATGAGGGCAGCCAGGTGCACTACGTGGAAGGCTGCACGGCGCCGATCTACCGGAGCGATTCGCTGCACAGCGCGGTCGTGGAGATCATCGTCAAGCGCGGCGCACGGGTGCGGTACACGACCATCCAGAACTGGTCGAACAACGTCTACAACCTCGTGACGAAGCGCGCGGTGGCCTACCAGGATGCCGTGATGGAGTGGGTGGATGGCAACCTCGGCTCGAAGCTGACGATGAAGTACCCGAGCGTGTACCTGATGGAGCCGGGCGCTCACGGCGAGATCCTCTCGCTGGCGTTCGCAGGGAAGGGCCAGCACCAGGACGCGGGGGGCAAGATCGTTCACGCGGCCTCGAACACGACCTCGACGATCATTTCGAAGTCGCTGAGCAAGGACGGCGGGCGCACGAGCTACCGCGGCCTGCTGAAGGTGTACGAAGGCTGCGAGAACGTGAAGTCGACGGTGCGCTGCGATGCGCTCCTGCTCGATGAAACGTCGCGCTCGGACACCTACCCGACGATGGAGATTGACGCGCCGAATGTGCACATCCAGCACGAGGCGTACGTTTCGAAGCTGGGCGAAGACCAGCTTTTCTACCTGATGAGCCGCGGTCTTTCGGAAGAGGCGGCGGCGAAGATGATCGTGAACGGGTTCGTCGAGCCGATCGTGAAGGAGCTCCCGATGGAGTACGCGGTCGAGCTGAACCGGCTCATCGAGCTGCAGATGGAGGGCGCCGTCGGCTGAGCGGCGCCGCGGGGAGCGGTCGGGCCGGTTCGGCCGGCCGCCCCGCCCTGGCCGGGCGCTGGACGCCCCGGCGGGGGTTCCCCGTGGGTTGCGGCTCCGGCCGCCGGTGTGGAAAGGACAGGAACGATGACGACCAGTGTCGCTGTGGATATTCGAGGCAGGAGCCGCGAGGTCGGTGCGGGGCTCGGCGACCGCCCGTGGCTGACTGCCCTGCGCGAGCGGGCGGCGGAGCTCGCAGAGCAGCTCGCCTGGCCCGATAGCTACCAGTCGCGCCCGTGGAAGTACTACGACGCGACAACGACCGACCTTGGCCGCTACCCGGTGGACCGCGACGAGGCCATCGCGACGACGGTGCCGGACGGGGTGACCGTCACGACGCTCGGGTTCGCCGAGGGGCGGACTGAAGAGCTGCTCGCGGCGCAGCTTGGACGCGCGGTGGAGCCGGGCACCGACCGATTCACGGCGCTGCACTACGCCTTCCTGCGCGATGCGGTGCTGGTGGACGTGCCGGCCAACCTGGAGGCGGCCCAGCCGGTACGCATCACCCGCACGTTCGAGGGGGCGCAGCTCGCGGCCCCGCATACGGTGATCGTCACGGGGGCGAACAGCCGGGTGACGGTCATCGAGGAGTACAGCTCTGACGGCGCGGACATCCTCGCGGTGCCGGTTGCCGAGATTGTGCCGGGGCCGGGCTCCGAGGTTCGTTATTATGTCGTTCATAGCTGGGGGCCGGGGACGCGTGCCTTCGCCTATCAGCAGGTCCGCGCAAAGGAGCGGGACGCCGCCCTGCAGAACCTGCAGCTCGTGTTGAGCGGCAAGGTGGTGAAGGGGCAGATGGTCTCGGCGCTGGAAGCGCGGGGGACGGGGAGCGAGCTGCTCGGGCTGGCCTACGGCCGCGGTGAGGAGTACGTCGACTTCTACACGCTGCAGGACCACATCGGGCCGGACACGCGGAGCGACCTGCTCTACAAGGCGGCGCTGCGCGACTCGGCGCGGTCGGTGTATTACGGCCTGACGCGGGTGGGGCTGGGCGCAACCAATGCCGATGCGAACCAGGAGAACCGCAACCTTATCCTGAGCACGACGGCCCGGGCGGATAGCGACCCGGTGCTGGAAATCCTGACGAGCAACGTGATCCGGGCCTCGCACGGGGCCACCGCGGGACCGGTCGACGAGGAGCAGCTCTTCTACCTGCAGGCGCGCGGCATCCCGCGGCCGAAGGCCGAGGCGATGCTCGTCTGGGCATTCCTCGAGGAGGTGGTCGCGCGTGTCCCGGATGAGGCCGTGCGGGAGGAGCTGCTCGCGAAGCTGGCCGAGAAGGTGGAGCGCACCGCATGAGCTGGGTGGCCACGTTCCCCGCCGAGGAGGTCGCGCCAGGCACCGCGCGGGTGGTGGAAGCCGGGGGACGGCGGATTGCGGTCTGCAACACCGGCGACGGGTTCTATGCGATCGACGACGTGTGCACCCACGACGGGGGTCCATTGGACCAGGGCCGGCTCAACGGTCACGAGATAGAGTGTCCTCGCCACGGCGCACGTTTCGACGTGGTCACCGGGCGCGCCCTCTGCCTGCCCGCGGTTCGGCCGGTGCGAACGTACTCGGTCCGCGTCGAAGGGGGGCTGGTCGAGGTCGACGTCCCGGCGTGAAGGAGGCTGGCATGCTCGATGTCGCGCGCATCCGGGAAGACTTCCCCATCCTGCGGGAGCTGATTCACGGCCGGCCGCTCGTGTACCTCGATAACGCGGCGACGACCCAGAAGCCGCGGGCGGTGATTGATGCGCTCGTTGGGTATTACGCAACGTCGAACGCGAACATCCACCGCGGCATTCACACGCTTGCCGTGCGCGCGACAGACCAGTACGAGGCGACGCGCGGCAAGGTCGCCGGCTTCATCGGCGCTGCGGGGCCGGAAGAGGTGATCTTCACCCGGAACGCGACGGAGGCCATCAACCTCGTGGCGCGCGCCTGGGGCGATGAGGCGGTCGGTGAGGGCGACGACATCGTCCTGACGCTGATGGAGCACCACTCGAACATCGTGCCGTGGCAGCTGCTGGCGCGCCGGCGCGGGGCCGTGCTGCGTTACGCGGGAATTGACGCCGAGGGTCGGTTGAACCTCGACGAGGTGCGGGCGCTGATCGGACCCCGGACGAAGCTGGTAGCCGTCACCCACATGTCGAACGTGCTGGGGACGATCAACCCGGTGGCCGAGATCGTGGAGATGGCGCACGGCGCCGGGGCGCTGGTGCTGGTCGATGGCGCCCAATCGGTGCCGCACCTGCCGGTCGATGTGCAGGCCCTGGGCGCGGATTTCCTCGCGTTTTCGGCGCACAAGATGCTGGGGCCCACGGGCGTCGGCGTGCTGTGGGCGAGGCGGGAACTGCTCGAAGCGATGCCGCCGTTCCTCGGCGGGGGCGACATGATCGCGGTGGTGCGCCCGGAAGGTTCGACCTGGGCCGACCTGCCGCACAAGTTCGAAGCCGGCACGCCGAACATCGCCGACGTGGTCGCCTTCGGTGCGGCCATCGACTACCTGCAGTCGCTGGGGATGGCTTCCGTGAGGGCGCATGAGCTCGAACTCACGGCGCTGGCGATGGAGATGCTGCGGCGCGTGCCCGGGGTACGCATCTTCGGCCCCGAGGACCCGGAGGAGCGCGGCGGCGTGGTCAGCTTCGCGATGGAAGCGGCGCACCCGCACGACGTGGCCACCATCGCCGACGGGTTCGGCGTCGCCATCCGGGCGGGGCACCATTGCGCGCAGCTGCTGATGCGGGCGCTGGGCGTGCCGGCAACGAGCCGCGCGAGCTTCAGCGTGTACAACGGGCCGGATGACATTGCGGCGCTGGCGGAGGCGCTGGGGCAGGTCAACCGGGTCTTTGGAGTGGGCCGTGAGCGAGCCGCCGTTTGACGACCTCTACCGCGAACTGATCCTCGACCACTACCGGCGGCCGCGGAACTACGGGCCGCTGCCCGCTCCGACCGTGCAGGCAGAGGGGGTCAACCCGGTCTGCGGGGACGAAATCCACCTCGACCTGCAGGTTCGGGACGGCACGATCGGCCAGATCGGATTCTGGGGGCAGGGGTGCTCGATTTCGCAGGCGAGCGCCTCGATGCTGACCGACCGCCTCAAGGGGCGGACGCTCGAGGACGCCGAGGAGGTCGCGGGAAAGGTCCGGGCGATGCTGGTCGAAGGTGCGCCGCCGGACCGTTCGCTCGGCGACCTGGAGGCACTCGAAGGGGTGGCGAAGCTGCCGGTGCGCGTGAAGTGCGCGCTGCTGGCGTGGAATGTGTTACTCGAAGCGCTGCGGCAGGCAAAGGCCGCGGCCAGGGAGGTGCAGCATGGCTGACGAAACGACGACGACCCAGGCCCCGACCTACGAGCAGCTGCGCGAGAAGCTGCGCGAAGTGAAGGACCCCGAGATCAACATGAGCATCGTCGACCTCGGGCTGGTGTACGACATCCAGTACGACAACGGCGACGTGCTGGTCACGATGACGCTCACGAGCCCGGGCTGCCCGCTCGGGCCGATCATCCGGGGCGAGGCTTACGCGAAGCTGCGCGAGCTGCCCGGGGTGAAGGACGTCGACGTGCAGATCGTGTGGAACCCGCCATGGGACCCCCGGACGATGGCCAGCGAAGACGTCAAGATGGCGCTGGGCATCTGGTAGCCGGCAGGTGCCGGGGCTAGCGGCCCTTCCAGTCGGGGTCGCGGTGCTCAAGGAAGGCACGGACGCCTTCCTTGAAGTCCTCGCTGGCGAAGAGGCGGGTGATGGTGGCGGTGCTCGCCGCGAGGTGGTCCATCGGCTCCCGGGAGAGGCCGCGGTAGAGCAGCCGCTTCGTCTCGGCGGTGGCCAGCGGCGACCCGCGCGAGACGGAGTGGGCGAAGGCCAGCGCACGCTCCATCAGCTCCGCATCGGGCACGATTTCGTGGACGAAGCCGATCTCGCGCGCCCGGGTGGCGCTAATGATTTCGCCGGAGTAGAGCAGGTAGGCAGCGTTCTGGAGGCCGACGATGCGCGGCAGCAGCCAGGTGCCGGCGGCGGTATCGGGCACGAGGCCGCGGTGGACGAAGACCCAGCCGAAGCGGGCTGATTCGGCGGCGATGCGGAAGTCGCACTGGGAGGTGAACTCGACGCCGACGCCGACCGCGACGCCGTTGACCGCCGCGATGGTCGGCTTGGCCAGCGCGGCGAACGTCCAGGGCGCGGGGCGGTCTTCGGGGTAGGCCTGCCCGAAGGATTCGGCCCTGCCGGCAGTGGGCGGTTGGCCGGAGAGCTGCTGGAGGTCGGTGCCGGCGCTGAAGGCGCGGCCGGTGCCGGTGAGCACGAGGGCGCGGACGCGGTCGTCGGATGCGGCCTGTCGGATGGCCTCCTCGATCGCCCCGAGCATCTCGTAGGTGATGGCGTTCATCTTTTCGGGGCGGTTGAGGCGCAGGACGGCGGTGGAACCTTCGAGGGTGTACTCGATGTCGGCCACGGGGCTGCCTCCGGGGGTGGGTGGTTCGCCCGTGACGATACGCGAGCGGGGCACGCGCGGCTACTTGCCGCCGGCAATGCCGACCGGTTCGGCGACGGGCTCGGATTCGAGCGCGGGCACGGCGGGGCGTACCGGCAGAGCACGCCCGCCCTTTTCGGCCACGCGGTAGACGAGGCCGCGGCCGGAGGCGAGCTTCCACTGGGCGTGAAGCGCCGGCAGGCTGGCAAAGAAGAACGTGATGACCGCCATCAGCGGCCACATGGCGAGCCCGGTGAGGTAGGCCCAGCGGGAGACGTAGGCCGGGCGCGGCCCACGGGTGCGGAGTTCGAAGACGATCATGGCGAGGAGCGGGAAGAGGCAAAGGGCCACGAGGATGCCGGGGAGGTTGAGCCACATGGTCGGCTCGAGTACGCCTTCGCGGCCGATGGTGAACCAGCGCGACGGCTCGAGCAGGTGCTCCGGGTGCCACCCCGTGCCGGGAACTTGGTAACGGCGAGTCCACCAGCCGGGGAGCGGCGCATCGAAGGCGGCGACGAAGCGGGACGGCAGGAAGATGCCCAGCGTGACGATGTACCACTGGGCGGCCCAGAGGACGTGGACCTTGGTGACGGCCCCGGCGAGGAGCAGCCGACGCCGCCAGGAGAGGCGGGTGCCGGGCCAGGCAGCAGCCCGCCACGCGTAGGGGATGTCGCTGGCGCCCCAGGCGTGACGCACGCTCTGGGCGTAGTGGGCGCGCAGGGTCTTCCAGTAGCCGTCGGTGAGCACGCAGTCGTTGCCGAGGGGGAGGAAGAGCGGCTCGACGTTGACCTCATCGCCGAGGGCGAAGCTGCACTTCAGGTAGAGATGCCAGTCTTCGGGGATGACTTCTTCATCCCAGTAATCGACCTGGTGCAGCATCCGCCAGCTGAGCGAGTAGCAGCTCGTGGGGAAGCGGACGGAGCCGGGGATGAGAAGATTGGAGGTGCGATTGATGCCCGAGAGTCCGTCGGGAATGCGCAGGGGAGCGGGGATTTCCCAGATGTTGTTCGAGTTGAAGATGGTCGGCTGCCAGAAGGTGCGATAGGGCCGCCGGGCGGTGAGGAAGAGGTAGTTCAACGCGGCGAAGTGCGACGGGTGGAAGACGGCGTCTGCGTCGCAGCTGGTGACCGTGTAGCGGCGGAGGTCGTCCTCGCGGTATTCGATCAGGCGGCGGTAGGCCTCGCGAGCCGCCCAGGCCTCGTTGGAGCCTTTGCCGGGCGTCTCCCCGGGGATGCCGGCGGGGTGGAAGGTGGCGAAGATATCGGCGAACACGCCCGGGTAGCGGGAGATAAGCCGTGCGGCTTTTTCGCGGGCGCCGGGTTCGCGCTCTTCCATGGCGAGAACGACGACGAGCTGGCCGGCGTTGACCTGGGCAGCGAGGGAGTCGATGGTGCGGGCGAGGCCGGCCTCGGATTCCTTGTAGTTCGGGATGATGACGAGGTGACGGGGCCAGTCCCACGGGCGGGCGAGGCCGTGCTCTGCGCGCCACCGGTCGTAGCGGGCGCGCCAGTCGGTCGTTTTCCAGCGTTCGATGCGGCGAAGACCGATGAAGCAGGCGATGGCAACGGAGTAACTGCGCAGCAGCCAGTAGACGAAGAAAGCGGTGCTCAGGAGGGCGTACAGGAGGGGTGCCTTGAAGGGACCCCAGAAAATGAAGCTGATCAGGAAGAGCGAAGCGGCGAGCGGGAAGGCGTTGCCGAGGCGCTCGGCAAGCGGCGAGCGAGCGGTGACACTGGGGGCGATAGCATGAGGCGCGACGGAGGTGAAGGAAGGCCTGGCGACCATCGGCGAAAGTAGCCTCGAACCAGGGTCTTCCTACGCCGCCGAGGTTAGCTGACGGGCTGCGACCGGAGATAGCCGCTCCGCCTTCACGCCGGGCCCGCGCCCGGCGCCGGGCGGATTCGCCCCGCGAACTGGTTCCCCCGTTCTGCCCGCGGGCAGACTAGGCGTTGCGGGACGGTGCCCGCAGATGCATCGTTGGGGGCTGGCGCACTAACGTCAAGACATCCAGGAGGTCACGCATGACGTACCGGGGTAGCCGCGAACCTGGGGCGGTGCAGGTTTCGGAAAGTTTGCTCGGTGATTTGCGGCAGGTGAACTTTTGGTTCCGCTGCGAGGGGGAGCTGGTGCCGGGCGTGGCCTACCTGCCGACGGGTGCGACCGAGCCGATGCCGCTGGTGCTCATCCAGCACCCGGGAATGAGCAGCAAGGATGAATACTTCGTGAGCGAGGTGGGCCAGCGCTGGGCCAAGCGGGGCTGGGTGTGTGCGGGGCTCGATGCGCCGCTCCATGGTGAGCGCCAGGAGCATGACCCGATGGCGCTCTTTCGGCGGCCGGAGCGCTACGAGGAGGTGCGGGCGCAGTTCGCCCGGGAGGTGGCGATGGCGCTGGATGTGCTCCCGGGGCACCTGCCGATCGATACGGCCCGGGTGGGCTACGTCGGCTATTCCCTCGGGAGCATGCTCGGGATCGCTGCGGTGGCGCGCTCGGGGCGGTTCCGGGCGGCGGCGTTCTGCCTGGTCGGCGAGGGCGGGCTGGCCGGGAGCGTTTCGGGACCGGATTCCGATGCGGCGAAGCTCGGCAGCGTGGCGGTGCGCATTGTCGGGAAGCTCAACGACGAGCTCATCCCGCGCGAACGGACGGAAGCGCTGTACGCGGCCCTGTCGGGGGAACGCGACCTTCAGTGGCTGCCGGGCGGGCACTTCGAAATCGGGCCGGATGTCATCCGGCTGGCGGAAGAGTGGATGCGCCTGAAGCTGTGAGCCCGCGGGGCGGGGAACGCCGGGGGTGCGTATACTCCGCTACGCGATTCGAGCCAGGAGCACCAGCTGATGGGGAACATGATTGACGGGGGCGAAATCATCGCCCGGATGATCAAACAGGAGGGGATTGGGCACATCTTCACCCTCTCCGGCGGGCACATCCAGAACATTTACGAAGGGTGCCTGAATAACGACATCGGGATCATCGATACCCGGCACGAGCAGTCGGCGGGACACGCGGCGGACGGCTACTCGCGCATCACCTTCAAGCCGGGCGTGGCCGTGGTGACGGCCGGACCGGGCGTGACCGACGTGGTGACCGCCGTGGCGAACGCCTACCAGGCCTCGAGCCCGATGGTCGTGATCGGCGGGCGCTCGCCGCTGCGGCAGTACGACATGGGCTCGCTGCAGGATATCGAGCTGCTCGACGTGATGAAGCCGATCACGAAGTGGGCACAGACGGTCTATGAGACGCGCCGCCTGCCTTATTACATGGCGATGGCGTTCCGGGAGGCGATGACCGGCCGGTATGGGCCGGCGTTCCTGCAAGTGCCCTCGGATGTCCTGTTCGGGAAGGTGGATGAGGACAGCATCGAGTGGCCGCGGAACTACCGGGTCACGGGCGAAATCATGGGCGACCCTGCCCTCATTCGAGAGGCCGCGGAGCTTATCAAGAAGGCCGAGAAACCGATGGTGATGGCCGGCTCGGGGGTCTTCTGGCACCGCGCGCACCGCGAGCTGGCGGAGTTCGCCATGGCCGCCGAGCTGCCCGTCTATACGAACGCGATGGGCCGCGGGACGATGCGGCAGGACCACCCGAATTTCTTCTCGCTCTCGCGCAAGCCGGCCTTCGCGCAGGCGGACGTGATCGTCATCCTGGGGACGCCGATCGATTTCCGGCTGAAGTACGGGCGCCCGCCGGCGTGGAACCCGGCGGCGAAGGTCATCCAGATCGATATCGACCCGCGGGACATCGGGCGGAACCGCGATTTCACGATCGGCATCGAGGCGAATATCCGGCAGGCGCTGCTACAGCTGACGGCCGAGATCGGCCGGGCCGAGCATCGCGAATGGATGACGTACCTGCGCGGGCTCGAGAACCAGGCCGATGAGCAGCGGGCGTACTTCATGAACTCGGACGCGGTCCCGATTCACCCGCTGCGGCTCTGCAAGGAGATCGCCGAGTTCGTTGACGACAATACGATCGTGGTGGGCGACGGCGGCGACATCGTGGCGCTTGCCGCAAGCGTGCTGCCCATCAACAACCCGGGCCAGTGGATGGACCCGGGCCCGTTTGGCACGCTCGGCGTGGGGACCGGCTTCTGCATGGCGGCCAGCGTGGCCGCGCCGGACAAGAAGGTGCTTATGGTGAACGGCGACGGCACCTTCGGGCTGAACGGCTTCGACTTCGACACGTTCGTACGGTTCAAGATGCCGGTGGTCTCGGTGGTGGGGAACGACCGCTGCTGGCACCAGATTTATGTTGGCCAGAAGGCCCAGTACGGCGAGGGCCGAACGCCCGCGACGGTGCTGGGGGACAACGCCCGCTACGACAAAGTGGTTGAGGGGCTGGGCGGGCACGGCGAGTACGTGGAGCACCCGGAGCAGATCCGGGCAGCCATTGAGCGGGCCTTCGCCAGCGGCAAGCCCGCGTGCGTCAACGTGATCATGGACCCCGAGCCGGCCGGGGTGAAGGGCGGCTACGAGTTCAAGTAGCGCCCGTCGAGACGGGAAGGAGGACGGCGATGGAACACATCCTGGTCGAACGCGATGGCCGGGTGGCGACGGTAACGCTCAACCGCCCGGAAGTGATGAACGCGCTGAATCGGCAGATGTATGCGGAGCTGGAGCAGGCCTTCCGGGAGCTGCACCGCGACCCGGAGACCTGGTGCATCGTGCTGACTGGCGCTGGCCGCGCCTTCTGTTCCGGCGATGACGTGAAGCAGATCATGCTGGGCGAGCAGCGCGACGAGACGGTGACCCGGCTGCGGGAGGTGAAGCCCCGGCCCACACCCGCGGCAGCCGCCGTGCTGGAGTGCGATAAACCGGTGATTGCTGCGGTGAACGGCGCGGCGGTGGGCTGGGGGATGGACCTGACGCTCTTCGCCGACATCCGTATCGCCTCGGAGCAGGCGAGGTTCGGAGAGCTGTTCATTCGACGCGGGCTGGTGGCCGACCTCGGGGGCCTCTGGCGCCTCCCCCAGGTGGTGGGGCCCTCGAAAGCGGCGGAGCTGCTGTTCACCGGCGACGTGATTAGCGCGCAGGAGGCGCTCGACATCGGGCTGGTCTCCCGGGTGGTCCCCCACGAGGAGCTGCTGCCGACGGCGATGGCGCTGGCAAAGAAGATCGCTTCGAACCCGCCGATTGCGATGCGCTACATGAAGGAGGGGCTTCGCCGCTCGCGCCATGCGACGATGGCGGAAATGGGCGAGTTCATCGGCAACGCGCTGGCATACCTGTTTACCACCGAGGACCACCGCGAGGGGGCGCTGAGCTTCGTGGAGCGCCGGGAGCCGGTCTTCCACGGGAGGTAGCGCCTCACCCGCGAGCAAGGAGGCGACCTTAGCTCAGGCGGCCGGTGATGTAGTCGGTCATCTTCCGGATGTGGTCTTCCTGGTGCATGGTGACCCAGCGAAGCAGGTCGCCGATGGAGATCATGCCGACGAGCCGGCCGTCTTCGAGCACGGGCAGGTGACGGAAGCGCCGGGAGGTCATGAGGCTCATGGCCTCCTCGACGTGCCATTCGGGCGAGATGGTGATGGGGTCGCGGGTCATCACCTCGGCGACGCGGGTGAGGGCGGGGTCGCGATCGGCATCGACGACCCGGCGAAGGACATCGCGCTCGGTGAAGATGCCGACCGGCCGTTCGTCTTCGACGACGAGGAGGGCGCCGATGCCCTTTTCGTTCATCTGTCGAACGGCCTCGGCGACGGTGGCGGTGCGGGCGATGGTGTAGACGTGCCGCCCTTTTTCGGCGAGGACGCTGGAGACGTAACCGTACACTGGGCACCTCCTTGCCGGTAGATTCCCAGTATACGCTCCTGTCAAGTGGCGCTTTCGCGGGAGCGGCGCAGCGAGGCGAGCTTGAAGTTATCCCAGGTGACGATCTTTTCGGGGGTGAAGACGACCCAGCGCCAGTTGCGGCCGCGGGCGGTCGATTCGTTGCGGCGGGGTTCGGCGGGCTCGCCGTGGCCGCCGGCATACTTCCTGCCCATCTGCCAGCGCACCTCCTCGAGGTGGGGGTCGGCGGCTTCGGCGTCGGCGTCTTCGAGGACGCGGGCGGTGCCCTGGAACATGGCGCCCTGGAGTTCGGGGAAGCGCTCGTTGCGGTCGACGAGGATGGTGCAGGTGGGGTTGCGGCGGAGGTTTTCGACCTTCTGGCCGCGGCAGTAGGTGTAGATTTTGCCGCCGGCCCAGCCGAACCAGAGCGGGGTGAGGTTGATGCGGGTGCCGGGGCCGATGGTAGCGATGCGCATGTTCCAGGAGGTGGTCATGAGCTCATCGAGCTGCTCGGGGGTAAGGGCGAGTTCTTTGGGGATGGGCATGGCAGACCTCGAATGTAGGGGTACGGCGTGATACTCTACAGGGAGTTGAGCGGGCGGGTGTGGTTCAATGGCAGAACGCGACCTTCCCAAGGTTGAGACGCGGGTTCGATTCCCGCCATCCGCTCCACGGTTTTGAATCTGAGCAGGGGCCTGAGATGTTCGGGCCCCTGAGCGTTTGGCTACGGGCTGGCTACCGAATTGCTGTACAGGGTGCGGCCCTCGCCGAATTCCAGCGGCCGCAAGGGCGGCGGGATCCAATGCGAATGGTTAGGCAAATCCCGGCAAGAGGCGCCCGACTCGAGCGCCGCGCTGCCGCCCAGCCACGTCCCCTCAAGCGGCCTCGACCTCCCCGGTGCAATCACGCCGACGGTTGACGCCCGCGGGGATTGTATTCCTCCCGGGGATATGCCATCTTCGTGGCTGTATCGAGAGAGGCGCGAGGGTCCCGGCCCGATGACCGCCCGGCAACCCGGTGGACGCCGCCAGGGTGCCAAAGCCGGCCCCTCCCCAACCGGGCGGGGGACGATGCGGCTCACGTCGGAGCAACCAACGGCGTGGGCTCCTCCGCGCAGGAGACTGCTCCTGCGACACAGGCAATGGGGGAGGCCAACATGAGCTTCACGACCACCTGACCCCGTTCTGCTTCCGCGCCCCTGTACCGGTGCGCTCCTCCCGGCAGGCGCCGCCGACCAGCGCCGGCGGTCTCGCTTTCCTCTCTCGACGATTCCTGCCAGGGAGGAACCCCCATGAACCCCACCCTTGAAGCACTCTCCATCGCCGTCCAGGCCCGCGTCCCGGTGCTCCTCTGGGGCCCGCCGGGCACCGGCAAATCCTCGACCGTCCGCAAGCTCGGCGAGTCGCTCTGCCTGCCCGTCGAGACCGTCATCGCCTCCATCCGCGAACCGTCCGACTTCGCCGGGCTCCCGGTGGTGGGCGAAGGCTGCGTGACCTTCGCTCCCCCGTCCTGGGCCACGCGCCTGGCGAAGGCCGGCGAAGGCATCCTCTTCCTCGACGAGCTGACCACCGCCCCTCCCGCCGTCCAGGCTGCCCTGCTCCGCGTCGCCCTCGAACGGACCGTCGGCGACCTCGAGCTTCCCCCCGGCGTCGCCGTTGTCGCGGCCGCCAACCCGCCCGACCAGGCGGCCGGCGGATGGGAGCTCAGTCTGCCGCTCGCCAACCGGTTCCTGCACCTCGAGCGGCAGCTCAGCGCGGCCGCCTGGGTATCGAGCATGGCGTCGGGCTGGAAACGCCCGGCGATTCGTGACTTGCCCGCCTCCTGGAACGCCGCACGGACGGAGGCCCGGCGTTCGGTGGCGGCCTTCATCGACCACCGGCCCGACCTGCTCCTTAAGCTGCCGAACGAACGGGCGCAACAGCACCAGGTCGGAGCCTGGCCGTCGCCGCGGTCGTGGGAGATGCTGGCAACGGCCCTGGGGGCCGCCTGGTCGGTGAACGCTTCGGCTGCCGCTGTCGAGAAGCTCGTCATCGGCGCAATCGGCGCCCCCGCGGCGCGGGAGTTCCTCGAGGGGCTGCGCACCGGGTTCTCGTGGGACGCGGCGGACATCCTTCGCCATCCCGACCGCTTCACGCTGCCCAGCCGGCCCGATGCGCTCCTCGCCCTGCTCGATGCCGTCTGCGTGCGCGTCATCGAGGGGCTGCCCACCCCGCAGGGCGATGCCCTCTGGGATGCGGGCTGGCAGGTCCTCGCCCGTGTCGCGAAGCGCCGGGGCGCCGATGTCGCCTGAGGGCCGGGCTCGAGGACCCCGTGCTCGATGGGCTGCGCATCCACGGCCTGCTGCCGGACAGCCCGGTTGCCCGCTCCCCGGCAGCGACCTTCGAAACCGCCCGGGGCATCCTCGCCCGGGCCATGCCGTTCCTCACCGCAGCGGTCTCCTACCTCCGGCCGGCGGAGCGGCCCGGGCGCCGGCCGGGGGCCCGATCGCCGGCTCCCGGGCCGACGGTGAGCACGTTGGGCCGGGTCGCTGGGGGGCGCAGCGAGTGGGAGCAACCTGGCGGCGCGTGCCGGGGTTTCAGTCCCCTCGCGGGGATTTGGTGGGTGAAAGTACAGGTTTTTGACCTGCATATCGGCATCGCTGCTGTCAAACGGGCTTCAGTCCCCTCGCGGGGATTTGGTGGGTGAAAGTATACGGCATGCTCGA
>NZ_DAOUAO010000002.1:0-6708 GCF_034433535.1 Tepidiforma sp.
GGCGAAGGGGGCAGCCGCGCGGCTCATCCCCGGGCCGCGGGAGGACGGGGTCGCTCTGCTGATCGAAGAGCTGCTGGGAATCCGGGCCTAGCCGCCGGGCTGAACCGGTTGCGCTGCATCGGCGGCGAGGCCGGGGAGGATGCGGCGGTACGGCAGGGTGCCGGCGGATGGCTCGAGCCGAACCGAGGCGGTGTTGTTGACGGTGTGCGCGTCGGCGGTGGCCGAGAAGGCGCCGGCGTGGAGCTGGAGCGGCCCGGCGAGGTCGGCGGCAGCGCGCAGGCTGACCGCGATGGTGCGGGATTCGCCTGCCGGGAGGGTCGGGCCGTAGCAGGTGACACTGGCGGGGTGATGGGGCGGGGTGATGCAGGTGTGGCCGGGCGCCTCGACGCTGACGAAGCTGAGCCCGGCAGGGATGCCGAAGGTGAAGCGCGGCGAGACGGCGGCATCGGGGCCGGCGTTCGTCATGGTGAGGCGGGCGGTGAGGGTGGTCCCCGGGCGGTAGGCGGTCGGTTCCACGGTGATGGCTGCGGCGAGGTCGGCTTCGAGGATGCGCAGGACGCGGAGGGCGATGTCGTTGCCGTCGCCGCCGCGGTAGGTAATCTGCACGGCGCGCCCGGCGAGGGCGAAGACAGCACCCTCGGGCAGGCCGGCGAAGGTACCGCTGACGCTGCCGGCTGCGACCTCGACGATGGTGAGCTGCTGCCCGGGGTCGGGCGGCGCGAAGGGCTGGAGCTCGAGCACCGTGCCGTTGATGGCGAGGGTGCCGGCGCGGAGGCGGGCCACCGAGGTGGGCAGAACGCCGTCGAGGGCGACGCGGAGGGAACCGCCGTGGAGGGTGGCGGGGCCGGTGACCGTGAGCGTCCCGGGCTGAACGGCCGACCCGGGGCTGATGCGTCCGCCCTGGAGCGAGAGCGAGGCGAGCGTGCCGGTGCCGGCCAGCTCGCCCTGGGGGCCGACCGCGGCAGCGGCTGGGGAGTTCGCATCCCACTGCAGGGTCCCTGCGCGAACGTCGAGGGTGCCGGCGAATGTCGCGGCTGCGACGGCGAGTCGCCCGCCGCCGGTGAGGGTGAGCCGGGAGGAGGCGGGACCGGAGAGGTCGCTGACCGACAGGAGTCCGAACGCGATGCGGACGGTTGCCTCGGCGACGATGGCGAGGGGGCCGATGGCGGCGATGCCGCCGCTCAGCTGGAGGGCGCCTGATTCGCCGGGGCCGCTGCCGGAGATGGTGATGGGTTCGGAGCCGAGGTCGATGCCTGGCGCGAGGCGGAGGGCGCCGCCGGGGAGGATGTTCGTGCCGGCGGCCGGGGCGCCGAGGGCGGCGGGGTCGAGGGGCCGAAGGGTGCCGCTGGAGACGGTGACCGGGCCGGTGAAGGTGCCGGGGGCTGCGAGGCGGAGTTCGCCGGCGGACTGGCTGATGCCTCCCGGGCCGCCGAGGGCGAGGGCGACCTCGGTGGTGCCGGCGGATTCGATGACGAGGTCGCCGGCGAGGTCGAGCGGGGCACCGCTGAAGGTGTAGCTGCCGCCGGTGACGCGGATCGCGGCGTACGGCCCGGGCGGGAGGTCGTTGACGGGGGCGAATTGGGCGGCGGAGGCCGGGAAGATGAGGGTGTCGCCGGGAGCGGGGATGCCGCTGTCCCAGTTGGCGGCGTCGGAGAAGTTTGCGGTCGGGCCGAGGCCGGTCCAGGTGCGGGTAGCGGCGGCGTGTGCCGGCGCAGCGGGCTGGAGCAGGCCGGCTGCGCCGCAGGCGAGCGCGAGGAGGGCGATGGCACGGGCGAGGGATCGCATGGGCACCTCCGCCGGTGGTGGGCTGACATGATAGCCAACGCCGGCGGAGGGCTGTCGGTTCCTTTACGGGGCAGTGCGGGGAGCGGCGGCCATCGGCGCAGGGGCAGGGGCGGCCGGCGCGGGTTCGCGGCGGGGCCGAACGAGGAAGGCTGCGGCGGTGGCGGCGGCGCAGACGACCAGGCCGACGAGGGAGATGATGAGGAAGCTTTCGACGACGGCGGTGGAGGTGATGGCGAACGCCGGACCTTCGCCCGCCGGGACGAAGTGGGTTGCGGCTTCGGTGAGGCGGTCGGCGGCGGCGGGGTCGGTGCCGTCGGCGAGGAGGCGCTCCGGCAGGCGCTGGCCGATGCCGTGGAGGTAGACGGAGCCGAAGAGGGCGACGCCGGCGGAGGTGCCGATGTTGCGGGCCATCGTGAGGGTACCGGAGGCGAGCCCGGACTTTTCGACCGGGAGGGCGCTGACCACAGCGTAGGAGGTGGCCGACATCACGAGGCCGATGCCGAGGCCGCGGAGGATGAAGGCTGGCAGGAGGGCATCGAGGTAGCGGCTTTCGACCGTAAAGGTGAGGAGGTAGGCGAAGGAGATGGCCACGGAGATGGAGCCGGCAATGATGAGCAGGCGGACACGGTGGCCGAGGCGCTGGCCGAGGATGCCGGAGACTGGCATGAGCACGGCAACGAGGCCCGTGGCGGGCAGGAAGGCGAGTCCGCCCTGGAGCGGGCTAAAGCCGAGGTAGTTCTGCATGAGGAGGCTGGTGAACGGCTGGGAGCCGAAGACTGCGGCGGAAAACATGAAGGCGGAGAGGCAGCCGGCGAGGAAGGTGCGGTTGCGGAAGAGGGTGACATCGATGAGCGGGGCGGTGCGCCGCCGCTCGATGGCGAAGAAGAGGGCGAGGACGGCGACGCCGCCGGCGAGCAGGCTGACGATGACGGGGGAGGTCCAGCCGAGGTCGTTGGCGCGGTTGAGGGCGAAGACCAGGAAGAAGAGTCCAGCGGTGAGCGCGGAGAGCCCGGGCCAATCGATCGAGCGGGGCGCCGAGGGGTCGGCGGAGTAGGGGATCCAGCGGAGGGCGGCGATGACGGCGACGAGGCCAAGGGGCAGATTGATGAGGAAGATCCAGCGCCACTGGTCGCCGATGACGAGGAGGCCGCCGAGGATGGGGCCCGCGATCAGGCCAAGGCCCGAAACGCCTCCCCAGATGCCGATGGCGAGGCCGCGGCGCTGTGGCGGGAAGGCGGCCGTCACGATGGAGAGGGTGAGGGGCATCATGATGGCGGCGCCGAAGCCCTGCAGCACCCGGAAGGCGATGAGCTGTTCGATGGTGGCCGCGAGGCCGCACAGGCCGGAGGCGAGGATGAAGAGGACGAGGCCGGCGAGGTAGAGGCGGTTGCGCCCGAAGATATCGCCGAGGCGGCCCATGGCGACCGGGAAGACACCGGTCACCAGCACGTAGGCGGAGACGGTCCACTCGGCGGCGGAGAGGGAGGCATCGAGGCTGCGGCCGATAGCCGGGAAGGCGACGTTGACGATGAAGGTATCGACCATGAGCATGCCCAGGCCGAAGCAGGCGGCGAAGAGGGTAAGCCACGGGTTGGGGATGCTGCGGGCGGGCATCGCTGCCTCCTGGGTTTCTTGATGCAACGGACTCTACATGGTTGACAGAGGAAATCAATAGCCCGGGACGCAAAAAGCCCGCGGCGCGGGGCCGCGGGCGCGGGGTGAGGTGCCGGGGCGGTGAACTACCAGCCGCGGGTCGCGAGCAGCTCCTTTTCGCCGAGGGAGGCCACGCTGATGCCGGGCATGGCCTTGCCGAGACCGCGGCTGACGCGTGCGATCACCTCGGGGTCCTGGTAGTGGGTGGTGGCTTGGACGATGGCCCGGGCGACGGCCGGCGGGTTCTCCGACTTGAAGATGCCGGAGCCAACGAAGACGCCGTCGGCGCCGAGACGCATCATGAGGGCGGCATCCGCGGGGGTTGCCACGCCGCCGGCGGCGAAGTTGACCACGGGCAGGCGGCCTTCGCGCTTGACCTGCTGGACGAGTTCGAGCGGTGCGCCGAGCTCCTTGGCGGCGGTGTAGATTTCGTCGTCGGAGAGGGTGGTGAGGCGGCGGATTTCGTCCTGGACGGCGCGCATGTGGCGCACGGCTTCGACGATATCGCCGGTGCCGGCTTCGCCCTTGGTGCGGATCATGGCGGCGCCTTCGCCGATGCGGCGGAGGGCTTCGCCGAGGTTGCGGGCCCCGCAGACGAAGGGGACCTTGAACTGGTGCTTATCGATGTGGTGGGCCTCATCGGCCGGGGTGAGGACCTCGGACTCGTCGATGTAGTCGATACCGAGGGCCTGGAGGACCTCCGCTTCGACGAAGTGGCCGATGCGGGCCTTGGCCATCACGGGGATGGTGACGGCGTCCATGATGCGGAGGATGATTTCCGGGTCGCTCATGCGGGCGACGCCGCCGTCGCGGCGGATATCGGCGGGGACGCGCTCGAGCGCCATGACCGCGCAGGCGCCGGCTTCCTCAGCGATTTTGGCCTGTTCGGGCGTAACGACGTCCATGATGACGCCGCCCTTGAGCATCTGGGCGAGGCCGACTTTGACAGCCCACGTGCCGGTCTGGGCCTGAGACATGGTGCAATCCTCCGGGCTGGATGTGGGTATGAGTGTAGGCCGTTGGCCGGGGACGCAATAGAGCCACGAGAGCGGGCGGTGTAAGCGCGGCGAGGTGGGGGCGGCTCAGGCCCCGGCGGGGTCGAGGTCAGTGGCCTCATCGCCGAGGCGGCGGGCGACGATGGTCGCGACGCCGAAGGCGATGCCGAAGGGGACGCCGAGGAGGGCGGCGGGGATGAAGGTGACGGTGATCGGCGGGCGCTCATCGAGCTGGTAGCCGACGGCACCGGCGGCGTGGAAGGTGCACTGGATGGTTCCGTCGGACCTGGCGGGGCGGACGATGGCGGTGGCGCCGGGGCGGATGAGCGCGCCGCCAAGGTAGTGCTCGACGGCATCGTTGTTGGTGATGCTGACGTAGCCGGTCCGGCCGGCGCGGATGACGGAGGGGACGCCGGGGACGGGCCGCCCGGCGGCGATGAGCTCGGCGGCGCCGGGCGGGATGATGATCTCGGCGGGCGCGTCCTTGCCGGACGGTTCGAGGAGCGACCACCAGAGGGCGCTGACGAGCCAGCCGACCAGGAAGCCGCCCAGCACCCAGAGGGCGAACTGGCGGGCGGCTGAGGAGCGCAGGCGGGTCATCTCATTTGGTCAGGTAGAGGGCCGGGTAGTAGAAGACCCAGACGACATCGACGAAGTGCCAGTACATGACGGTGCCGCTGACGGCCCAGTGGTTCTTGGCGCTGTAGCGGCCACGCAGGGCCTGAAGCCAGACGAGGAGGAGCATGAAGATGCCGGAGACGACGTGGGTCGCGTGGATGCCCGTCATGGTGAAGAAGACGGAGCCGAAGGACTGGCTGCGATGGAAGTGGGCGGTGGACCATTCGAAGACGACGCCGGCGGTGAAGACCAGGCCAAGCAGGATGGTGAAGAAGAGGTACCAGGAGGCGACCTTCTTGTTGTCGTGTTCGATGGCGGTTTCGGCGGTGTAGGCGGTCACGGAAGAGAGGAGGAGGACGATGGTGATGCCGAGGCCGAGAAGCTGGTCGAGCTCTTCGCGGTGGATGCCCTCGAGATAGAAGCGGGCGCTGAGGAGGAGCCCGAAGAGGATGGTTTCGGAGAAAAAGAAGAGCCAGAGCCCGACGCGATTGATGGCGAGGTGGTTGTGGACCGGGCGGGCTTCAGCGTGGGCGGCGAGTGCCATTAGTGAGCCTCCTCAGGGCGCCAGATGCGGTAGATGTGCATGAAGTAGTAGACGATGAGGCCGGCCTTCCCGAGTGCGGAGACGGTGATGCCAAGGAAGCGGACCAGGTCGTCTTCGACGTGGGTGGCGAAGAGGTATTCGGTGATGGTGAGGACGGCGAGGATGGCCGCGACGATGAGGCCGGTTTGCATCGGCTTGCGCATGGCTGCTGCTCCTTACTGGCCGCCGCCGCCCGCGGGCGCGCCGGCAAGGCCGGCCGACCGGGTCGGGAAGGTGGCGTGGATGGAACCGGGTACGCCGTAGTCGTAGGGGTGGCCCTTGACGACGGGCGGGGTGGGGAAGTTCTCGAGGGGCGGCGGGGAGCTGGTCTGCCATTCGAGGGTGCGGGCTTCCCAGGGGTTGGCCTCGGCGACCGGCCCGCGCACCCAGCTCATCACCATGTTGTAGATGAAGACGAGGAACGAAGCGCCGAGGAAGAACCCGGCGAGGGAGACCGTGAGGTTGAGGGGATCGAGTTCGGAGGGGAAGTCGGCGATGCGGCGGTTCATGCCCTTGATGCCGGGGAGGTGCATGAGGAAGAAGGTGGCATTGAAGCCGATGAACATCCACCAGAAGTGGAGCTTCGCGAGCCGTTCGTTGTACATGCGGCCGGTCATCTTGGGGAAGTAGTAGTAGATGGCGCCGAAGAGGGCGAAGATTTCGCCGCCGACGATGGTGTAGTGGAAGTGGGCGACGACGAAGTAGGTGTCCTGGAGGTGGATATCGGTGGGGACATCGGCGAGGAAGATGCCGGTCACGCCGCCGCAGGCGAAGTTGAAGATGACGGCGAGGGCGAAGAGCATCGGGGTTTTCAGCCAAAGGCGGCCGAGCCAGATGGTGCCGAGGGCGGAGAGGAAGATGAGGCCGGTGGGGATGGAGATGAGTTCGGTGGCGACGAGAAAGGGGCCGTGGAGGTAGTTGGGCATGCCGGAGGTGAACATGTGGTGCGCCCAGACGACGCCGCTGAGGCCGAGGATGCCGAGGAAGGCGGCGACGGCGTAGCGGTAGGCGAAGAGCGGCTTGCGGGAGAAGTGGGCGATCAGCTCCAGTGCGAGGCCGAAGCCGGGGAGGACC
>NZ_DAOUAO010000003.1:0-2052 GCF_034433535.1 Tepidiforma sp.
TGCTCCCACCCCGAGACCGGCCGGTTCGAGGCCACCAGCCGGGCGAACTGCTCCTCCGTCAGCGGCCCCGCAAAGAACCTGCCCTGCGCCGCCGTGCAGCCGACCTCCCGCAGACAGGCCGCCTGCCACTCGGTTTCCACGCCTTCCGCCACCACTTCCATCCCCAGCGCTTCGCCCATCTCCACCATCGCCCGCACCAGCGGCCCGGAGGTGGCGTCGACCCCCAATCGCTCAACAAACGACTGGTCGACCTTGAGCGTGTCGATCGGCAGCCGCTGCAGGTAGCTCAGCGAGGAGTAGCCCGTCCCAAAATCATCCAGCGCCAGCCGCACGCCCAGCTGCTTCAGTTCGCCCAGCATCTCCACCGCGGCCGGCGCGTCTTCGAGCAGCACGCTCTCCGTCAGCTCCAGCTTCAGCTGCTCCGGCGCCAGCCCGGAGTGTTCGAGCACCTGCCGCAACCGCGCCGGGAGGTCGCGCTGGCGGAACTCCGCCGCCGAAATGTTCACGCACACGGTGAGCGGCTTCCCGGGCCTCAGCCGCTGGAACGCGGCCGCCTTCCGGCAGGCTTCCTCCGCGACCCACTGCCCGATCCGCACAATCTCCCCCGATTCCTCGGCGATCGAAATGAACGTGGCCGGCGAAAGCACGCCCCGGTGCGGGTGGTTCCAGCGAAGCAGCGCCTCCATGCCCAGCAGCGTGCCGGTGCGCAGGTCCACCAGGGGTTGGTAGAGCAGCAGCAGCTCGTTCCGCTCGACCGCCCGCCGCAGGGCATTGTCCAGGTCGAACCGCTCCGCAGCGTCCGCATCGAGCTCCGGCGAAAAGACCACCCAGCGCGCCCGGCCCTCGCCCTTCGCGCGGTACAGCGCGACATCCGCCTTCCTCAGCAGGTCCGTGGTCGAGCGGTCGCCCTCGCTGCTCACCGCAATGCCGATGCTGGTCGAAACGAACAGCTCCTGTCCCGCAATGGAAAACGGCCGCTCCAGCGCCGCCAGGATGCGCCCGGCGATCTCCCGTGCGGCCCGCCCGGCATCGCCGGCCTGCACCAGGACGGTGAACTCGTCGCCGCCGAGCCGCGCCACCATCTGGCCGCCGGCGGCTCCCACCAGCCGCTGCGCGAACACCGAAAGCAGCTGGTCGCCCACCGCGTGGCCGAGCGTATCGTTCAGGAATTTGAAGCGGTCCACATCCAGGAACATCACCGCCACCTGTCCCGGCCTGCGCTGCGCCCCCAGCGCCCGGGCGAAGGCAGCGAGGAACATCGCCCGGTTGGGCAGCTCCGTGAGCGAGTCGTGGAACGCCCGATAGATCAGCGAATCCGTCGACGATTGCAGCGCCGCGAGCGCGCGGTTTAGCTGCACCGCGAGCTCATCCAGCTCCCGGACGAACGCCCCGCCGGCCCGCCGCTCGAGGTCGCCAGCCTGTCCCTCCCGGATCACCTCGCCCAGGCGGTCCAGCGGCCCGGCCACGAGCCGGCAGAGCACCCAGGCGCCCCCGACCGCCGCCAGCATCCCCGGCCCCAGCTCCGCCAGCGCTGCCTCCAGCCCGTGGCCCAGCAGCAGGCCCGCGATCGGGCCCGCGACCGCTGTCGCTGCCAGCACGCCAATCAGGAGCACCCGCAGCGGCAGCCGCGGGAATGTCTCCCGCCGATCAGACGGCGCCAAGGCGGCCGCTCCGGTGTCCGCGCAGTGAATACCACGGTGTCACGCCGGAATATTCGGCCCACCGGGCCGTCATCTTCAGGGTGCGCGCACGCCCCGGGAACTTGGGAACTGTACAGCACGCGAATTCCCCGCCATGTTTTGAAGTTTTCTGACAGCCTGCAGGACGTTATACTGCCGCGAACTTCACAGGAGAGCATCGGATGGAATCGTACAAATTGCTGCTGTTCCTGCATCTCGGCGGCGTCATGGTGGGTCTCGGCGCGACCTTCGCCTTCCCCCTCCTCCAGGCCATGACCGAAGCGCAGGGAGTCGCCGCCACCCGCCTCGGCCTGCACATCACCCACCGCATCGAAAACCTGGTCGTCAATCCCGCGGTCGTGGTCCTGTTCCT
>NZ_DAOUAO010000004.1:0-6278 GCF_034433535.1 Tepidiforma sp.
GTCAACCCTCATCAAGATCCTCCTCGGCCTCCTCCCGCCCACCTCCGGCAGCGCCACCGTCCTCGGCTACGACGTCCTCAGCCAGGGGCTCGAACTCAGGCAGCACGTCGGCTACATGCCCGAGCACGACTGCCTCCCCCTCGATGTCTCCGCCACCGAATTCATCGCCCACATGGCCCAGGTCAACGGCCTGCCCCGCGCCGCCGCCCGGGAGCGCACCGCCGAGACCCTCCGCCACGTCGGGCTCTTCGAAGAGCGCTACCGCGAGATCCGCGGCTACTCCACCGGCATGAAGCAGCGCGTCAAGCTCGCCCAGGCCCTCGTCCACGACCCGCAGCTCCTCTTTCTCGACGAGCCCACCAACGGCCTCGACCCCGCCGGCCGCGACGACATGCTCGACCTCGTCCGCCGCACCGGCCGCGAGTTCGGCATCTCCATCCTCATGGCCTCCCACCTGCTGGGCGAAATCGAGCGCGTTTGCGACCAGGTCGTCGTCATCGATGCCGGCACCCTGCTCCGCCAGGGCCCTCTCCGCGACTTCACCGCCGATACCGGCACGCTCGTCGTCGAACTCGATGGCGAACCGGTGGCGCTGCTCGCCGCCCTGCGCGCCCACGGGTTCCGCGCCGAGCTCGATGGCGCATCCATCCTCGTCGCCCTCGAAGGCGAGCCCCCGTACGACCTCATCCGCGACCTCTGTGCCCGCGAATCCCTCGGCCTCGTCCGCCTCGAACCGCGCCGCCAGGCCCTCGAAGACCTCTTCCGCCCCGCGAGCGAGCCCGCCCATGCCGCCAGCTGAACCCCGCACCGGCAGCATCTACGACCTCGGCTACCGCCGCTACGACGGTCCCCGCCTGGGCCGGTCTCAGGCCCTTCGCACCCTCTGGCTGTTCACCCTCCGCGGCGCCTTCGGCCTCGGTCGGCGCCCCTCGGCCAAGGTCCTGCCCGTCGCCATCACCGTGATCGCCTTCTTCCCCGCGCTGGTCCAGCTCGGCGTCGCCGCCCTCGTCGGCGACCGGGTCGAAATCATCACGCCCTGGAACTACTTCGGCTACGTGCAGGTCCCGGTCGCGCTCTTCTGCGCGGCCGTCGCCCCAGAGATCTACGGCCGCGACCTGCGCCATCGCACCATCGTGCTCTACTTCGCCCGCGCCCTGCGCCGCGAGGATTACGTGCTCGCCAGGGCCGCCGCCTTCGCCGCCGCGCTCGCGGTGCTGACCCTGCTGCCGCAGGTGGTGCTCCTCATCGGCAACGGCCTCGCCAGCGAGGACATCCCCGGCTACCTCGCCGACCACTGGCGCGAGCTGCCCCAGGCCCTCGTCGCCGGGAGCGGCATCGCCGTCGTCACCGCCGCCGTCAGCCTCGCCCTGGCAGCCCAGACCCCGCGCCGCGCTTACGCCACCGTCGCGGTCGCGGCCTGGTTCTTTATCACGCTGCCCTTTGCCTCGCTCCTCGTCGAAATCGGCGGCGAGGTCGGCCGCTATGCCGTCTGGTTCAGCCCGTTCGACCTCCTCTATGGCGCCACCCTCTGGGTGTTCGGGCGCGACCCCGGCCCGACCTCTGCCCAGGCGCAGGCCGGGCTGCCCGACTGGACCTACCCCCTCCTCGCCCTCGCCCACGCCGCCGTCGCGCTCGCCCTGCTGCTCCGCCGCTTCCGGGAGCTGCGTGCATGAACGCCCCGCCCATCGCCGTCGAAAACCTCTCCCGCTGGTACGGCAACGTCGTCGCCGTCAACAACGTCAGCTTCACGGTCGGACCCGGCATCACCGGCCTCCTCGGCCCGAACGGCGCCGGCAAGTCCACCATCCTCCACTGCCTCGCCGGCTTCCTTCGCCCCTCCGCCGGCGAGGTGCGCATCGAAGGGCAGCCCGCCTGGCGCAACCCGGACATCTACCGCCGCATCGGCCTCGTCCCCGAGCGCGAAGCGGTCTACCCCTTCCTCACCGGGCGCCAGTTCGTCGAACTGAACGCCCGGCTCCACGCCCTCCCCGACCCCGCCGACGCCGCCCGCCGCGCCATCGCCCGGGTCGACATGGAAGCCGCCGCCGACCGCGCCTGCGGCACCTACTCCAAGGGCATGAAGCAGCGCATCAAGGTCGCTGCCGCCATCGTCCACGACCCGCCCATCCTCATCCTCGACGAGCCGTTCAACGGCGCCGACCCGCGCCAGCGCCTCCAGCTCATGGACCTCTTCCGCCGCATGGCCGCCGAGGGGCGCACCATCCTCTACTCCTCCCACATCCTCGAAGAGGTCGAACGCCTCGCCAGCGAGGTCCTCGTCATCGTCGCCGGCCGGCTCGCCGCCTCCGGCGACTACCGCCGCATCCGTGCCCTCATGACCGACCGCCCCCACACCGTCACCGTCCGCTCCAGCGATAACCGCGCGCTCGCTGCCGCCCTCCTCCCCGACCCCGCCATCCGCGGCGTCGCCATTGAGGACGGCCGTCTCGAAATCCGCTCCGCCGAGCTGCGAGCCTGCGCCCTCGCCCTCCCCCGCGCGGCCGCCGCCGCCGGGGTCACCCTCTACGAGGTCCGCCCCACCGATGAATCGCTCGAAAGTGTCTTCGCCTACCTGGTCCGCCGCTGAGCCCGGCCGCCCATGAACGCCGCCGTCGTCCAGCTCACCGCCCGCACCCTCCTCGGCCAGCGCCGCACCCTCCTCGTCGGGCTCCTCGCCCTCGTGCCCGTTGCGATGGCCCTGCTCTTCCGCCTCGCCGCGCCGGAAGACGCCGACCCCGCCCGTTTCACTGCCCGGGCGCTCCTGGGCGGCATCGTCACCACCACCATCCTCCCCCTGGTCAGCCTCGTCCTGGGCACCGCTGCCTTCGGCCAGGATTTCGAAGACGGCACCGCCGTCTACCTCCTCGGGAAACCGCTGCCCCGCTGGCGCATCGTCCTCTCCCGGCTCGTTACCGCCTGGCTGATCGCCGCCGCTGTCCTCATCCCGACCACCGCTGCGGCCGGCCTGGTCGCCCGCCAATCCGCCGACCCGGCCCTCGTCCTCGGCTTCACGCTCGCCGTGCCCGTCGGCGCCCTGCTCTACCTTGCGCTCTTCACCTGGCTCAGCGTCCTCACCTCCCGGGCCCTGGTCGCCGGTCTCCTCTACGTCTTCCTCTGGGAGGGCGTCATCTCCGGCATCTTTTCCGGCGTCCGCTTCTTCTCCATTCGCCAGTACACGCTCGGCCTCGCCGACGCCTTCTTCGACCTCCCGGCCGTCTTCGACCCCCGCCTGTCGCCCCTCCAGGCCGCCCTGCTCTCCGCCGCGGTCCTGCCGCTGTTCACGGTCCTCGCCATCCGCCGCCTCGAGCGCTGGGAAATCGGCGAATCCGCCTGAGCCGCGCTGACCAGGGCCGCGCTAACCATCCGATCACCGGCTCTTCCACGCTCGATAACCATCCCCGCCAACGATGGTGCGCGGCCGCCTTGGCCGCAGCACGCATCGCAGCGAGGAGTCTCCATGACCCTGGACCCCGACCCGTCCGATCTGCTGCCCGTCATTGAGACGGGTGCGCCCAACCAGTGCTTCCTGCACCCCCAGACCTGCCGCTGGAGCTGCGGCAACCAGTGCGCCGGTCCCCTCCCGAACAGCTCCGAAAACGCCTACTTCGGCGACATCCTCCAGCGCGCCATCTCTCGCCGCGGGCTGTTCGGGCTCGGTGCCCTCGCCGCCGGCTTCCTCGTCGTCGGCCGCGAAGCCGCCCTCGGCGCCGAAACGGCCAGCGCCCAGTCCGCCGGCAGCACCGGCCTCGCCTTCACCCCCGTCAAGCTCGATAGCTCCGACCGCGTGATCGTCCCGCCCGGGTACCGGTTCGAGACCCTCATTCGCTGGGGCGACCCGCTCTTCCTCGACCCCGATTCCGGCTTCGACATCGAGAACCAGAGCGGCGCCCGCCAGTCCCGCCAGTTCGGCTACAACTGCGACTGGCTCGGCTTCATCCCCCTCACCGAAACGCGCGCCCTCCTCGTCGTCAACCACGAATACACCAACCCTGAGCTCATGTTCCCGGGCTACGACCCGGAAAATCCCACCCGCGACCAGGTCGAAGCCGAGCTGGAAGCCCACGGTGTCTCCGTCATCCATATCGAACGGCATCCCGCCCGCGGCTGGCGCTACACCCTCGGCGCCTGGCACAACCGCCGCATCACCGGCACCACCCCCATCCGCCTCACCGGCCCCGCCGCCGGCCACCCCTGGATGCGCACCTCCGCCGACCCCGCGGGCTACACCGTCCTCGGCACCCTCAACAACTGCGCCGCCGGCATCACCCCCTGGGGCACCGTCCTCACCTGCGAGGAGAACTTCCACCAGTACTTCGCCAACGCCGATGCCGTCACCGATGCGGCGAAGCGCGCCGTCCACAGCCGCTACGGTCTCCCGAAGGCTGCCAGCGAGCGCAAGTGGGAGCGCTTCGACCCGCGCTTCGACCTTGCCCGCGAGCCCAGCGAACCCTTCCGCTTCGGTTGGGTCGTCGAATTCGACCCGCACGACCCCGGCTCGCTCCCGCGCAAGCACACCGCCCTCGGCCGCTTCAAGCACGAAGCAGCCACCAGCGTCATCGCCCCAGATGGCCGCGTCGTCCTCTACATGGGCGACGATGAACGCTTCGAATACATGTACCGCTTTGTCACCGAAGGCCGGTACAACCCCAACGACCGCGAGGCCAACATGCGCCTCCTGGAGCGCGGCACCCTCTACGCTGCCCGCTTCGATGCGGACGGCACCGGCCGCTGGCTTCCCCTCGTTGCCGGCCAGGGCCCGCTGACCGCCGCCAATGGCTTCGCCACCCAGGGCGACGTCTGCATCAACACCCGCCGCGCCGCGGACCTCGTCGGCGCGACCAAGATGGACCGCCCCGAGGACGTCGAAACCAACCCGAAGAACGGCTTCGTCTACGCCGCCCTCACCAACAACACCCAGCGCGGCGCCTCCGGGCGGGCCGGCGCCGATGCCGCCAACCCCCGGAACAACAACCGCCACGGCCACATCATCGAACTCCGCCCCGCCCGCGGCGACCACACCAGCGATACCTTCCGCTGGGGCATCTTCATGCTCTGCGGCGACCCGGCCACCGACCAGACCTACTTCGCCGGCTTCCCGCCATCGCTCTGCAGCCCCATCTCCAGCCCCGACAACATCGCCTTCGACCGCAAGGGCAACCTCTGGATCTCCACCGACGGCCAGACCTCCTCGTTCAAGAAGAACGACGGCGTCTTCGCCGTGCCCGTTGAGGGCCCCGAGCGCGGCTACAACCGCCAGTTCCTCAGCGGCGTCCCCGGCGGCGAAGTCGCCAGCCTCATCTTCTCCGATACCGACGACACCCTGTTCGTCTCCATCCAGCACCCCGGCGAAGGCACCACCCTCGCCAACCCGTCCAGCCGTTTCCCCGACGGCAAGGACCCGCGGCCGTCGGTCATCTTCGTCCGCAAGGACGACGGCGGCCCCATCGGCAGCTGAGGCAGAACCGGAGAAGGGGAGAACGGGAGAACGGGAGAACGGGAGAAGGGGAGAGCGGCCCCTCCCCGCTCCCTGCACCCCACTCCCGGGCAGGGGCTGACGCCAGGGCGGTGCTCCCGGCTCCCCGCTCCCGGGCGGGGCCGGGCCGGGCGGTGCTCCCGGCTCCCCGCTCCCGGCTCCCGGTCCCACTTCCAACCTCCAACCTCCAACCTCCCACCTCCCACCTCCCACCTCCTTGCTCCTTAGCGTCCATACTGGGCCGCAATGGCCCCGGCGCACATAAACCCGCGCCCGCGTGAATCCTTCGCCGCACCCCCCGCTGCGCTGACATAAGAGCGTTGAACCCCCCGGCCCCGCGCACTACCCTTCGCCCCTGTCCCCGCCTGCGGGGGCCGGGGGGACGGCCCCGAAGACCACGTCTCACCGACGCCGCAACCACCGTGGAGCCGCCCGCTGCGCGCGGGAGGAAGGAGAGTGTGTGCCCTTGGAAACCGCCAGCCCGGGCGCCGAACCCCGCCACCTCGCCCGCACATGGCGCGCCATCCTCGGCTGCCTCGAAGTCCAGCTCAACCCCCACACCGTCGCAACCTGGCTTGCCCCCGCAAGGCCCTGCGCCTTCGATGGCCGCACCTTCACCATCCAGGCCCCCAACGAGATCGCCCGCGATTGGCTCGATACCCGCCTCCGCACCGTCATCGAGCGTGCAGCCGCCCAGGTCCTCGGCGAAGTCGAGCTCCGGGTCGTCGGTCCCGCGCCCGAGGCGGCACGCCGCCCGCCCCGGGGGCCGATCACCGGCACCGTCAACTGCGCCCTCACCTTCGAT
>NZ_DAOUAO010000005.1:0-53512 GCF_034433535.1 Tepidiforma sp.
TTCGGGATGGAGCGGATGAGCTTGTGAAGGTCGGTGACGTTGAGCCGCGGCACATTGTCGTCGCCGACGTAGCCGCCGTGGCCGCGGACACGCTGGTCGCCGCCCGAGCAGAAGGCCCGGCCGCCTTCGCCCGTGAAGAGGATCACGCCAACCTCGGAGTCCTCGCGTGCATGCGAGAAGGCGTCAATGAGTTCGAAGGTGGTCTTGGGGCGGAAGGCGTTGTGGACTTCGGGCCGGTTGATGCTGATGCGGGCGATGCCCTCGGCCTTCTGGTAGAGGATGTCGTCGTATTCGCGGACGGTCTGCCACTGCAGGGTGCTCACGCGGGTGCCTCCATGGGATGATGCTGGTGGAGAAATTCGGCGACGAGCCGGGCGGCCGCGGCGGGTGCTTCGAGCTGGGCAGCATGTCCCGCGCCCGGGACCGAAGCAAACCGTCCGTTCGGGGCCGCCTCGGCCATCTGACGGGCAATGGCAAGGTACTTCGAATCGAGCGCGCCGGCGAGGGCGAGGAAGGGCATCGGCAGGGAGCGCAGGGCATCGTGGTAGTCGGGCTGGGCGCCGGTGCCCATACCGCGCAGGCTGTTGGCCAGTCCGATGGGGCGATTGCGCAGCCGGGCGGCACGCAGGGCGGCTCGAACGTCGGCCGGGAGGCGGGACTGGCTCTCCCACAGGGGCAGTGACTCCCAGTAGTCGACGAACGCTTCGATGCCTTCTGACAGGATGCGGTCGGCGAGAGCCTCGTCTGCGGCGATGCGCTGCTCGCGTTCGGCAGCGGTGGGCAGCCCGGGCGAAGCGCCGATGGTCACGAGCGCTGTCACCGCGCCGGGGTCGGTGACGGTGACGGCAATGGCGGTTCGGCCGCCCATCGAGTACCCGAGCCAGGCCGCCGCAGGCGCACCGGCGCGGCGGGCAGCGGCCAGGAGGTCACGGGCCGCAATTGGCATGCGGTAGCGGTCCAACGCCTCGGGAGCATCGGAATGGCCGTGCCCCACGATGTCGATGGCGATGCAGCGAAATTCCTCGCCGAGGAGCCGGCCGAATTCGCCCCAGCCGTCGGCCGAGCCAGTGAAGCCGTGCAGCAGGACCAGCGGCGGCCCCGAGCCCCAGCTTTCGACGTTCAGGGAGAACCCCTGGGCGATCTCGTAGCGGGTCATCGCTCGAGAACCTCGCTGGCGGCGGCGACGGCGGCATCCCAGGCCCGCTGGTGCAGGGCAACGTTCAGCCGGCGGTCGGTGCGGAGCTCGAGCACGGCGGGCGCCGGGCTGTCGCACCAGCGGGCCAGCGCGCGCTCGAAGGTCGGCCAGTCGACCGCGCAAGTGTACTCGAGGTCGAACAGGCGGGCGGCGTGGCGGAAGTCGAGGTTGGGCGGAGTCGCGAACCAGCGTTCGAACGAGCGGTCGTGCGCGACCTGGGGCAGGTAGTGAAAGATGCCGCCGCCGTTGTTGTTGACCACGATGGCGAGAAGCGGCAGGTGATGCTCGCGGACCGCCCAGAGGGCGTTGGTATCGTGGTGGAACGAGACATCGCCGACGACCACGACGGTCGGTGACCCGGACGCTGCCGCCCCGGCCGCCGACGACATGACGCCATCGATCCCGTTCGCGCCGCGGTTGGCGGTGATCGTCGCGGGTGCCGAACGCACCCCGAAAAAGTTCTCGAGGTCACGAACGGGCATGCTGTTGCCCGCGACGACGGTGGCGCCAGCGGGCAGCAATTCCCGCAACAGGGCAAAGACGCGCCCTTCGAACAGGTCATCGGTTGCGGCGGCGGTGTCGAGGGCGTTGCGGGCGGCGCGGTCAGCCGACGCCCAGGCGGCGCGCCAGCCGGGCTCGGCGCGAGGGAGGCCGGCACAGGCCAGCGCCTCCGCAACGACAGCGGGGTCGCCGACCAGGACCACTGGCGAGAGCCCGTTTGGTTCGCGGTAGCCGCCTGGCCGGTCCACGACCACGTGGAGCGCGGCAGGCAACGCCGCGAGCAGCTGGTTCAGGGTCTTCGACGTGGGGGCGGCACCAAAGCGAAGCACGAAATCGGGTTCGCCCACGCGGGCGCCGCGCAGCCAGGCGTCGAAGGCATCGAGCACGGGGGCGTCCCGCTCGACGCCGGCACGAAGTCCGCTGAGCGGGTCGGCCAGCAGCGGCGCGTCGAGCGCCTCCGCCAGCGCGAGCAAGGGGTCAACCGGCAGGCCTCCCGTTTCCGGCCCGGCGATGATGAGGGGGCGGCGCGCCGCGGCAGCGAGGGCTGCAACCCGCTCCAGCGCTGCGGAGTCGGGTTCGTAGCGCGGCCTGGAGCAGGCACCCATGCGGGGCTCCCATGGCCCCGGGTGCTCGGCCGGCGGCTCGATGAGCGGCTCATCGAAGGGCACATTCACCTGGACCGGCCCGGGAAGCGCCTCGAGGCTGGCGCGCGCGGCACGACGCCCGGCAGCGGTGAACGCCTGAGCCGCCGCGAGCGATGGCACCGGGAGGTCGACCGACCAGCGCACCTGCCGGCCGAAGAAGTGGACCTGGTCGATGGTCTGGGCCGCGCCGACATCGCGGAGGCGGGGCGGCCGATCGGCGGTGAGGGCGATGACAGGAACTCGCGAGAGGTTGGCTTCGACGATGGCCGGCGCGAGGTTGGCAACTGCGGTGCCGGAGGTGCAGGCGATCGCGACCGGCTCGCCCAGCGCACGGGCTAAGCCAAGCGCAAAAAAGCCGGCGGAGCGCTCATCGAGGATGAGCCAAGGGCGCACCTGCGACTGGTCGGCGAGCGCGAACACCAGCGGGGTCGAGCGGCTGCCCGGGGTGACCACCGCATGACGCACGCCTTCGAGGGCCAGGCCTTCAATCAGAGCCCGCGCGCAGAGTGTGTTGGCCCGGGCGGTGTTCACCGCGTCATGACCCCCCGGAGGGCGTCGAGCTTGGTTTCGATTTCATCGAGCTCGGCGGCGGGGTCGGAATCGGCGACGATGCCAGCCCCGGCGTACAGGCGGGCCACGTTGCCGCCGACGAGTGCGCTGCGGAGCGCGACGTAGAACTCGCCGTCCCCGTTCGCATCGACCCAGCCGATGGGCCCCGCGTACCAGCCGCGATCCATGGCCTCGAGGCGGCGGATGGCGTCGAGCGCCTCCGCGCGGGGCCAGCCGCCGACCGCCGGGGTGGGGTGGAGCCGCTCGACGACGTCCAGGATTGTCCGGCCCGGGACGAGCCGGGCGGAGATGGGCGTCGAAAGGTGCTGGATGTTGGCCAGCTTCATTACGCGGGGCGTTTCCGGGTACTGGAGGTCGGTGGCAAGCCCGGCGAGATCGCCCCGGATGGCATCGAGCACGAGCTGGTGCTCCCAGCGCTCCTTTGGGCTCGCGAGGAGTTCGTTGGCGAGCCGCTCATCCTCGTCGGGCGTCGCACCGCGGCGGCGGGAGCCCGCCAGTGAGAAGAGGTCGAGCTTACCCTGGTGGACGAGCGCGAGGGGCTCCGGGGTCGCTCCCAGCCAGGCAAGGCCGCCGGCGCGGATGCTAAAGATGCAGCAGGTGGGAAACGCAGCACCGAGACGGGCGAGGATAAACGATGGTCGCAGGCCGCCGGTGGGGACGAGTCGACAGCCCGCCAGGACGGCCTTCTGGTAGCGACCCTCGCGGATTTCGCCCACCGCAGCCATGATGGCCTGTTCGAGGTGCGCAGCGTCCGTGCAGGGCCCGAGGCCGAGGTCGGCGCCAGGGACGGCGGCAGGGAAATCCCCCGCGCAGGCGATCCCGGACCAGCTTTCGCCGCAGCGAAGCAGGGTGATCGCCGGGATGATGACCTGGTAGCTGCCGAGCGGCTCCCAGGCCGGGTCAAGGCGGGGCGCTCCGGGGTCGAAGGCCGCCACGGCAAAGACACGGGGCGCGAACGGCAACTCCGCCGCCGCGGCGGCGAGGTTTTCGAGGAGCGGGGCCACCTGTTCCCGCAGCGCCGCGATCCCGTCGCCACGCTGACCGATGACGCGGACCGCGGTCCCGAGCCCGAACACCTGCACGTCGGCGGCCGGGCGCTCCCAGGTCACGGTCGCGTGCTCGCGGAGCCAGAGCTCACCCCGAGCCCGGTACCACTCGACGGTGGCCGCTGAAAGCGGGTTCACGGTCAATCCCCGGGCAATGCGGCCGGGCGCGACGACAGGTGAGATCGTGTTGGTTGACATCGCGGGGTCCTGCCCACCCTGGACGAGGGCGCTGAACCTAGACTAGGCGGCGGAGGAGTTAGGCGCTGTGGGTGGGCTCACCCGTCAGGAGCCGCGCCCGCCTGCGGCGAAATCGCGGCAGCGGAGCGCCCGCTGCGTGTCGTCGATGAACTCGCGGACCACGCGGGAAAGGAGCACGTGGTCGGGCTCGGCGGCCAGGACCTCCTCGGCACGGCGGATCGTCTCCGGCTCGACGCGGTAGCCCGGGGCCAGGTTGCGGAAGAAGTCGGTGGCGAACTCCTTGTCGCGTTCCCGGAAGACCGGCACGACCGCGGCGAAGAAACGGTCGACGTAAGGCTCCAGCAGCTCGCGCTGGTGCCGCCAGTTGAAGCCGGACATCGCCGCGCCGGTGAGGTAGAGCGAGCCGTAGCCCTCGCCGAGGATGCGTTCCCAGGCTGCGGATTTGACGGCCGGGTCGGGGGCCGAGACTTCAGCGCGGAGCTTCGCGCGGACGCCGCGGTCGGAGAGGTCGCGGGCAGACTCGGCGGCGAGCCGCTCCGAAGCGCCGGGGAGGCCGTAGGCGACGGCCTTCGTGACGATGCTCCAGCGCATCTCCTGGTCGAGTTCGAACCCGGGGATGACGTCCTCCCCGTCGAGCAGGCGAAGGAGGGCGGAGACGTCCTCGGAGTGGGCAGCGGCACCGATGAGCGCCCGGGCCCACAGCTTTTGCAGGTCACCCGGCGGGGCAGCGCGCAGGGCGGTATCCGCGGTGCGGAAGAAGGCGCGCGCCTCATCGACGATGCGCTCTTCCGGCACGTAGCGCCCGATGGCGCCGAGGGCGTTGGCGGTGATGGACTCAACGAGCTCGGGATGCCCCTCGAGCGGGGCCTTCGCACGGACGAGTTCGAGGTAGCGGAGGGAGGAGAGCTGCTGGTCGCGGACCATGTTCCAGAGCGACGCCCAGAGCTGCAGCCGCAGGAGCGTGTCGTCAACCCGCTCGAGGTGGCGCTGGATGTAGTCGAGCGAGGCCGGGTCGAGCGCGACCTTGCAGTAGCCATGGTCGCCGTAGTTCGGGAAGACGAAGTCGGGCCGTGGGAGCCCTTCGGCCTCGGGGATGGTCGCTTCGGGCCCGTCGATCGAAGCGGGGACGACGGTGACGCGCAGCGCCCCGTCATCTTCGCGCGCAAGTCCGATATCCAGCCGGTGCGGGCGGAGGTACGGGTACTCCGCCGGTGCGGATTGGCGCAACCGGAAGCGCGAGATGCGGTCGCCGTCGGCGTCCCAGTCGGCCGCGATGGTGTTGAGCGAGGGTGTTTCGAGCCAGAGTTCGGCCCAGCGCCTGAGCGACATGCCGCTGCCGTGCTCGAGCGCGGCGAGGAAATCAGCCAGCGTGGCGTTGCCGTACGCGTGGCGGCGGAAATACTCGCGCATGCCCTCGCGGAAGCCGTCCATGCCGATGGCCGCGACCAGCTGCTTGAGCACGGACGCGCCCTTGCCGTAGGTGATGCCATCGAAGTTGAGGAACGTCTGGTCCGTGTCCTCGACGCGGCCGGCGATCGGGTGGGTGGTCACCAGCTGATCCTGCCGGTAGGCCCAGTTCTTGATCGACGAGGCGAAATCGAGCCAGCCGCTATCGAAACGGGTCGCCCGCTCCATGCAGAGGTAGGACATGTAGGTCGCGAAACTCTCGTTCAGCCAGAGGTCGTTCCACCAGCGCATGGTGACGAGGTCGCCGAACCACATGTGCGCCATTTCATGGAGGATGACCTCCGCCCGGCTGCGGCGCTGGTTCGTGGTCGGTGGGTCGCGGAAGACCATGTACTCGTTGTGGGTGACGCAGGCGACGTTCTCCATCGCCCCTGAGTTGAACTCGGGCACGAAGGCCTGGTCGTACTTCCCGAAGGGGTAGGGGACAGCGAAGAAGTCGGCGTAGAAGTCGAGGCCCTGCTTCGAGACTTCGAAGATCTCCTCGGCATCGAGGTACCGCGCGAGGGAGCGGCGGCAGTAGAGGCCGAGGTCGATATCGCCGTGCCGGTCGCGGACGACATGGTACGGCCCGGCGACGAGCGCGAAGAGGTAGGTGCTGAAGGGCTTTGTCGGCTGGAAGTCCCAGCGGCGGCGGTCCCCGGCGGGCGTGACCGCGGCGGGGGCGGTGTTGTGGATGAGCTCCCAGCCAGCCGGCGCGGTCACTGAGAGGGTGTAGGTGCCCTTGATGTCGGGCTGGTCGAACTGCGGGAAGAGGCGATGGCTCTCGTAGGGCTCGAAGTTGGTATAGAGGTACTCTTCGCCGTCTTCGGGGTCGATGAACTGGTGAAAGCCGTCGCCTTCGTGGTCGTACTCGTTTTCGTAGGCGATGCGGACGGTGTTCGATGGGGCGAGCGCCTCCCCGGGGAGCCAGAGGCGGTAGCCGTTCCAGCGCGGTTCGAGCCGCGCGCCGTTGACCTCCAGGGACTCGATGGACCTGCCGCGGAAGTCGAGGATGAGGTCGCCCGAACCGGTGTCCTCGAACTTCAGGGTGGCGACACCGCGATAGGTGGGTGCGCCGCGCTGGAGGTCGAGTTCGATGCGGTAGCTGCACGATGTGACGCGGGCTGCGCGGGCCTCGGCCTCGGATTGCGTCAGGTTGTCGCGTGCTGCTGCGGTGGGTGTGGTCACGATGCGCTCCGTTGGATGCGGCGGGTCCGAGCCCGACCGGTTGGTTGAAGGGTAGCCGACGCCGGGGCGAGACGCCTTCCGGCGTTGCTACCCCGCATTCGTGAACCGCGGTACAATCCCGGCGACCTTACCGCCCAGGACGCAGCCATGTCCCATATCCCCGCGGTCAACGCGCTGATCACCGCCATCAACTTCGACCGCTTCGCCGAGATCGAGGCCCGACACCGGCCGGACGCGGAGTTCTGGTCGTTCCGGGGGCCGACCCTGCGCGATGCGGTGGCGATCGCGGACTGGCACCGCGAGTTCCTGCGGGACTACCAGGACTGCAACTATGCCGAGCTCGAGTACATCGAGGAGGGCAATACGGTCGCGGTACGGACGACCATCGAAGCGAAAGGGTACGACTGGCGGCCGTTCACTCAGCGCGCGGTGGAGGTCTTCGAGTTCGACAGCGAAGAGAGCGAAGAGGTGGCCCGCCGGCGGCTGTACGCCACGCTGCGGGACATCACCCTCGACAAGCCGGCGACGGCGGCGCTCAACGATGCTCTGGGCTACCGCGGCGGCTCTGCCTCGCAGACGCGGCAGGTGGTGCAGGCCTTCTACAACGCGCTCCTCGCCGGCGACCGTGAGACGGCAGCCGCCCAGCTGACCGCGAAGGCGACCGTCATCGACGGCGTCTACGGCGTGGCAACGGGCCCGGAGAACGTGCTCGGGCTGCTCGCCTCGATCCCGATGCCGGCGTTCGGGAAGCTGCGGGTGACGAACCTCCTCTGCGGTGACCACATGGCGCTGGTCGAGCTGGCGATTGACCCTGCCCGGCCGCGCTTCGCCGACTGGGTGCGGCTCGTGGATGGGAAGATCCAGGTGATCGAGGGGTACGCGATGCTCCGCGAGCTGGGCATCAACCCGTTCGAGAACTACGCGCAGGACCGTCACCGGCGCCAGGTCATCCTGCCCGCCTGAACCGCCCGGGCGGCGCGCCGCCAACCATTTCCACAGCGAGGGGTATCCGCATGGCCACCATGTATTATGACAAGGATGCCGATCTCGGCCTGCTTTCGGGCCGGAAGATCGCGATCATCGGCTTCGGCTCGCAGGGGCACGCACACGCGCTGAACCTGCGCGACAGCGGCTGCGATGTCATCGTTGGGCTCTACCCGGGGTCGAAGTCGCGCGAGGCCGCAGAGGCGCAGGGGTTGCGGGTGCTGAGCGTGGAGGAGGCGGCGCGCGAGGCCGACATCATCATGATCCTGGCGCCGGACCAGGTGCAGAAGCAGATCTACCAGGCGGGCATCGAGCCGAACCTCGCCGAGGGCAAGATGCTGATGTTCGCCCACGGCTTCAACATCCATTTCCAGCAGATCCAGCCGCCGCCGTTCGTTGACGTGACGATGATCGCGCCGAAGGGGCCGGGGCACCTGGTGCGGCGGGTGTTCACCGAGGGCGGCGGTGTGCCCTGCCTCGTGGCGGTGCACCAGGACGCGAGCGAGATGGCCCTCCAGCTCGCGCTGGCCTACGCGAAGGGGATCGGTGGCACCCGCGCCGGGGTGCTGGAGACCACCTTCCGCGAGGAAACGGAAACCGACCTCTTTGGCGAGCAGGTCATCCTCTGCGGCGGGCTTTCGGCGCTGATCAAGGCAGCCTACGAGACGCTGGTCGAGGCCGGGTACCAGCCGGAGAGCGCGTTCTTCGAGACGATGCACGAACTGAAGCTGATCGTGGACCTCATCTATGAGGGCGGCCTTTCGCGGATGCGGTACTCGATCAGCGACACGGCGGAGTACGGCGATTACACCCGCGGCCCGCGCATCATCACCGACCAGACGCGGGCCGAGATGAAGAAAATCCTGCGGGAGATCCAGACCGGGCAGTTCGCGAAGGAGTTCATCCTCGAAAACATGGCCGGCCGGCCGCACTTCCTTGCGACCCGGCGGCTCGAGGCCGAGCACCCGGTCGAGAAGGTCGGCGCCGAGATGCGCGCCATGATGAGCTGGCTGAACCGCCCGAAGAACTAGTCCCGGGCGGACGGGGGCTTCGCCCCGGCCGGGAGGCGAGATGGACCTCGACAGCAGCGACCTGGTGGGCGTGCTGGACCGGGCCGGGATTGTGGCTTTCGCCTTCTCCGGGGTGCAGGTCGGGGTGCGGCGCCATCTCGACCTCTTCGGCCTGCTGGTGATGGGGGTGGTCACGGCCACGGGGGGCGGGGTCATTCGTGACGCCATCCTCGACCGGATGCCGCTGGTGCTGGCGAATCCCGACTACCTCGCCTGGGCGGCCGGAGGCTCGGCCGCGGCCATCCTCCTGATCTGGCGCCGGGCACGGTACCCGCGGTTCGTGCTGGCCATCGCCGAAGCGGGCGGGCTCGGGGCCTTCGCCACCGCGGGGGCGCTGGCGGCCATCGGTGCCGGCCTCGGCTGGAGCGGCGTCATGCTGATGGCGATCGTGACCGCGGTCGGAGGGGGCGTCATCCGCGACCTGCTCGCCGACCGGGTGCCGTTCGTGCTGCACAGCGAGGTCAACGCCACGGCGGCCGCGCTCGGCGGGCTGGCGACGTGGGCGGCGTATGACGTTTCGAACGGGGCGGCCACCCTGCTCGGGCTGGGGGTCACGGCGATGGTCCGCGTGGCCGGCGTGGCCTTCGATTTGCACCTGCCGCACCCCGGCGAGGGGGCAGCGGCCCGGGGGGAGCGGCCGCGCCAGCGGTGAGGCGCGCGATTCCGTTTTGGCGCTGCCGGGCGTACGATGGTGGTGTCTGGTACGTCACACGACGCCACCGGTGCTGTATCCGTGTCATCACCGATGACCGCCCTGGAGAGATTCAATGCTGGCGATAACCGCGATTATCGTCGGCCTCGTTGGATTGCTGGTCGGAGCGGGCGCAGGGTTGGCGTATCGCCGCCGCGTCACCGCCACTTCGCTGGAAGAGGCAGAAAAGCAGGCCAGCCGGATTCTTGCTGAGGCCGAAACCAAGCAAAAGGAGCTGCTGCTCGCCGCCAAGGAAGAGACGCTCGCGCTGCGGAACCAGCTCGAGGCCGAGCTCAAGGAGCGCCGCGCCGAGGCCACCCGCGTCGAGCAGCGGCTGGCGCAGAAGGAAGAGAATCTCGACCGCAAGCTCGAGGCGCTGGAGCGGCGCGAGCAGGCCCTGCGGGCACGCGAGGAGCAGGTCGAACGGCTTCGCGCCGAGGCGGAGGAGCTGCGCCAGAAGCAGGCGACCGAACTGGAGCGGGTCGCGAACCTGACGGTCGAAGAGGCGCGGCAGCAGCTGCTCGCGGCCGTCGAGGTGGAGATCCGCGAAGAAGCCTCGCGGCGGGTACGCGAGATGGAGAAAGAGGTCGAGACGACGGCCGCCCAGCGCGCGCGCAAGATCCTCGCCACGGCCATCCAGCGCTACGCCTCGGAAGTCACGGCCGAGACGACCGTTTCCGTGGTGCCGATCCCGAGCGACGACATGAAGGGCCGCATCATCGGCCGCGAAGGCCGCAATATTCGCGCGATCGAGGCGGCAACGGGCGTGGACCTGATCATCGACGACACGCCCGACGCCGTGACGGTCAGCGCGTTCGACCCGGTTCGCCGGGAGATCGCCCGCCAGGCGCTGACGATGCTGGTCCAGGATGGGCGCATCCACCCGACCCGCATCGAGGAGGCGGTGAACCGCGCGCGCCGCGACGTTGAGGCCACCATGATGGAGGCGGCGGAAGCGGCAGCCGTCGAGGCCGGCGTGCTCAACCTGCACCCGGAAGTGCTGAAGATCTTCGGCCGCCTGCGGTACCGCACGAGCTACGGCCAGAACGTGATGCGCCACTCGGTGGAAACCGCCCACATCGCGGCGATGATCGCGCGCGAAATTGGGGCGGATGTGGAAGTCGCCCGCGCGGGCGGGTTCCTGCACGACCTCGGCAAGGCCGTGGACCACGAGGTCGAAGGCACCCATGCGCTCATCGGCGCGGAGATTGCGCGCCGCTACAAGGTCAAGGAGGCGATCGCCCACTGCATCGAGGCGCACCACGAGGAGGTCGAGCCGCGGACGGTCGAGGCGATTATCGTCATGATGGCCGACGCGATCTCGGGCGGCCGGCCGGGCGCGCGCCGGGAATCGCTCGAGGCGTACATCAAGCGGCTCGAGACCCTCGAGAACATCGCCAAGAGCTACAAGGGCGTGGAATCGGCGTTCGCCATCCAGGCCGGGCGCGAGGTGCGGGTGATCGTCAAGCCCGAGCTGGTCGATGACCTTGAGGCGATGCGGATCGCCCGGGACGTCAGCCAGAAGATCGAAGAGACGATGGAGTATCCCGGCCAGATCAAGGTGACGGTGGTGCGGGAGACGCGCGCGACCGAGTACGCGCGGTAGCGGCATGCGGCTCCTGTTCCTCGGGGACATCGTCGGGAGCGTTGGCCGCGAAGCTGTCGTGCGGGCTGTGCCGGCGCTACGGGAGGATCTGGGCCTCGATTACGTCGTTGCGAACGGGGAGAACTGCTCGGGCGGGAAGGGCCTGATTCCCCGGCACGCCGACGAGCTGTTCGCGGCGGGGGTCGATGTCATCACCGGCGGGAACCACACCTTCCAGCACCGCGATTTCTACCCGTACCTCGAATCATGCCCGGCCGTTACGCGGCCGCTGAACTACCCGCCCGGGGCGCCCGGGCGCGGGGTCGCGGAGTGCGGCGAGCTCATCGTGATCAACCTCATCGGGCGGTCGTTTATGCCGGCCGAGTACGACGACCCGTTCCGGGCGGTGGACGCCGCCCTGGCCGAGCTGCCGCGCAACCGCTTCATTGTGGTCGACATGCATGCGGAGGCGACCAGCGAGAAGCAGGCGATGGGGTGGCACCTGGACGGGCGGGTGACGCTGGTCGTCGGCACCCACACGCACGTGCCGACAGCCGACCAGCGGCTGCTGCGCCACGGCACGGCCTACTGCACCGACGCCGGGATGTGCGGGGCACGGGATTCTGTTATTGGCGACGATATCCAGGCGGTGCTTTCGCGCTTCCTGACCCAGCTGCCGACACGGCTGCGCCCGGCGGAGGAGGGGCCGGCGGTCATCAACGGCGTGCTGGTCGAGGCGGACCCGGTCACGCGCCGGGCAGTTTCTATCACGAGGATCGACAGGGAGGTGGATTGATGGCGATTGGCGATTTTCACCTGCACTCCACTGCCTCGGACGGGGTGCAGCGGCCGACGTGGGTGGTCGAGCGGGCCGCCGCCAACGGGGTTCGTGTGCTGGCACTGACCGACCATGACACGACGGAGGGGCTGCCGGAGGCGGCAGCGGCTGCCGCCCGGCTGGGATTGCGGCTCATCCCCGGGGTTGAGGTGAGCACCGACCTTGGCCCGGCGGATGTCCACCTGCTCGGCTTCGGCTTCGACCCCGAGGCCAGGGAGCTGCAGGAGTTCTTCCGCTGGCAGCGGGAGGGACGGCGTACCCGGGTCGAGAAAATCGTCAGCATCCTGCGGGAGCACGGGATGGTGATCGAAACGCAGCGGGTGCTCGAAATTGCCGGGGAGGCCACGGTGGGGCGGCCGCACGTCGCCCGCGCCCTGGTGGAGAAGGGGTACGTGGCGAGCGTGAAGGAGGCGTTCGACCTCTGGCTGGGCAACGGCAAACCGGCCGATGTCAACCGGGAGAAGCTCAGCCCGGAAGATGCCATCGCGATGGTCCACCGGCACGGCGGAGTCGTCGTCATCGCCCACCCGGTGTTCATCGGCGGGGAGTACGTCGAGACGGTCCGCCAGCTGACGGCCTGGGGCGCCGACGGGCTCGAGACCTACTACAAGCACTACGGACCGGAGCTGGTGACGGCCCACGAGGCTCTCGCCGGTGAGCTCGGGCTTGCCCGCTCGGGCGGGAGCGACTATCACGGGCTGGGGAATCCCGACGACCGGGACATCGGCGATATCCCGTTCCCGGACGAGCGGGTCGAGGAGTTCGTTCGATTCCTGGAGGACCGGTGCGCGGTCCCGGAGTATGGGGTGAAGCGATGACGATCGAAGCCGACGAAATCGAACGGATCATCCCGCACCGGTATCCCTTCCTGCTGGTGGACCGGATCGTGGAGATCGAGGAGGGCCGGCGGGGCGTCGGCATCAAGAACGCGACCGCCAACGAGTGGTTCTTCGAGGGCCACTTCCCGGGGCGGAAGATTATGCCCGGCGTGCTCATCGTGGAGGCGCTGGCGCAGGTCGCAGCGGTCACGCTCCTGCGCGGGGTCGATGCGGGCGGGAAGGTGCCGCTGTTCGGCGGCATCGAACAGCTTCGGTTCCGCCGCCCCGTTGTGCCGGGGGACCAGCTTCGGCTGGAGTTCGAACTTGAGAAGATGCGGGGGCCGGTGGGCAAGGGACACGTGCGGGCGACGGTGGACGGGCAGGTCGCGGCGGAAGGGAGCATCACGTTCGCGCTGGCAGACCCGTCAGCCTGAGGGCGAAGCGGTGGTATACTGAGGGCGAAGGCTTCTCCCAACGGTCCGCCCGGTGCGGGCCGTTCTTGTGTGACGTTCCATGGACGAATCGGTACTGGCGCAGCTCGAGCGTGTGACGGCTCGGTTCGATGAGCTGACGGCCGAAATGGGTCGGCCGGAGGTAGCGGCTGACTTCGAGCTGGTCAGCCGGCTGGCGAAGGAGCGCGCTGAGATCGAACCGCTGGTCGAGACCTTCCGCCAGTACCGCGACGCGGTGAAGGCTGCCGACGACGCACGGGCGCTGCTCGGCGAGGCGGACCCGGAGATGCGCGAACTCGCGGAGGCCGAACTCGAAGCGGCCGAGGAGCGCGCGAAGGAGCTCACGGAGCGGCTGCGGCGCATGCTCCTGCCGAAGGACCCGCGGGACAGCCGCAACGTCATCGTGGAGATTCGGGCAGGGGCCGGCGGCGAGGAGGCGGCGCTGTTCGCGCATGAATTGTTCCGGATGTACCAGCGCTACGCCGAGCGGAAAGGCTGGCAGACCGAGGTGCTGAGCGCGTCGGAATCGGAGAAGGGCGGCTTCAAGGAAGTCGTGTTCGAAGTTCGCGGCGAAGGGGCTTATTCGCGGCTGAAGTACGAAAGCGGCGTCCACCGGGTGCAGCGCGTGCCGGAAACGGAGGCCCAGGGCCGCATCCACACCTCGACGGCGACGGTGGCCGTGTTGCCCGAGGCGGAAGAGGTGGATGTCGATATCGACGAAAAGGACCTGCGGGTCGACATCTTTCACAGCTCTGGTGCGGGCGGGCAAAACGTGAACAAGGTCGCCACCGCCGTCCGCATTACGCACATCCCGACCGGCATCGTGGTGGTCTGCCAGGACGAGCGGTCGCAGCTGAAGAACCGGATCAAGGCGATGACCCACCTGCGCTCGCGGCTGTATGACATCGAGCAGCAGAAGCAGACCGCCGAACTGACCGCGAGCCGGCGGAGCCAGGTGGGCACGGGCGACCGCAGCGAGAAGATCCGGACTTACAACTTTCCGCAGGACCGCATCACCGACCACCGCATTGGGCTGACGGTCCACAACATCGCGGACCGGCTGGACGGGAACCTCGACGACATCATCGACGCGGTGGCGACGGCTGACGAGGCGGCCCGACTCGAAGCGATGGTATGAACGCGCGGGAGGTTGCGGCGGCGGCCACGGCGCGCCTCAAGGCCGCGGGGCTGGCTGACGCGCAGTTCGAAGCCGAGGTGCTGGCCCGGGAAGCGGCAGGCATCTCGCGGGCGGCCTACTTCGCCGGTGCGGTACTGGATGGCCCCGCGCGCGAACGGCTCTCCGCCTGGGTGGCGCGTCGGGAACAACGGGAGCCGCTGGCCTATATCACGGGCTACCGCGAGTTCTACGGTCGCCGCTTCGCGGTCGGGCCGGGCGCGCTTATCCCGCGTCCGGAGACGGAACTGCTCGTCGAGGTAACCCTGCGAGAGATACGCCAGGGCGGTACGCGCGCGGTGCTCGAGGTCGGCACCGGGACGGGGGCCGTGGCTGTCTCCATTGCGGCGGAGGAGCCGAACGCCCGTGTGATCGCCACCGAGGTGAGCCGCGAGGCACTGCGCTACGCCCGGCTGAACGCTGCTGCGCATGCACCGCAGGTGCAGCTGGTGCTCGGCGACCTCGCTGCCGGGGTTCGCAGGGCCGATGTCGTGGTCGCCAACCTGCCCTACATCCCCAGCGGCGAAATCGACGCGCTCGAGCCGGAAGTGAGCCGCTGGGAGCCCCGGGTGGCGCTCGATGGCGGCGACGACGGCCTTTCGCTCATCCGGGCCCTCATCGCTGATTGCGCCCGCCGCCTCCGGCCGCGCCTGCTGGCGCTGGAGGTGGGCTTCGGGCAGGCGGCTGCCGTGGCCGCACTGGGCGAGGCAGAAGGCGCGACGGCTTCGGTGATGAACGACCTGGCCGGCATCGAGCGGGTGGTGTGCCTGCGGTGGGGGTGAAGCTCGTCGCGCTCGATATTGACGGGACGGTCATCCCGCCCGGCAACGGGTCCGGCGACCATGACCCGCCGCTGGCAATTCGCGAGGCTGTCCGGGACCTCACCGCCTCGGGGGTCGCCGTGGTGCTCGCCAGCGGTCGGATGTTCCCGGGGACACTCCGGGTGGTGCGGGCGCTGCACCTGGTCACGCCGATGGTCTGCCAGCAGGGGTGTTCAGTGCACCGGCTTGACGGGTCCATGCTGCACGAATTCCCGATCCCCCGACAGCTGGCGCTCGAGATTGTCGACTATGCGCGTTCGATAGGCTGCGACTACGAGTGGTTCAACCCGCTGCGCTACCTGGCGAGCCGGGAATCGGAGGCGACGCGCCGGTACGGCGAGGTGAGCGGCATCGTGCCCGAGTACCGCCCGGACCCGGAGCATTCGGGGGTGGTCCCCACCGGCGTTGGCATCATCTCGGATGACGAGGAAGCGCGGGCCATCCATCGCCACCTGGCGGCTGCCTACGCCGATCGCCTCCACGTGCTCGATTTTCCTGAGGTGACGGTCGCCGTTGCGCCCGAGGCGAACAAGGGCCATGCGCTCTCGCTGATCTGCAGCGACCTGGGCATCGACCGCCACGAGGTAGTCGCGGTTGGCGACAGCGTGAACGATGCGGCGATGCTCGCGTGGGCAGGGCTCGGGGCGGCGATGGCGCACGCCGATTCGTATGCCCGCGACGCCGCGGACCTGGTGCTCGAGCCGGGCGCGGATGCGCTGGCCAAGTTCCTGCGGGGACTGGCGCGCTAGCTGGGATCGATGCGGTGCCAGATGCGCATCAGCACCAGGCCGATGCCAAACACGACGAGCAGCACGACGCCCACGGGAAGGATGGTGCCGCGCAGGTCGATGCCGGCGCCCGACTGGCCTTGCTGCGCGGGAACGGCGTACTGGCCGGTGAGGGAGCGCACCTGCGAGACCACTTCCGCCTCGGGAGCTGCGGGGAGGCCCTCATCGAGGCGGGTGGCGCGGCCGTCGCGAAGTGCGAATGCCGCACCGGCCGCCGGCCAGTGGGCGCCGGCGGCATCCACATCCAGGAAGAGGAGATAGCGCTCGCCCGGCTTGAGCGGCGCCGGGCCGCACGCGGGGTCGGGAGGCGTCTCGCCCAGGCGAACTGGTTCCCGGGAGGCCGTGCCGCGCAGGAAGCCTTCGGGCTCAATCACCAGCGAGTCACCGTCGGCCGCGGCGGTGCCGATGAGGATGAGCGGCGGGAGCGCGGCAGGGTCGAGCCGGGCCGGGTCGATTTCGGCGCAAGCGCCATTCGCGCCCGCCCCGTGAGCCGGGACGAGCGCGAGGGAAGCGACGAACAGGAGCAGGAGGTTAGCCGTTCGCCTGTGCAAACTGGTAAATCTTGCCCTCGGTTTTGATCGCGGGGGCGATGACCATCTCGGCTTTCTGGAACTCTTTGATGGTGCGAGCCCCGCACATGCCCATGGCCGTGCGGAGGGCGCCGACGAGATTTTCGGTGCCGTCGGTCCGGCTGGTGGGGCCGAAGAGCAGCTTCTGCAGGGTGGTGTTGACGCCCACGGCAACCCGGGTGCCGCGCGGCAGGTGGGCGTGCGGGGTGGCCATGCCCCAGTGGTAGCCGCGGCCCGGGGCTTCGGTGGTCGCCGCGAAGGGGGACCCCATCATGACGCCGTCGGCGCCGGCTGCGAAGCACTTGCAGACATCGCCGCCGGTGCGAATGCCGCCGTCGGTGATGATCGGCACGTAGCGGCCCGACTCCTGGAAGTAGTAGTCGCGGGCGGCGGCGCAGTCGATCGTCGCGGTCACCTGCGGCACACCGATGCCGAGGACCTCGCGGCTGGTGCAGGCCGCGCCCGGGCCGACACCGACCAGCACGGCGGCGACGCCGGTGCGCATGAGCTCGAGGGTCGCCTCGAAGCCGACGGTGTTGCCGACCACCACCGGGATGTGGATTTCCTTGAGGAGCTTTTCGAAGCGGAGGCCCTCGACGCTGTTCGATTCGTGGCGGGCGGTCGTGACGGTGCTCTGGACCACGAGGATATCGGCGCCGGCTTCCTGGATGAGGGGCGCCCAGCGCTTGGTGTTCATCGGCGTCACCGAGACGGCCGCAACGGCGCCGCCGGCCTTGATCTCCTGCACCCTGCGGGCGATGAGGTCCTCACGGATGGGCTGCTGGTAGGCGTGCTGGAGGAGCGCCGTGGCCTCATCGCGGCTGACCGAAGCGACCTCCTGCAGAATGGCGCCGGGGTCGTCGTACTTGGTCCAGACGCCTTCGAGGTTGAGGACCGCGAGGCCGCCGGCGCGGTGCATGGCGATGGCGAACGAGGGATCGACGACCGCATCCATCGCCGATGCGATGAACGGGATGTCGAAGTGGTGCGGGCCGATATCGAGACCGAGCTGGGTGAGTTCCGGGTTGATGGTGACCGTGCCTGGCACAATCGCCACTTCATCGAAGCCGTACGCGCGACGGAGCTGCTTGAATGTGGGGAGGGGCCGCCCATCCTCGCTCAACGGGACGTGGCCGCGCTCCGGCTCATCGGAGGCGGCAGAGGAAAGGTTCAGTACGGTACTCAATTCAGCGCAATCCCGGGGCTAGAATTGCGGCCTGGCGCGGCCGCTGCAGTTCATTCGAGTGTAGGAGGGGCGGCCTGCCGTGGTCAACACAAATTCGTTTCGGGGCAGTGGCTTATGTGCAATACCTCCGATTGGCGGGTTCGATGACGACCTGGCATCCCGGCCTGTACGTGGCGGCGACGCCCATTGGGAACCTCGACGACCTGACGCCCAGGGTGGGAGAGGCCCTGCGCCAGGCGGTGCTCGTGGCCGCTGAGGACACGCGCGTCACCGGGCTGCTCCTGCGCCGGGCCGGGGGTTCGGCACGGATGGTTAGCCTGACGGAGCACAATGTCGACTCGCGAATCCCGGAAGTGCTGGCCGCGGCACGGGAGGGTGTGGCGGTGCTCGCATCTGACGCCGGCACGCCCGGCGTCTCGGACCCCGGCGCGCGGCTGGTGGCGGCGGCCCACAGGGAAGGGGTGCGGGTGGTGCCGTTGCCGGGCCCCTCCGCACTGTCGGCGGCGATTTCGGTGGCCGGGTTCGATGCAGTCGAAGCGGTGTTCGTCGGATTTCTGCCGCGGCAGCGTTCGGCGCGGCAGGCGGCGCTCCGGGCAGCTGCGGGACCCGCGCGGATGGTGGTGGCGTTTGAATCGCCGAACCGCGTCGGAGCCCTCCTTTCCGATATCGCCGAAGCGCTGCAGGACCCGGAGGTGGTGGTCTGCCGGGAGCTGACGAAGCTGCACGAGGAGGTAGTACGCGGGCGAGCGCTCGAGCTTGCCAACCGCTTCGGCCAAACTCGCGGCGAGGTGACGCTGGTCATTGGCCCGACTGCGGCGGCATCGAGCGAAGCGGGCAGCGGCGGGGCGCGGGAACTGATCGCCGCCTTCCGGCGGGCCGGGGCGAAGCGTGCGGCCGCCGCGGCCGAGGTTGCGCGCCTCACCGGGGCGCCGCGCAACGAGGTCTACGAACTCTGGGAAGCACTGGCTGAAGGATAGGGCGGGGCTTCGAAAGCCGGGCGTGTGCTAGCATTGGAACAGTTTTCGCTTCCCGGGTGACCCGTGGCTGACCGCATCCTCGTCTGCGTAGCGTGGCCCTACGCGAACTACCTCCTGCACGTCGGGCAGGCGGCCGGGGCGTACCTCCCGGCGGATATCTTCGCCCGCTACCACCGCCTCAAAGGGAACGAAGTGTTGATGGTCTCGGGGTCGGATTGCCACGGGACGCCGATTACGGTGACCGCCGACCGGGAGGGCATCACCCCGCGCGAAGTGGTTGACCGCTACCACCCGAAAATCCTCGAGGTGTGGCAGCGATTCGGCATTTCGTTCGACCTGTACACCTCGACGCTGACGGAGAACCACTACGCCGTCACGCAGGATGTGTTCCTCCGCCTGCTGGAGAAGGGATACCTCTACCAGCGGACCGAGGAGTACCTCTACGACCCCGAGGTGGAGCGCTTCCTGCCCGACCGGTATGTGGAGGGCATCTGTCCGTACTGCGGCTACACCGAGGCCCGGGGCGACCAGTGCGACAACTGCGGCAAGACGCTCGACGCAACCGAGCTGAAGGACGCCCGGAGCAAGCTGAGCGGCGCGCGGCCCGTGCTGCGGCCGTCGGAGCACTTCTTCCTGAAGCTCTCGGCGTTCGAAGCGCCCCTGCGCGAGTGGGCATCGAAGCAGGGCCACTGGCGCCGGAATGTCCAGAACTTCACGCTGGGCATGCTCAACGAGGGCCTCAAGGACCGCGCCATCACGCGCGACATCTCATGGGGCGTGCCGGTCCCGATCGAGGGGTACGAGGACAAGCGCATTTATGTCTGGTTCGACGCGGTCATCGGCTACCTCTCGGCGAGCAAGGAGTGGGCGGCTGCGCACGGTGAGCCGGACGCGTGGCGCCGGTTCTGGGAAGACCCGGAAACGCGGTCGTACTACTTCATCGGGAAGGACAACATCCCCTTCCACACGATCATCTGGCCGGCCATGCTGCTCGGCTACGGCGGACTCAACCTCCCGTACGACGTCCCGGCCAACCAGTACGTCAACTTTTCGGCCGGACAGAAGCAGAGCAAGTCGAAGGGCACGGGCACCTGGATGCTCGACCTGCTGGATACGTATGACGCCGACGTCATTCGGTTCTACCTCACGCAGATCATGCCGGAGACGAACGACAGCGTGTTCAGCGAGGATGAGCTCATCCGGGCCAACAACGATGTGCTCATCGCGACCTGGGGCAACCTTGCGAACCGCGTGATTTCCATGCTGCACCGCAACTTCGCGGGCGAGGTGCCGGCACTCGCCGGCCTATCGCCGGAGAGCGCCGCGCTGACGGCAGAAGCGGAAGCGATGTTCGACGCGGTTGGCGGCGAGTTCGAGCGGTGCCACTTCCGCGGGGCGCTCCAGCTGGCGCTCCAGCTGGCCCAATCGGCGAACAAGTACCTGGACGAACGCGCGCCGTGGAAGGCGGTGAAGGACGACCGCGAGCATGCCGCGGAGACGCTCGCGACGGCGCTGAACGCGATCAACGCCCTCAAGACGCTCCTGCACCCGGTCCTGCCGTTTTCGACCGAGCGGCTGCACCAGGACCTGGGCCTGGGCGGCACGCTGCGGGATGCCGGCTGGCAGTTCCGGGCGGTCCCGGCGGGCACGAAGCTCGGGCAGCCGCGGCCGCTCTACACGAAGATCGAAGCGCGGGACGCGGCAGGGACGTGACGCCGGTGCTCATCGATACGCACGCCCACCTCCAGGACCCGAAGATCATTGCGGACTTCGATGTGGTAATGGCCCGGGCGGAGGCGGCTGGCATCGGGATGGTGGTGGTGCCCGGGTACGACCTCCCCTCGAGCCGGGCGGCGGTGGAGCTGGCGCAGCGGCGCCCGGGCAGCATCTTTGCTGCAGTGGGGATTCACCCGCACGAAGCCAACAGCGTGGGTGCGGAAGAGCTCGAGGAGCTGGCGGCGCTGGCACGCGCAGGGCAGGTGGTGGCCATCGGCGAGCTCGGGCTGGATTTCTACCGTGACTGGGCACGGCCTGAGGCACAGCTTCGGCTGCTCGAAGGGCAGCTGGAACTGGCGCTGCAGGCGGGCCTGCCGGTTTCGGTGCATTCGCGCGGGGCGGAGGACGCGATCCACGAGCCGCTCGCAGCATTCGCCCGGCGGGCCCGGGCGGCGGGAATCGCATGTCCCGGGGTGATGCACTGCTTCGGCGGCACACTGGAGCAGGCGCTGCGGTATGTCGAGCTCGGCTTCGCCGTATCGATTGCCGGCCCGGTGACCTATCCGAAGAACGATGTGGCGCGGCGGCTCGCGGCCGGGTTGCCAGCGCGCTCACTTGTGATCGAAACGGACAGCCCGTACCTTCCTCCTCAGGGGATGCGCGGGAAACGGAACGAACCGGCGCTCATCGTGGACACCGCCCGCACGGTCGCGAGTTGCCGCGGCATCACCTTCGACGAATTGGCGGAGCTGACATCCGAGAACGCACGGCGGCTGTTTCGGCTGCCGCGGCCGATTGAGGCGGGGAGTCGATGACGAGTGTGCAGGTGACGTCGCTGTACGGCCCGGTGGCGGAGGACATGGTCCTCGTCGAGGACCTGCTGGAATCGACCAAGAACGTGGACCTGCCGCCGCTCAAGCGCATGCTGGACCACGCGCTGGAGGCGCGCGGCAAGCGACTGCGGCCGGCACTGGTGCTGCTGGCAGGCCACCTCGGCGACTACAACCTGAACCGGCTGGTCCCGCTCGGCGCCGCCATCGAGCTGCTCCACACCGCGAGCCTGGTGCACGACGACGTCGTCGACGGGGCGACCAGCCGGCGCGGCCGCCCGACCGCGAACGCCGTCTTCGATAACGCCCTCACCGTCCTGCTGGGTGACTACATGTTCGCCAACGCGGCGGAAATGGTGACGCGCACGGGGAGCCTGGCGGTCACGCGGCTGTTCGCCCTGGCGCTCATGAAGATGACGAGCGGCGAGCTGGACCAAGACGCGGCCGCGTTCGATGCCGGCAAGGATGTTCAGCACTACCTGTGGCGCATCGGCGGCAAGACGGCGGCGCTGTTCGCCAACGCCACCGAAGGCGGAGCCATGCTGGGTAACTGCGACGAGCGAACCATCGAGGCGCTGCGCACCTACGGCTACAGCTTCGGCATGGCGTTCCAGATCGTCGATGATGTGCTGGACTACATCGGCGACGAGGCGTTGCTGGGCAAGCCGGTGGGGAGCGACCTGCTCGAGGGGACCATCACGCTGCCCGGGCTGCTCTTTCTCGAGCGCTACCCGAAAGACAACCCCATCCGGCGCTTCATCCTTGCCCGGCGCGACCGGGAGGCCCGCCTGCGGGAGGCGCTCGAGGCGGTGCGGAATTCGGAGTGCATCGAAGACTCGATGGCGATGGCGCGCGACTACATCCGCCGGGCACAGGAAGCGATCGCGTTCCTGCCCGAGTCGGAGGCCAAGCGCTGCCTTATCGACCTGTCCGAGTACGTGCTCACCCGGCAGAGCTAGGCCGCCACGCAGCGGCTCCTAGAGTCCCCGCGGGGTGCCTTTGCGGACGACCCGCCCCTGTTCGACAACCTGCGTGACTTCCTCGGGCTTGATTTCGTTGCCGTAGAGGTCGACGAGCTCGTGTTTTGCGGCGAGCTCTTTCATGTCGCGCAGCTCTTCTTTTTCGCCCTTGGTCTTACGGCGCTTGGGCTGCGGCTTGTTGACCTCGGGGTGCTCGTTCGGGCGGGCGCTTGTCACCAGGCGATTGACCTTCTTGCCGAGGTGCCAGTACTTGCCGTCATCGGGGATGCGCCGGGGGTAGCCGTCGCGGAAGGTGAAGGCCGCGAAGGAGGTCGGCATGATGCGGCGGGCATCCTTGTAGCAGACCGGGCAGGGGACCGGCTCGGACGCTTCGCGCATGGGGCGCAGCTCTTCGAAGATGCCGTTGCAGGGTTCGCAGTAGTACTCGTAAAGGGGCATGGCGTCTCGCTTCCCGTGGCGAAGGTTGGCAGGTTCGGAACGTGTTCCTGATTGTACACGCTGCCGCCCGGGCCGTTGGATTCATGCCGGCGGTGAGGACAGGGCTTCGAGGAACCCGCGGGAGCGCGGGGCGATATCGAAGGCAGCGTGCAGGGCATCGGCAAGGACCGCCGCGCAGGTATCGAGGGTGGCCGGGTCGGCGCGGAGGGCGGCGAACTCGTCGATCGGGGCGCGCCGCGCGAACCGAAGCACCTTTTGCGTGCGCAGGGAGACGATGCGGCCGCTCGCGTCAATTCGGCACTGGCGGCACAGGAGGCCTCCGGCGGCGGGAGCATAGAAGCCGTCCTCCTCGGGCAGGTCGGCACCACAGGAGGCGCAGTCGGCGAGCTGAAGTTCGAAGCCCGATACAGCAAGAACGTGCAGCTCGACCCAGCGAACGATGAGTGCCGGCGCTTCACCGGCATCGAGGGCGTGCAGCGCGCGGAGGAGCAGGCGGTACAGCTCGGGGTGGGGCGTCCCGGGCACAATGACCCGCTCGGCGACTTCGCAGAGGTAGAGCGCTGCCGCGAGGTGGTCGAGGCTGGCCTTGAGGTCGAGGAACGGCTCGAGGGTTTCCGCCTGGGTGACGACCTCGAGGGACTGGCCGTGGGCGAGGAGGAACCGGCTGCGGGTGACCGGTTCGACGTGCCCGCGCATCTTGGACTGGGGCTTGCGGACACCCTTCACAACGGCCTCGATGCGCCCGTGGGCGGGCGCGAGCAGGGTGAGGATGGCGTCGGCGTCGTTGAGGTAGCGCCGCCTGAGGACGATGGCCTCGGTCGTGAGCGTGCGGGGCGGACGGCCCGGCATCGGTCAGATCTCCTGGCGGCCCTCGAGGGCGCGCGCAAGCGTGACGGCATCGGCGTACTCGAGGTCGGCACCGCTGGGGAGGCCGCGCGCCAGGCGCGTGACGCGCACGCCGAGGGGTGAGAGGAGGCGCTGGACATACATCACGGTCGCCTCTCCCTCGAGGCTGGGGTTGGTGGCCATGATAACTTCCGCCACACCCCCCGCTTCGACCCGGGCCCGCAGCTCGGAAAGGTGGAGGTGCTCCGGCCCGATGCCCTCCATCGGGTTCAGGATGCCGTGGAGCACGTGGTAGAGCCCGCGGTAGATGCCAGACCGTTCAATTGCGAGCACGTCGAGGGGCTGCTCGACGACACAGACCAGCGATTGGTCGCGGCGGGGGTCGGTGCAGACCGCGCAGGGGTCGGCTTCGGTGAGGTTGAGGCAGCGGGAGCAGTAGCGGATTCGCTCTCGGGCTTCGACGATGGCGCGGGCGAGGGCGTCAGCCTCCTGCGGCGAGGTGCGGACCAGGTGATAGGCGAGGCGCTGGGCGGACTTCGGCCCGACACCGGGCAGCCGGTGGAGCGCCTCGATGAGGCGCTGGATCGGCTCGGGCGTGGCCGTGGTTTCGGGCATGGCGTTCAGCCGAGGCCGAGCCCGGGGAGGCCGAGGCCGCCGGTGATCGCGCCGAAGGACTTCTGCTGGAGTTCGGTCGCGCGCTCGGTGGCATCGGCGATGGCGGCCATGATGAGGTCCTGGAGCATCTCCACGTCGTCGGGGTCGACCACCTCGGGTTCGAGCCGGATCCCGACGATTTTCTGCTCGCCGGTCATGGTGACGCGGACCGCGCCGCCCCCTGCGGTGCCCTCAACGGTGGCTGCTGCGAGCTCGGCCTGCGCCTTCGCCAGCAGCTCCTGCGCCTGGGCGAGGGCGTTCTGGTTGCCGCCGCCCAGGGAGCTGCGCCCGGGAAGGCCGCCCCCGGCGCGGCGAAGATAGCGATTGTTCCCACTTCCCTTTGCCATCAGGAGTCCTTTCCGATGGGGCGTGCGCCCATTTTCTTCGCGGCCTCGGCGAGGTGGCCGCGGCGGGGTTCGCGGTTCGCTTGCTTCGTGGCTTCGACCAGCTGGACGCGCAGGCGCACGGGACGCCCGAGAATCGCCGCTGCCTGCTCCTCGACCATGGGCCGGCAGGCGGTATCGACCTTCTCCATGGGCATCTTGCGCTGGAAGCCGAGCACCAGTTCATCGCCGTCCATCTGAAGGACATCGAACGAGCCGTTCAGCCACATGGCGAGCGCCGGGTTGATGATCTTGCAGTGCTCGTACAGCTCGCGCGCGAACTTCTCTTCGCGGGACATGGGACCGGGATCGGCGGGCGGGGGAGACGGCTGCCGGGCCGGGCGCCTGCCGCCTTCGGAAGCTTGCCCCGGCACAGCCGCGGGAGCCGCAGCGACGGGTAGCGCCGCGCGGGGCGGACCGAGGATGACGGAGGCGCAGGCGACCTCCAGCGGGACCGGGCTGGCCGGGTCGAGGCGGAAGTCGGCACGCGCAAGCTCGGCCAGGGCCGAGGCGAGGAGCGGCACGGCGTCGGCGCGCGAGCGTGCGACGGCGAGGAGCTCGTCGTCGTTCGATGCAGCGCTATCGCGGAGGACGGCGGCGAGGAGGTCCCGCACGAGGTCGACCGCCGAGCGGGTGAAGCGGGCGATATCGATGCCGTCGTCAGCGACGGAGCGGGCGATATCGAGCGCCGCTGCGAGGTGCGATTCGAGCAGGGCGCGGACGAGGCCGCCAACGCGGGCATCGCTGACCTGCCCAAGGGCAGCCCGGACGTCGTCGACCGTGGGCGCGTTGCCGTAGCGGGCGATGACCTGCTCGAGGATGGTGATCGCGTCGCGGAGGCCGCCCCGCGACTGGACGGCGATGGCGTGAAGGCCTTCTTGCGGTACGGTGCAGCCCTCCTGTTCGCAAATGAAGGCGAGCCGGCGGACGATGGCCTCATTGGGCACCCGGTGGAAGTCGTAACGCTGGCAGCGGGAGATGATGGTGGCCGGGACCTTGTGGAGGTCGGTGGTTGCGAGGATGAAGATGGCGTGCGGCGGCGGCTCCTCGAGCGTCTTGAGCAGGGCGTTGAAGGCCCCCTCGGTGAGCATGTGGACCTCATCGAGGAGGTAGACCTTGCGGGCCAGGCCGGAGGGGGCATAGGCAATTTTCTCGCGCAGCTCGCGGACGTCGTCGATGCCGCGGTTGCTTGCCGCGTCCATTTCGATGAGGTCGAGCGCGGAGCCGCTGAGGATGGCGCGGCAGGATTCGCACTGGTTGCAGGGTTCGCCGTTCTGGAGGGCGCTACAGTTCACCGCGCGCGCGAGGATGCGGGCGGTGGTCGTCTTTCCGGTGCCGCGCGGGCCGCTGAACAGGTAGGCGTGCGCGATCCGCCCGGTTGCGAGGGCGTTTTTCAGCGTTCGAACGATGTGGTCCTGTCCGACGACCTCGGCGAATCCCTTTGGCCGCCACTTACCGTAGAGCACGTGCGTTCCTGCGAAGCGGGTGAACCGAGTATAGAACAGGTGTGCCAGCAGGGCACCGGATAGTCCTAGTGGAGGTGGACGTGGCGGAGGTCGCCGAGGTAGTGCTCCTCTCGGGCGCGCATGCGGGCCTCCTCCTCCGGGTTATCGACGTGGTCGTAGCCGCAGAGGTGGAGGATGCCGTGGACGAGCAGGTGGGCGAGCTCGGCATCGAGCCCGTGCCCGAGCGCCTCAGCCTGCCGGATGGCTGTCGGCAGCGAAATGGCGATATCGCCGAGGTGGGGCGGCTGGCCGGGCGCGTTGACGAATTCTTCCGATTCGTCCGGGAAGGAGAGGACGTCGGTGGGCTCGTCGATGCCGAGGAAGCGAGCGTTCAGCTCGCGAACCTCGTCGTCGCCGGTGATGAGGATGGCGAGCGATGTGCCACGCTCGACGGATTCGCCAGCCATGACGCGGCCGGCGAGGTCGCGGAGAGCGTGGACGTCGACGTCCTTCGTATCGACGGCGACCTCGACGGTGATATCGAACGGAAGGTCCACGGCTAGCGGGCGAAGATTTCGACAGCGTCGCGGGCTGCCGACATGAGCGGCATGGGGATGATGCCGAAGACGAGCACGCCGAGGGCCGTAGCCGAGAGCGCGACGGCGATGGATGGCGAGGTGCGGAAGCGGGGCTGCCCGGCGGCATCGCCGAGGAACATCGCCTTCACCACGCCGAGGTAATAGTACGCCGAGATGACGCTGTTCAGGACGCCAATGATCACCAGCCAGAGGAGGTCGGCACGGACCGCGGCGTTGAAGATGTAGAGCTTCGCCCAGAACCCGACGGTCGGCGGGATACCCGTGAGCGAGACGAGGCAGAAGGCGAGGCCGAGCGCGAGGAAAGGCGACTGGCGCCACATGCCGGCGTAATCGGCGATTCGGTCGGAGCCGATGCGCTGCGAGATGGCGATCACGGCGACGAACGCGCCGAGGTTGGTGAACGCGTAGGCCGCCACGAAGAGAAGAATGCCGCTGGCACCGAGGGTGAACTCCTCGCCGGCGACCGAGATCGCCGCCAGCCCGATGAGGAAGTTGCCGGCCTGGGCGATCGAGGAGTAGCCGAGCATGCGCTTGATGTCGGTTTGCACGATCGCCATGAGGTTGCCAAGCGTCATCGAGACAGCGGCGATGACGGCGAAGATCATCGACCAGTCTTCGCGGAGGAAGTCGGCGCCGAGGGCCTCGAAGAAGACGCGGGTGGCCACCGCGAAGGCCGCGGCCTTCGAACCCACCGAGAGGAAGGCGGCGACCGGAGTGGGCGCGCCCTGGTACACGTCCGGGACCCACATCTGGAAGGGCACCACGGCCATCTTGAAGCCGAAGCCGGCGATGAGGAGCGTCATGGCGACCACGAGCAGGCTTCGCTGGCTTTCGCCGTTGGCCTCGATGGCGGCCGCGATGCCGCTGAGAAGCGTGGAGCCGGTGGCGCCGTAGAGGAGCGCCATGCCGTAGAGGAGGAGCGACGAAGCCACGGCGCCGAGGAGGAGGTACTTCAGGCCTGCCTCGGAGGAGCGCTGGTCCTTGCCCCAGCCGGCGAGGATGTACTGGGGAATCGAGGAGAGCTCGAGCGCGATGAAAATCGTGATCAGGTCTCGGGCGGAGGCGAGGAACATGAGGCCGCCGCAGACGGTCAGCAGAAGGGCGTAGTACTCGCCCTGGCGGCGGCCCTCACGGTTCACCCAGTCGATGGAGGCGAGCACGACGGTCGCGGTGACCCCGGCAAAGACGTACTGGAAAAACACCGCGTACCGGTCGAGCGCGATGGTGCCGCCGAAGGCCTCCTGGTAGTCGCCGCGGCCGACCCACGAGGTCGTCCAGAGAGCGGACACGACCAGGCCGGCGAGCGCGAGGAACGGGAGGACGCGGCGCTGGGATGGGACCAGGGCATCGGCCACGATGACCACGCCGGCGGCGATGAGGACCGAGAGCTGGGGGCCAATGACATCGATCCCGTTCATGCGTTCAACCTTGCGACGAGGGTGGTCATCGCCGGTTCGATGACGTCAGTCATGAGGGCCGGGTAGACCCCGAGGAGGACGACGAGAGCGGCGAGGCCGGCGACGACGGTGTGCTCCCACCAGTGGCGCTGGTCGGTCAGTTCATCCCATTCGTGGCGGACGGGCCCGAACATGACGCGCTGGAGCATCCAGAGGATGTAGCCGGCTGAGAGCACGACGCCGAAGATGGCGGCGAGCACGGCCCATTCGAAGCGCTGGAAGGCGCCGAGGAAGACCGTCACTTCAGCGATGAAGCCCGCCAGCGCCGGGAGCCCAAGCGAGGCCATGCCGGCGAAGACCATGCCGGTGGCGATGAGCGGCATCTGTCGGGCGAGGCCGCCGAGGCGGGCGATTTCGCGGGTGTGGGTGCGCTCGTACATGAGGCCAATCATCACGAACATGAGGCCGGTGATGAGGCCGTGGGCAAGCATCTGGTAGGTGGCCCCCACCAGGCCGGTTGTGCCCAGGGCGCCGATGCCAAGCAGCACGATGCCCATGTGGGAGACGGAGGAGTAGGCGATGAGCCGCTTCACGTCGGTCTGTCGGAGGGTGATGAACCCGCCGTACAGGGTCGAGAAGGCCCCGATCCCGGCGAGCCAGGCATCCCAATCATGGGCGACCTCGGGCATCAGCCCGACGCACATCCGGATGATGCCGTAGCCGCCCATCTTGAGGAGGACGCCCGCCAGCATGACGGAGACCGCCGTCGGCGCATCGCTATGGGCGTCGGGCAACCAGGTGTGGAGCGGGACGATGGGAAGCTTGACCGCGAAGCCGATGAAGAGGAACAGGAACACCCAGCCGAGCGGGAGCAGCGTGTCCTGGAAGGTCGCCGACTCGAGCTGCTGGATATCGAACGTGCCGGCGTCGAAGGCGAGGACCAGGATGCCGATGAGCATGAAGGCCGAGCCAGCGATGGTGTAGAGCACGAATTTGGTGGCCGAATACTCCTTCCGGCCCGACCCCCAGATGGAGATGAGGAGGTACATCGGGAAGAGTTCGAGCTCCCAGAACAGGAAGAAGAGCATGAAATCGAGGGCGACAAACACGCCGACCACCGAGCTGGCAAGGAGGAGGAGGCTGGCGAAGTAGGCCCGGGGGCGGTGCGTGATGCTGAACGAGACGAGGACGGAGGCGACGGTCAGGCAGGTGGTGAGCACCACGAGGGGGAGGCTGAGGCCGTCAACGCCGACGAAGTATTGCAGCCGGAACTGCCCGATATCGACCCAGGTGGCGCGCTGCGTGAACTGGTAGCCGCCCGCATCGCGGTCGAAGGCGAAGAAGACCTGGAGCGAGAGCGCGAGCATGGCCAGAGCGGCTGCGAGGGCCACCCACCGGGCGTGTTGCTCGAGCCGCTGCGGGAGGAGCAGGATGAGGCCAGCGGCGACGGCAGGCAGGAAGATGAGGATGCTCAGTTCCACCGTCTCCTCCTAGAGCGGGTTCGCCACGATGACGGCAACGAAGATGACGATGACGCCGGCAGCAACGCCCAGGCCGTACGACTGGACCTCGCCGACCTGGATCGCGCGGAGCCGGTCGCTGGCCGTGCGTCCGAACTGCCCGACGCCGTTGACGATGCCATCAACGAACGAGCGGTCGAGCTGCTCAAGCAGCCGGCACCAGCCGCGATAGAAGATGTTGCGGACGAAGACCGTCTCGTAGAGGTCGTCGAGGAAGTACTTCCGTTCGAAGATGAGGGCGAACGGCGCGAAGGTGGCGCGGATGGATGCCGAGTCCACCAGGCGCCGAATGTAGATGGCGTACGCGGTCCCGATGCCGGCCAGGGCGATGATGGTCGAGGAGATGGCGATGCCCCATTCGAACGTGCTGCCGTGGTGGCCGGCCTCGGGCAGCGCCGCCTCGATGAAGTCCTTGAACATGTGGTCGTAGGCAAACCAGCCGGCGGCAATCGATGGGATGGCCAGCACGAGCAGCGGGGCCCTCATCGGCCAGGGGGATTCATGCGGGTGGGCCGGGTCGCCGTGGAAGTGATTGTCGGGGTCATGATGGTCGACCGGCTCGCCGCCCTTGTAGGTGCCGTGGAAGGTGAGAAAGATGGCCCGGAACATGTAGAAGGCGGTCATGAACGCGACGGCGGCGCCGATGGCCCACAGAGCCCGGTCGTGCCGCCAGGCATCCAGCAGGATTTCATCTTTCGACCAGAACCCGGCAAGCGGGAAGATGCCGGCAAGGCTGAGCGAGCCGATGACGAAAGTCCAGTAGGTCACCGGCATGTGCGTGCGCAGGCCGCCCATCTTGCGCATGTCGAAGGTGTTGGTGGCGTGGTTGACCGAGCCGCTGCCGAGGAAGAGGAGCGCCTTGAAGAAGGCGTGGGTGAACAGGTGGAAGATGGCAGCCACATACCCGAGGGCGCCCAGCGACATCATCATGTAGCCGAGCTGGGAGACCGTTGAGTAGGCGAGGACCCGCTTCAGGTCGGTCTGAACGAGGGCGATGGTCGCCGCGATGAGAGCGGTGACGGCGCCAATCCAGGCGACCACGGTGGCGGCATCGCTCGACGCTTCGAACACGGGGAAGAACCGAGCGACCAGGTAGACGCCGGCGGCAACCATCGTTGCGGCGTGGATGAGCGCGGAGACCGGGGTCGGGCCTTCCATCGCGTCTGGCAACCAGACGTGGAGCGGGAACTGGGCGGACTTGCCGGCTGCCCCGGCGAACAGTCCGAGCGCGAACAGGGTGACGATGGTGCTCTTTGCTTCGCCCGAGGCGGCCCACTCCTGGATGGCGGTCACATCGAACGTGCCGGTGCGCGTCCACACCAGCAGCAGCGCTGCCAGCAGGCCCAGGTCGCCGATGCGGGTCACGATGAACGCCTTCTTGGCTGCCGCGGCGGCGCTGGGTTTGTGGAACCAGAAGCCGATCAGGAGGTAGGAACAGAGGCCGACCAGCTCCCAGAAGACGAACATCTGGAAGAGGTTGTCGGCGAGCACCAGCCCGAGCATCGAGGTGGTGAACAGGCACATGTGGGCGAAGTAGCGCCCGTAGCCGGGGTCGCCGGCCATGTAGCCGGTGGAGTAGACCTGTACGAGGAAGGCTACGGTGGTGACCACCACCAGCATCACGGCGGTGAGCCCATCGACGCGTACGCCGATGGGCACGACGAGGTCGCCGGCGGTAAACCACTCGTGGGTGTAGACGGCGACGCCGCCATCGGCGTCGATCACGTTGAAGAGCGTAATGTAGCTGAGGACCATGGCCGCGCCGATACCGAGGATGGCGGCATAGCCGGCGAGGGTCGGCACGCGGCGGAGGTAGAGCGCGATCAGCCCCCAGGCGACAAGCGGACAGATGAGGATCGCCCAGAGGACGGCCTCGTCGATGGTTGGGGTCCCGGCTGCGGCGGGCTCAGCGAGGAACAGCATCGGCTAGATCTTCCTCAGGATTTCGCGTGCGACGTGGGCCTTGCCGGTTGGGACGTAGAGCGTCCGCTCGTCGAAGAGCGAAGCTTTTTCGCCGTAGCCGATGGGCGGAATGATCCGTACAGAGAGGGCCTCGGCGGCGAAAAGCTCCGCCCAGGTCTGGGCGGCGAAGGCGTTACGAACCGTCATGAATTCAACCCACATGCTGCGTCACGACCTGAGGAGATTGAGGCGGTCGACGTCGATGGTCTCGCGGTTGCGGTAGACGGCGACAGCCAGGGCAAGGGCAACGGCGGCCTCGGCAGCCGCCACGGTAAGCACGAAGACCACGAACGAGTGGCCCGCGATAGGGTTCGGGCCGGGCGTGAAGCGCGAGAATGTCAGGAGCGTGAGGTTGACGGCGTTGAGCATGAGCTCGACACCCATAAGGACGCCAACGGCATTGCGCTTGCTGAGGGCGATGGCGAGCCCAAGGCAGAAGAGGAGCGCGCCGACGGTCAGGAAGTGTTCGATGCCGGGGGTCATGCGAGGGCGTCCTCCGCTTCTTCTTCGGGGCTGCGAGTCAGCATGACGGCGCCAACGAGGGCGGCCGTGAGCAGCACGCTGGCGATCTCGAAGGGCACGACCCAGGTCGTGAGGAGCGCCCGGCCGAGTGCGGCGGCATCGAGGCCCTGGGGAGCCTCCGCGCTGGTGTTCCAGGCGGTGTCGTGGATCACGAAGAGGAAGATGGCGGCGAGGCAAACCGAAAGCAGGATGCCGGGCGCGGCCCAGCGGGTTTCGCCGTTGTCGCGGCCGGCCCGCGGGGTGAGCAGCACCGCGAACAGGACGAGCACGGCGATAGCGCCTACGTAGATGATGACCTGCGCCATGGCGATGAAATCGGCCGAGAGGAGGACAAAGAACCCTGCCACGCCGACGAAGGTGAGGACGAGAAAGAGCACCGCGTGCAGGAGGTTGCGCGAGACCATCACGCCTCCCGCCGCAATGAGCGTCAGGGCTGCGAGGACCCAGAAAGCGAGTGCCGGACCGAAACCGTCCATCAGGGCTGGTCTCCGACGGGGATGTAGCCGCCTGCCTGCTTCACGAGCCGCGGCCGGGTCGGCGTGCGCTCAGGCCGGTAGCCGTTGAAGCGGGCCCACGCATATGCGAGGGCGACCGAGACGGCGATGTTGACGACTGCGAACAGGTAGATCAGACCATCGGCGTAATCCTGCTCCGCCCAGACCATACGCTCGGTCGTCACCACGAGCAGGTTGAAGACGCCGAGGGGCAGGAGGAACTTCCAGGCGAAGGCCATCAGCTGGTCGGCGCGCAGGCGCGGGAGGGTGCCGCGCGTCCAGATAAAGATGAAGTAGATGGCATAGACCTTGGCGATGAACAGGAGCCACCCCGGGACCCACTGCTCGAGGCCGAAGAACGTGTAGCCGCCGAGGAAGACGGTGGCGGCGAAGGCCGAGGCCGCCAGCGCGTAGCCGATATCCATGCCGTAGAAGAGGCCCCACTTCATGCCGGAGTACTCGGTGAGGTAGCCGGCAACGATTTCCGATTCGGCTTCGGCGATGTCGACCGGGGTGCGGTTCAGCTCGGCGCTGACGCAGATGAAGTAAATAACGAACGCGAGGGGCTGAACGAACACCAGCCAGATGGTGTACTCATCGGCCCACTGGACCATGCCGCTGAGGCTGATGGTGCCGGTCATCACGACGGCCCCGAGCAGCGAAATCACCAGCGGCGATTCGTAGCTGATCGCCATGGAGACGATGCGCATGGCGCCAAACAGGCTGTATTTGTTGTTCGCGCTCCAGCCGGCCATGAAGGTCGCGATGACCGGGAGCGCCGAAACCGCCAGGAAGTACATCAACCCGACCGGGATATCGGCGATCACCATGTTCTCGCCGAAGGGGATGACCGCCCAGAGGAGGACCGCGGGCATCACGAAGATGATGGGCGCGATGTACATCACGGCGCGGTCGGCGCCGGTCGGGGTCAGGGCTTCTTTCTGGATGAGCTTGATTGCGTCAGCGATGGGCTGGAGCAGGCCGAAGGGGCCAACGCGGTTCGGGCCCAGGCGGGACTGCATGCGTCCGATGATGCGCCGTTCGCCATAGACGCCGACGAACAGCTGGGAGGGGAGGACGAAGAGAAGGAAACTGGCGACGAACCCGATTAGCGCCGCCACCACATACACGACACCGAAGGGGACGACCTCATCGAGCGCGTCAAGCAGCGCGCCTGACAGGTTTCCGAGGTCGCGCAGGTCGTACCAGTTGCCGGACGAGAGGAGCAGGCTCACCGGTCGATCTCCCCCACGACGATATCGATCGAACCGAGGACGACGATGGCGTCGGCGAGTGTGCCGCCGACGGTCATCTCCTTCAGCGCCGAGAGGTTGATGAACGAGGGCGGGCGAATGTGGAAGCGATATGGCGAGGGGCCCTCGTCGCTCACCAGGTAGTAGCCGAGCTCGCCGCGGGGGCTCTCGATGCGCGCGTACGCCTCGCCCTTCGGCGGCCGGAGCGCGAGGGGCACTTCGGTGCGGAACGGGCCGCCGGGGAGGCCATCGAGCGCCTGCTCGATGATGCGCAGGCTCTGGCGCATCTCCTCGAGACGGACGATGAAGCGGTCGTAGCTATCGCCGTTGTACCCGATGGGGATATCGAAGTCGTACTGCTCGTAGCCGCAGTACGGGTCGGCTTTGCGAATGTCCCAGGCGATGCCGCTGCCGCGGAGCATGGGGCCGGAGAGCGAGGCATTGGTGGCCATCTCCGGCGTAAGGACCCCGACGCCTTTGGTGCGCGCGATGAAGATCTCGTTATTCGAGAGGAGCCCCTCCATCTCATCGATGAAGGGCGGAAACTCGCGGAGGATGCGGCGCACCATCGGTTCGAACTGTGGGCGCAGGTCGAAGGCGACACCGCCAATGCGCATGTAGTTGCAGGTCAGGCGCGCCCCGGAGGTCACCTCGAAGATATCGAGGATCTTTTCGCGCTCGCGGAACGCCCACATGACGGGGGTTTGCCAGGCGCCGGTATCGTTGGCGAAGGCACCGACCGCCATGCAGTGGCTGGCGAGGCGCTGCAGCTCGGCCATGATGACGCGGATGGCGTTGCCCCGGGGAGGGACCTCGATGCCGGCGAGCTTCTCGACCGCAAGGCAGTAGCCGAGGTTGTTCGACATGCTGCTGAGGTAGTCGGTGCGGTCGGTGAAGGGGATGTTCTGGGTGTAGGTGCGCTCTTCGGCGAGCTTCTCCATCGAGCGGTGGAGGTAGCCCATCACCATCTCGGCATCGATGACCTTCTCGCCATCGACGGTGGCCTTGATGCGAAACACACCGTGGGTGGACGGGTGCTGGGGTCCGATATTGATGACGAACGGTTCGGACTTGACGACGCCGGTCATTCGATCACCTTCACGGGCGGCTCCTGCCGGCGAGCGACGCCGGCAAACTCCCCGAGGCCTGGCTGCAGGCCGCCGGGCATGGCGAGGAAGTCCTTGCGCAGGGGCCACCCGGGGTAGCCCTCCCAGAGGAGGATCCGGTAGAGGTTCGGATGGCCGGTGAAGCGGATGCCGAGGAGGTCGTACGCTTCGCACTCCTGCATCCAGGCGCCGTGGTAGACCGGCGTGACGCTTGGGACTTCCGGCTTTTCGCGGTCCCAGGCTTCGACCTTGAAGCAGGCGATGTGGTTCTTCTCGAACGATTGGATGTGGTAGACGACCTCGAAGTGGTCCCAGTAGTCGACGCCGCAGAGGTTGGTGAGGTGGACGAGGTTCGCTTCGGGGTCATCGCGCAGGGCGTGCAGGGTTTCGACCAGCTTTTCGGGCCTGAGGTAGCAGGCGCCGGGGGTGGTGCGGTCGACGCTGCCGGGGACGAGCGCTTCAGCAAGCTGCGCGACTTCGGGGCCGGAGAGTTCGCGGGTCACAGGCGCCACTCCAGGGCTCGTTTGCGCCAGGCGTAGATGCCGCCGACGACGAAGGTGCCGATGAAGAGCAGGCCCTTCCCGTAGCCCACCCAGCCGACCTGATCGAAGACGAGGGCCCACGGGAAGAGGAAGATGATTTCCACATCGAGCAGAACGAAGAGCAGCGCGATGTAGTAGTAGCGGAAGTTGAACTGGACGAGGCTGGGGCCTTCGGTGCGCAGGCCGCACTCGTAGGTGTCATCGCGGACACGGTCGGGGCGGAATTTCGGGCGGATGCGGACGTACTGCAGCGCCCACGACGTCACCACCGCGCCCAGCGGGAAGATGAGGGCGATGATGACCAGGATGCCGATGTGTCCGTATTCGTACAGCAACGTCGGGGCCGTTTGTGAAATTCGTCCCTAAGGACCGCCGGTGACTATAGCACGGGCTCCGATGGCGGACAAAGCCGCGAGCGCACGGGGGATGGCGCTAACGGCGGAGGCGAATGATCGGCCCCTCGGCGAAGATGTCGCGGACAGGCAGGCCCAGGCGCTGGTGGACACTGAGGGGGATGCCGATATCGGCCAGGAAGAGCTCGCCAACCATGCCGCGGGCCTGGGATTCGAGGCAGCCGCGCTTGGGCAAATCAAGCATCAGCGTGGTAACAGCGCGGATGGCCGGCGAGCTGACTTCGCCCGTAGTTGCATTGACACCGGTGGGGATATCGAGGGCGAGGATCGGTCGGCGCGATTCGATGGCGAGCCGGGTGACGGCAGCCGCAACGCCCACCGGCGGGCCTTCGAGGCCGTAGCCGACGAGCGCGTCGATGACGAGGTCGGCAGCGGCGAGCTGCTCTTCGAGGGTGACCTCGCTGGATTCGAGGTCAGCGGGCTGGAGGATGCCGGACTGCCGGAGGATGTGCATCTGGCGGCGGGCGGTGAAGGAGACCTCTTCTTCGACGCCGCCGATGACCGGCTCGACGCGGCAGCCCCAGTTGGCCAGATGGCGAATAGCAGCGAGCCCGGCGGCACCCTTGTTGCCGCCCCCCGCGAGGACCACGACGCGCTGGCCTTTGCCGCGTCCGCCGAGCATCGCGAACGCCAGCTGGGCCGCGCTCCGGCCGGCATTTTCGGTGAGCTGAAGGATATCGAGGCCGAAATCCTCCTGGGCGATGCGCTGAACATCGCGCATCTGGGCGGCGGTCACGGTGCAGACGTCCGAGGCGCGGCGCTGGGGGAAACCGGCCGGGTCCGGTTTGACGTTCACGCGGGCCTCCCGCGGCCAGCGAAAGCCGCGTACGTGAGGCTCCGCGGGGTCGGGATGAGGGTTGTCATGGGTCGGTTGGGCGGTTCGGGTACGAAGCAGTGACACGGGCCGAGATGCCTCCGCGGGTATTGAACTCGCCGGTGACGGTGGCCGACCGGGGCTGCACGGCGGCGACGATGTCATCGAGGATGGTGTTGACCACGTCCTCGTAGAAGATGCCGCGGTTGCGGAAGGCGTGAAGGTAGAACTTGAAGGAGCGCAGCTCGATGCACTTTTGGTCGGGGACGTAGGTGACGCGGATGGTGCCGAAATCGGGCTGCCCGGTCATGGGGCAGACGCTGGTGAACTCAGGGGCGATGAATTCGATGACGTAATCGCGGCCCGGGAACCGATTGTCGAAGGCGTCGATGGTGCCGTCGGTGCGGAAGGTGTTCTGCGACATGCTGCTACCGGGAGGATCGGATGCGGGCAGGGTGCGCGCAAGCATCACCCACGCGGGAGGCCGAGCCCGCGGGTGGCGATGATGTTCCGGTTTACTTCGCTGGTGCCGCCGGCGATGGTGTAGCTGGGTGCGGCGAGTGCCCAGCGTTCGACCCGGCCCCGCAGCGGGGCATAGGGCGAGCCGGGCTCCAGCTGGCCCGGCAGGCCAAGGATCCGCAGACCGGTGATGCCCATCTGGCGCTGGAGCTCGGTGCCGAAAATCTTCGAGACCGAGGCTTCGGCGTTCGGAATCTTGCCCTCGCTCTGCATCTGGGCGACGCGGTAGCAGAGCCAGCGGCCAATTTCGAATTCGAGGTAGCGTTCGGCGAGCTCGTGGCGCAGCTCGCCCCGGCGACGGAGATGCGGCGTTTCGCGGACGTAGTCGATCAGGGCGTAGAGGGTGCTGCGCGTCATGACGACGCGGTTGATGCTGCTGCGCTCCTGGTCGAGCGTGGTGGTCGCGATATACCAGCCGCGGTTCTCCTCGCCGACCAGGCAGTCGGCGGGGACACGCACGTCATCGAAGAAGACCTCGCAGAAATGGTGGCTGCCCATGAGGTTGACGAGCGGCCTGACCGTGATGCCGGGCAGCCGCATATCGACCATGAAGTAGCTGATCCCGCGGTGCTTCGGCGCTTCGGGGTCGGTCCGGGCGAGGAGGATGCCCCAGTCGGCTTCCTGGGCCCCGCTGGTCCAGATTTTCTGGCCGTTGATGACGTACTCGTCGCCGTCGCGGAGAGCGCGGGTCTGGAGCGAGGCGAGGTCGGAGCCGGCACCGGGTTCGGAGAAGAGCTGGCACCAGTGGTCCTCGGCGGAGCGCATGCCGGGGAGCCAGCGCTGCTGCTGCTCGGGCGTGCCGTGCATCATCAGGGCGGGCCCGGCGAGCCAGACGCCCTGGTCGTAGGCGCCGGGCGCTCCCGCAGCGCTCATCTCTTCCATGTAGACGGTTTGGGTCATGTAGGAGGCACCGGCACCACCGAATTCGCGGGGCCAGCCCATCGTGAGCCAGCCGCGTTCGGCCAGTTTCTTGCGGAACTGGCGGGTAAATGCTTTCTCATCCGGCGTCATCTCCTCCCGGTCGTTGCGCATGTCCCAGGCGTCGCGGGGGAGTTCGGCATCGAGGAACGCGCGGACCTCGGCGCGGAAGGCGGCGTGCTCGGGGGAGTCGCGGAAGAGCATGGTTCGAACCTGCGGAACGGGCTGTCCGGCAGTATAGCGCCGGGGAGCAGGCGGGTGCGGTGAGGGGCGCGAACGGGTAGGCTTCGGGCACGACAGCAAGGAGACGTGGCAATGCAGTTCCGGGACATCCTGTATTCGGTGCATGACGGGGTGGCGAAGATCACCCTGAACAAGCCGGAGAAGCTCAACGCGCTCTCGTGGGGCTCGTGGGCCGAGATCGAGAATGCGGTGGCGATGGCGGAGGCGGACGACGCGGTGAAGGTAGTGGTCTTCACGGGCGCCGGGCGGGGATTCTGCGCCGGCACCGACCTGACGACGGCGAGCCAGGAGAAGGACTGGCCGGAGCGGCCGTTCCCCGGCCGGGCGGGCATGCTGCGCTCGCGCTACCTCGCAACGGCGCAGGTGTACCACTGCCGCAAGCCGACGATCGCGGCGGTGAACGGCCCGTGCGTAGGGGCCGGGTTCTCGCTGGCGATGGCCTGCGACATCCGCATCGCTGCCGAATCGGCGAAGTTCAGCGCGATCTTCGTGAAGCGGGCGATTGTGGCGGACACCGGCGCGACGTGGCTGCTGCCGCGGCTCGTGGGCACCGAGCGGGCGTACCGGATGCTCTTCACCGGCGAGATGGTCGATGCGCGGGAAGCCGAACGGATCGGGCTCGTGAGCCAGGTGGTGCCGGACGAGGAGCTGCCGGCCGCGACCGCCGCGCTGGCCGGGAGCATCGCCCGGGGGCCATCGGTCGCGATCGAGCTGATGAAGCGGCTGGTGCAGGAAGGCGCCACCCGAGGGCTGGATGAGCAGATCGAGCTCGAACAGTTCCTGCAGCAGATTACGCACCAGACGGAGGACGCGGAGGAAGGCAGGCGCTCCTTCCTGGAGAAGCGAGAGCCCGTGTTCAAGGGGCGCTGAGCGGAGAAACTGCGGTCGCCGCACCTGTCCCCTCGCGTTCACTGGACTGTCACCGGCCTCCGGGCCCGGGGGTGGCACACTGGCGGCATGAACCTGTTGAGTGCCCTGGCCCCAACCTCGGTGCCGGCTGACCCGGTGGAGGGCATCGCCGGGCGCGTCGCATTCCAGGCCGCCGTCCGGGCGGTGAAGGCGGCCGCCGAAATGCAGGAGGAGGTCGTCCGGCTGCTCGACCCCAGCGTGGGCCGCCTGCTCGACCGCTCGGCCTGAGGAACGAGCCGCCCCGGGCTGCTACGCTCTGTGCATCACAGCCACGGGATGCACATGAGAGAGATACCTGCCGAGCAGATTACGGAGACGGTCGCGCGCCTCGCAATCGAGGCGACGCACTTCCTGCCCGAGGACGTGGAAAACGCCATCCGGAACGCGCGGGAACGGGAGCGGTCACCGCTGGCGGTCCAAATCATCGATGAGATTCTCGAGAACGCGCAGGTTGCGCGGGAGCGAATGCTGCCCCTCTGCCAGGATACCGGCACGGCGGTGGTGATCCTGGAAATTGGGCAGGACGTCCACATTACCGGCGGCTATGTGATTGACGCGGTCAACGAGGGCATTCGCCGGGGATACAGCGAAGGGTACCTGCGGAAGTCGATCGCGGCCCGGCCGTTCAGCGCACGGGTCAACACGGGCGACAACACGCCCGGGGTGATCCACACGGAAATCGTGCCCGGCGACCGCCTGAAGATTCTCTTCATGCCGAAGGGCGGCGGCTGCGAAAACATGTCGCGCTACCAAAACTTCCTGCCGGGCATGGGCAAGCAGGCGGTGATCGATTTTGTCTGCGAGACGGTCGACATGTCGGGCGGTAACCCCTGCCCGCCGCTGGTCATTGGCGTCGGCGTCGGGGGGACGGCCGAGAAGGCGATGACGATGGCCAAGCACGCCCTCTTCCGCAAGATCGGCGAGCGCAGCCCCGACCCGGAAGTGGCGGAGCTGGAGCAGGAGATCCTGCAGGCGGTGAATGAGCTCGGGGTGGGCCCGCAGGCGGTGGGGGGTTCGACCACCGCGCTGGACGTATTCGTCGAGACCTACCCGACCCACATCACCGCTCTGCCCGTGGCGGTGAACATCCAGTGCCACAGCGCGCGGACGAAGCAGGCGGTGATCTGAATGCCGCTGGCCGGGCAGCTACGGCTCGTTCGCGCGGAGGAGGCCGACGCTGAGGCGATCGCGGCCCTCGTGAACCGCGCCTACGGGACCTATCCGCACCTGTTCGCCGGCCAACGGACCACCCCCTCCGAGCTGCTCGCGGAGGCCGGGCCGGGAGCCCAGTTCATCGTTATCGAAGGCGACGGCCGCCTGGTGGCGAGCGCGCTGATCGCGAAGGCCGAGCGGTTCGTCGAGCCCGACATGCTCGGTCCGGCAGGCACACCCCGGCCCGCTCCGGGCCAGCCCGCGCCGGACCACCCGTGGGCAGGGGCGCTTTACTTCGGCATGGCGGCGGTGGAGCCGGAATTGATGAACCGCGGGCATGGCCGGGCGATGGTGGCATTCGCGGAGAAGCTTGCACGGGACGAGGGGTACCGGGCGGTCGCGCTGGGCACGGTGAGGGAGTTCGGGCTGGTCCCGTACTACGAGCGGCTCGGCTACCGCGTGGTGCACGAGCTGGCGCACCCTGCCGGGCACTGGGACTTCCTCGTTCCCCACGTGTACGTCGAGATGGTGAAGCCGTTATGACGACTCGCATCGAGCCGGCGCAACCGGGGGACGCTGAAGCGATGGCAGCGGTCATCAACCTCGCTTACCGGGTGGAGGACTTTTTCAAGGCGTGCGACCGGACGACCGTCGAAGAGGTCCGGCGGCTCCTGGAGCGGGAAACTTTCCTCGTGGCGCGCGAAGAGGACGGCAGCATCGCCGGGGTGGTGCGCGTCGGCGTCGAAGGCGAGGTCGGGCACTTCGGCATGCTGGCGGTTGCCCCGGGACGGCAGGGGGTCGGCCTCGGGAGGACGCTGATCGAAGCGGCAGAGCGGTGGTGTCGGGAACGCGGCGCAGCAACCATGACGCTGGAAATCGCCAGCCCGCGGTCGGAACTGCCCCGGTATTACGAGCGGCTCGGCTATCGGGCCTGCGGGACCCGGCCCTGGCCGCCCGAGCACCAGCACGAGCTCAAGGCGCCCGCGCACTTCATCCTGTTTGCGAAATCACTTGGCGGGAACGCCGCCCCGGAGGAAACCCATGGCTGAGAGCCTTGCCCTGACGACGCCGCTGACCGACGACGTCATCGATGGCCTGCGGATCGGCATGCACGTAACGTTCAGCGGCGTAATCTACACGGCCCGCGATGCCGCGCATAAGCGGCTCATCGAACTGATGAAGCGAGGTGAGCCGCTGCCCATCGACCTGCGCGGGCAGGTGATCTACTACGTAGGGCCGACCCCGCCGCGCCCGGGCATGGTCATCGGTTCGGCTGGTCCGACGACCGCAATGCGGCTCGACCCGTACACGCCGGCAATGCTCGAGGCGGGGGTCAAAGGCATCATCGGCAAGGGCGGACGTTCGCCTGCCGTGCGGGAAGCGATTCGGCAGCACCACGCAGTCTACTGCATCGCCGTCGGTGGCACGGGAGCGCTGCTCAATCGACACATCAAGTCGGCGGAGGTGGTGGCCTTTGAAGACCTCGGGACCGAGGCGATTCGCCGGCTCGAAGTGGAGGGCTTCCCGGCGATCGTGGTGAACGATTGCTACGGCGGGGACCTGCTCGAAGAGGGGAAGCGCCAGTACCGGACCAGCTCGCGGCCCATCCCGGCCGTGCAGGCGCTCGGGGGCTGAGAGGCCGAACCTACCGACGGCCGAACTGGCGCTCGATCGCCTCGGTGCCGAGGTGGATGAGCGTTGGCCGGCCGTGGGGGCAGGTCCGCGGGGTGGCGCTGGCTGCCAGGTCCTCGAGCAGGCGGGCCATCTCTTCGCGGGAGAGCGCCATGCCGGCGCGGACGCTGCTGTGGCAGGCGATGGTGGCCAGGGTGCGGCCGAAGCCGGCGGGGACGCGGTCGTCCCGCTCGATCGCCTCGAGGACGCCGCGGACGGCTCCCACGGGGTCGTCCGCGCGGAAGCCTGGGGGCACCTGCCGGAGCAGCAGGCTGCCGGGGCCAAACGGTTCGAGCACGAGGCCAAGCCGCGCCAGGTCGGGCGCCTGCGCCTCCGCGACCGCCACGAGCGCGGGGTCGAGCTCGATGAGCAGCGGCTCGAGCAGCGGCTGCACGCCGGGCAGATCTCCCGCTTCGACCCGGGCGAGGAGGCGGTCGTACACCACCCGCTCGTGGGCGGCGTGCTGGTCGACGAGGTACATGCCGCCCGGGCCCTCGGCCACGATGTAGGTGGCGTTCAGCTGGCCGACGACGCGCAGCAGGGGGAGGACATCGCGGTGGGGGGCCGGGGGAGCCGCGACCGGGGACGGGTGCGGGCGGAGGGGCCGGGTCAGTGCGAGCACCCCCTGGGTAGGCACCGGCGCCGCGGCCAGTGCGTGAGGCGAGGCCGGGGGCACGCTGGCGGGGGGCGCCGCAGGCGGCGGGGTCTCCTGAAACGCATCGGACGGCGGGGGAGGGGCCCAGGCTGCGGGGAGGGCTGCTTCGAGGGCCGCCCGGACGGCATGGCGGACGGCCCGGGCAACCAGGCGCTCATCTCGGAAGCGGACCTCGGCCTTGGCCGGGTGGACGTTGACATCGACGTCGCTCTCGGGGAGGCGGAGGTGCAGGGCGGCGAGCGGGAAGCGGCCCCCGGGGAGCTGCGACTGGTAGGCCTCGGTGACGGCGAAGAGCAGCGGCCGGCTCTGCACCCAGCGGCCGTTGACGAAGATCGAGATAGCGCCCCGGTTGCCGCGGTGGAGGGTCGGGGGGCCGGCGAGGCCGGTCACTTCGACGTCGCCCTCGCCGTGGACCACGTCGAGCATGGCGCGGGCCGCATCGGCGCCGTAGATCGCGGCAAACGCGTGGCGCATGTCGTCATCGCCGCTGGTGGAGAGGATGCGGCGTCCGCCGGAGACCACATGGAACGCGATACCGGGGTAGGCGAGCGCGTAGTGAATTGCGAGGGTAGTGATGGTGCGCGCCTCGGCGGCGGGCGTGCCGAGGAACTGTCGGCGGGCCGGGATGCGCGCGAAGAGGTCGCGGACGGTGATGGTGGTGCCCTGCGGGGCCGGCCGGGAGGTTCGGCGCACGGGTCGGCCTTCGACCAGCGCGAGGAAGACGCCCACCGGCTCGCCCGCGGCACGGGTCAGGATTTCGATGTCCGCGGCTGCGGCGATCGAGGGCAGCGCCTCGCCGCGAAAGCCGAGCGTGTGCACGCGGCGGAGGTCCTCGGCCGTAGCGATTTTCGAGGTGGCGTGGCGCTCGAAGGCGAGCTCAACGTCGCCCGGCGGGATGCCGTGTCCGTCGTCGACCACTTCGATGCGGGTGATGCCGCCGTCGTCGAAGGCCAGCGCGATGCGCGTGGCGCCTGCGTCGATGGCGTTATCGAGCAGTTCGCGCACGACCGAGACCGGGCGTTCGACAACCTCGCCCGCGGCGATGCGGGACGTAACCTCCGGCGGGAGGACCCGAATGACCGGCGCCCGGGCAGCGGCGCTCACGGCACCTGGCTCCCGGAGCGAACACGCGCGCGGAGCTCGTAGAGTTTCTGGATCGCTTCCATGGGGGTCATGCTGTCGATATCGAGGCGGGCCAGCTCCTCTTCGACCGGGGACGGACCGGCGAAGAGCGGCGGCTGCAGCGCCAGCTGTGTCTCGCGGCCATTGCGGCGGGTGGTCTTCGGGCGTCCGGATTCAAACTCAGCGAGGAGGTGCTCGGCACGGGCGATGACGGCGCGCGGCAGACCCGCCAGCCGGGCGACGTGGATACCGTAGCTGCGGTCGCTCGGTCCGGGCACGATGCGGTGCTCGAAGACGACCTCGCTGCCCTCTTCGCGAACGGCGACATGGGCGTTGCGCACGCGCGGGAGGATGTCTTCGAGGGCCGTCAGCTCGTGGTAGTGGGTCGCGAAGAGCGTGCGCGCGGCGACCTCCTTGCGGTTGTGGAGGAATTCGATCACCGCCCGGGCGATGGCCATCCCGTCGAAGGTGGAGGTGCCCCGGCCGACCTCGTCGAGGATGACGAGAGAGCACGGCGTGGCCCGGTGGAGGATCTGGGCGGTTTCGACCATTTCGACCATGAAGGTGCTCTGGCCGGCGGCGAGGTCGTCGTGGGCGCCGATGCGCGAGAAGATGCGGTCGAACAGCGGCAGGCGGGCCTCGGCCGCGGGCACGAAGGAGCCGGCCTGGGCGAGCAAGGCGATGAGCGCCACCTGGCGGAGGAAGGTGGATTTCCCGCTCATGTTTGGCCCGGTGATGATGAGCACCTGGGTGTCGTCGCCGAGGATGCAATCGTTCGGGACGAAGCGCCCGGGCCCGACTGCGACTTCGACCACCGGGTGGCGGCCCTCGCGGATGACGACATCGCCATCGGTGAAGACGGGGCGGGTGTATCCGCGCTCGGCAGCCACCTCGCCGAGACCAAGGACCAGGTCGACGAGGGCGACCGATTCGGCGATGGCCTGGAGACCTGCGAGGTCGGCTGCCAGCGATTCGAGCAGGCCGGCGAACGCCTGACGCTCGAGCTCCACGAGGCGGTCGCGGGCCCCCACGAGGCGGGACTCGTGCTCCTTGAGCTCCTCGGTCACGTAGCGCTCCGCACCGACGAGCGTCTGGCGGCGCTGGTAATGCGGCGGGACGAGGGCGGCGTTGGCCGCACTGACCTCGATGTAATAACCGAAGACCTTGTTATGTCCGACTTTGAGCGACTTGATGCCGGTGCGCTCGCGTTCGAGGCGCTCGAGGCCGAGGAGGTAGGCGCGGGCATCGCGGGTGAGCGCGTGGAGCGAGTCGATTTCGGGGCTGAAGCCGGGGCGGATGACGCCGCCCTCGTCGAACGAGGCAGGCGGGTCCTCGGCGAGGGCGGCATTGAGGGTGGCGAGGGGCCCGGCGGCCCGGGCCAGCGCTTCCAGCGACCCGGCGAGCAACGCGGGCAGCTCCCCGTTCGGGGCGAGGCGGGCGCCGAGGTCGAGGCAGCGGCGCAGCCCGTCTCGCAGCGAAGCGAGGTCGCGCGGGGTGACCGTTCGGGCGCCCACTTTTCCGGCCAGCCGGCCGAGGTCGGGCAGCCCGCGGAGGACGGCCTCCGCCTGCTCGCGCTCGATCGGGTGGGCGACTGACCATGCGACCGCGTCGTGGCGTGCGGCAAGGGCGCCGGGGTCGCGCAACGGGTGGGAGAGCCAGTACCGCAGCAGGCGGGTGCCCATGGGGGTGCGGCAGCGATTGATGACAGCCAGCAGCGAAGAGGCCTGTCCCGGGGCCGGGAAGACATCGAGGTTCCTGAGGGTGCGCGCATCGATGAGGAGGGCGCCGGAGGCGTCGTCGGCGCGAACGCGCTGGAGGGCGCCCAGTGCCGCCGGGAAGGTTTCGCGCAGGTAGACCAGGATGTGGGCCAGCGCGGCCGCGGCGGCGGGTCCGGGCACGAGCGCATCGCGCGCCTGTTCGCCAAACTGCCGGGCGATCTCGGCATCGATGGCGACCTCGCTGAGCAGGGGACGAAGGACAACCGGCACCCGGGCATCGACGGCGTCGGCCTGGTCTTCCACCAGGAGCTCCGCGACCGGCGAGCGGCCAAGTTCGAGCGCGGCTTCGTCGCCCGGGACGATGCGCACTTCGCCGGTGGTGATGTCGGCGAGGGCGAGGGCCGTGTGATCACCGCGGCGGGTGAAGGCACCGAGGTAGTTCGGGCAGCCAGCTTCGAGCGACGCCTCGGAGGTGACGGTGCCTGCCGTGACGATGCGGACAACGTCGCGCGGGACTAGGCCCTTGACTTCGGAAGGGTCGGCGAGCTGCTCGCAGATGGCGACGCGGTAGCCGCGGGCGACCAGCCGGGCGACGTGGGTATCGATGCTGTGGTGTGGGACACCGGCGAGCGGGACGCGCAAGTCCTTGCCCATCGGCTTGGAGGTCAGGGTTATCTGGAGTTCCTCGGCGACGAGTTTGGCGTCGTCATCGAATGTCTCGTAGAAATCGCCGAGACGGAAGAAGAGGATGGTGCCCGGGTAGCGTTTCCGGAGTTCGAGGTACTGCTGCCTGATGGGCGTCGACACGCGTCGCGGCTCCAGCCCCGCGCCGGGGGATAGACCATTGTAGGGGCGAACGGATGTGCGTGCCTGTCAGTCGGCGGCGACAGGCTGCGGAGCTGCCGGTCGGCGGGCCCAGCGCCCGGGCATGAGGCCCCGGCAGACGCCGGCGCGGCAGACCTTGTCCACGATGTGCTCCACGTATTCGTCCCGGAACGTCTTGAGGGAGGTCTTGATGCTCGTCATGGAGAACTGGCCGTGGAGGCAGTTCGACCAGACGAGGGTGGAGATGAGTTGCTCGAAGTTCTCGAGGTCGGCATCGCGGCCGCCGCCCGCGGCGATCCGGCGGAGGATTTCGACGGCGCGCTGGGTACCGCCGTGGCAGGTGGTGCAGCGCCCGCAGGATTCGTCCTCGCAGAACCCGAGGAAGAACAGGCAGAGGTCGACGATGCAGGCGGACTGGTCGAAAAAGACCACGCCGCCGGAGCCGAGGAACATGCCGCGCTCGCGGTAGGGGTCGAGGGTGAGGGGTAGGTCGATATCGGAGGCGGGGAGGACGCCGGAGAGCGGACCGCCTGGCTGGAAGCCCTTGAGGGGGAGGTCGCCGCTGAGTCCGCCGGCGTACTGTTCGAGGAGGGTGCGGACCTTCGGGCCGAAGGGGATTTCGATGCAGCCGGCCTGCTTGACGTGGCCGGAGAAGGTGAACATCTTGGTGCCCTTTTCCTTGGCGTCGGAGACGGAGCTCCACCAGGCCGCGCCGTTGCGCAGGATGAGCGGGGCGTTGGCATAGGACTCGACGTTGTTGACGTTCGTCGGGCGGTTCCAGAGGCCGGCCTGGGCGGGGAACGGCGGCTTGATGCGCGGCATGCCGCGGTAGCCATCGATGGAGTTGATGAGGCCGGTCTCTTCGCCGCAGACGTAGGCGCCCGCCCCAAGGAAGACGATGAGCTCGAAGTTTCGGCCGGTGCCGAGGATGTCTTTCCCGAGGAGGCCGCGCTCGTAGGCCTGGTCGACCGCCTTCTTCATCCGGGTGAAGGCGAGCGGGTATTCGTAGCGGATGTAGATGTAGCCCTCGTCGGCGTGGGTGGCGAGGGCGGCGATGAGCATGCCTTCGATGATCAGGTGAGGGTCGCCTTCCATGAGGATGCGGTTGACCCAGGCGCCAGGGTCGCCTTCGTCGGCGTTGCAGATGAGGTAGCGCGGGGAGGCGGTGGCGTTGCGGAGGAAGTCCCATTTTCGCCCGGTGGGGAAGCCGCCGCCGCCGCGGCCGCCAAGGCCGGAATCGAGGACCTCCTTGATGATTGCCTCGGGCTCCATTTCGAGGGCCTTGCCGAAGCCTTCGTAGCCGCCGTGCGCGAGGTAGTGGTCGATGTCTTCGGGGTTGGTGCGACCGAGGTTGGCCATCAGGCGGCGCACCTGGCCCTTCATGAAGGGATGGTCTTCGAGGAGCGGGATCTCGGGAGTGGCGTTCCCCTCGATGACGCCGAGGGCGAGCTCTGGCAGGTCGCGGCCCTGGGCGATGGCGGCGATCAGGTCATCGACCCGGTCGGGGGTGACGTTGCCGTAGAGGATGGCCTGGGTGCCGGCTGCGGAGCGCACGGAGACGCAGGGTTCGAGCCAGCAGAAGCCCCAGGAGCCGGTGATCTCGACGTCGGCATCGATGGTGCGGTTGGCAGCCGCCTCGCGCAGGCGGGCGAGCGTCTCCTCGGCGCCGCGAGCGATGGAGGAGGTGTCGAGCGTGACGCGGATGCGGACGCGCCCGCTGGACTGTTCGGCCTGCCACTTCGCCTTTGCCCGGGCGATGAGCTGTTCGAGGCGTGCGTTCATGCGCGGTCTCCCAGGGAGCGGATCAGTTCGCGAGCGGATTCGGGCGTGAGGTTGCCGCGGACGCGGCCATCGACCCAGATTTGCGGGGCTTCGTGGCAGGTGCCGTTGCACTGCCCGACGTGGAGGCCGAAGCGGTGGTCGGGGGTTTGTTCGTTGAGGGCGATCCCGAGCTCCTCTTCGATCGCCTCGCGGATGGCTTCACCGCCGCGGAGGCGGCAGGCCGGGCCGCAGCACCAGGCGATTTCGTGCTGGGCGGGCGGGTGGGTGCGGAAATCGGAGTAGAAGGTAACGGCGCCGTAGATGAGCGCCGGGGTGGTGTTGAGCTGGCGGGCGATGACCTCGATGGCGGTTCGGGGAATCCAGCCGTAGGTTTGCTGGACTTTATGCAAAGCGGGCATGACGTGCCCGCGCCCGGGCTGGAATTCAGCGACGAGTTCTCGGAGCTCCTGGACACCGGGTTCAGCGGCCATGCGCGGGGTCCTCGCTTGTGAAATTGAGCACACTATAGCGGATGGGCGGGCCACGGCCTATGGCGGCGCCCACCCCGCGCCGACCCGCCAGTGGCGGCCTAAATGCCGACGCCGAGGCGGGCCACGAGGGCGCGCCAGTCCTCGTCCATGAGCCCCGCCGCCTTCTCTCCGAGCAGCAGGCTGTAGTTCTGGCCGCGGTCTTCGGGGTAGACCTGCGTCGTGTTCGCGAGGTACAGGCCGGCGATCCCGGTCTGCATCGGCGGGATGGAGCGCGAGTAGTGGGTGGTGATCACCGGTTGCCCGCCCGGGTCCTTGAAAAACCAGCGGTCGCGCACCCACGAGGGGTCGAAGGCGGGATTGAGGCGGCGAATACCGCTGAGGTAGTACTCGAACACCTGGTCAGCGTCCATCTGGAGCACGGGGTGACCGGGAGAGGTGTAGTTGGAGAGGTAAACGATGTGGTTCCCGCCGTACCGCTCGGGGGGCATGAAGTTCGTGTGCTCGATGCACGCGACGAAGGGGAGGTCATCGCCGATGGAGAGCCAGTAGTAGGGCGTGAGCGGGCGGTCGAGGGCGAGGACCAGGCAGGTGGCCCACTGGTAGCGGACGCGCTCGAGGATGTCGCGGTACGAAGGCGGCAGGTCGGGGCAGATCTTGAGGGTGATGACGTTCGGCGTCGTCATCAGCACGGCGTCGAATTCGTGGTAGGACCCGCCGGCGCGGAGGCCGTGCACCTGACCGGCCTCGTGCACGATCGCTTCGACCGGCGTCGAGAGGTGGATAGCGACCCCTTGCGCCTCCAGGCGGTCGGCGAGGGCGCGGTAGTAGCGCTTAAAGCTGCCCTCCAGGTACCCCAGCAGTTCTTTGGAGGAGCCGCCTTTCCGTGAGGAGAAGCGGAGATAGATCTTGTTCCAGAGCCAGACCATCCCGACCTGGTCGGCCTGGTCGGCAAATTTGCCCTTCAGCAGCGGGCCCCAGAAGGCATCGAAGGCGCGCTGACCGACGGCGCGGAGCATCCATTCGCGGGCGGTGACGCCTTCATAGCGCTCGACGCCATCGGCGCGGCGGCGGAGCCAGAGGGCGGCGAGGCCGAGGCGGATGCGGCTGGCCAGCGGGATGGCGGTGAAGCGGAGCAGGTCGAGCGGGGTGACGAAGGGGTACATCCGCCCGCGGACGAAGTGGGCGTTGCGCGGTTCGATCCAGCGCAAGTGGGGCCCGAGCCCGAGCTCTTCGATGTAGCGGATGACGGTGGTGTCGCTGGTGAAGATGTGGTGGTAGAAGCACTCGAGCTCTTCGCCGCCGACCGGGAAGGTGACCACCTGCCCGCCGACCTCGTGGCGGCCCTCGAAGATGGTGACCTCGTGACCGCGTTCGCGGAGGACGCGGGCGGCGGCGAGCCCGGCGACTCCGGCTCCTACGATGGCAGCCCTCACGGCATCAGCCCCTGCTCCTCGACCTCGACCCGGGAGATGCGGCGGAAGGAGAGGCCGAAGCTCCAGAGCAGGATGAGGCCGAGAACGGTGGTGGGAACGAGGATGACGCCGTGGGCCACCACCGAGTAGGCGCTGGCTACCGCGGGGTCGACGCTGGCGGCGACGAGGACCAGGCGGGCGGCCCATTCGAACGGCCCGGTGCCCCCGAAAAAGGTGGGAATGATGATGGCGAGGTTGGCGGCCGCGAGGAGCAGGCAGTAATGGGCGAACGACACGTCCATATCGAAGCCCAGGCCGATAACGGCGTAAGCGCCGGCCTCGATGGTCCAGGCGAGGACGCTAAAAAGCGCAACCAGGGCGAGCGGCCCGGGCTGGTGGACAGACCGGAGGCTCCGGACCAGGTTTTCGGCGACGCCCTCGAGGCGGGGTTCGAAGCGGTCCGGCAGCCAGGCGAGCAGACGATGGATGATGCGGAGGGCACGTTCTTCGCGCAGGGTGAGGACGTAGAAGCCGATAACGGCGGCGAGGAAGAGCAGCGTCGAGGCTGCGGCGATGGCGCGGAGGCGCCCATCTTCGAAGCCGACGAGAGCACCCGCGACGAGCAGCATGAGCACGAGGGTGCAACCATCGAAGAGCCGCTCGACGGCGATGGTGCCGAAGGTGCCGACTGTGGAGACGCGCTCGCGTTCGCCGAGGACGTAGGCGCGGACCAGTTCGCCGGCGCGGGCAGGCAGGAGGTTGTTGGCCATGTAGCCGATGATCGCGTAGGGAAAGAGGCGGGCCGGGCTCATCGCCGCGACCGGCCGCATGAGGACCGACCAGCGGATGCAGCGCGCCGTGATGGCCACGAAGAGGACGGCGGTGCCGGGGATGAGCCAGCGGTAATCGGCATCAGAAAGGGCGGCGCCGAGCTCGCGGGGGTGCGTGGCGCGGAGGAAGAGCGCGATGAGGACGGCGCTGACAGCGAAGCTCACCCAGAAGCGGAGGGAACGGAGCACGACGAGGCCTTTCGGGTCAGCGGGAGAGGTCGAACTGGCGGACGCGGGCCGCGCCACCTTCGACCACCCAGAGCTTACCACCGGGGATTTCGACCATCCCGTAGGGGCGGGACAGGGGTTCGCTGCCGGCGCTCAGCTCGCCGAGCGGCTCGCCTGCCGGGCTGTAGAGCCGCACGCGGTTGAGGGACGGCAGGCTGACAGCGACGCGCCCGTCGGTCAGCACGCGCAGGTAGGGCTTGTCGTTGACATCGACGCCGCCCCAACCCTCGACGGGGAATTCGCGGAGGTAGTCGCCGTCGGGCGAGAGCACCTGGACGCGGCGGTTGTACATGTCGGCGACGTAGATTTCGCCGCCGGGACCGAGGGCGAGACCGACCGGCTCATCGAATTCGCCGGGCCCGCTGCCGCTGCGGCCAATGGTTTTTATGTAGCGCCCCTCCAGCGTGTAGACCTGGAGGCGGTCGTGGCCGGTATCGGTCACCCAGAGGTTGCCGGCGGCATCGACGATGGCGTCGCGCGGGCCGAAGAGGTCGAAGTCCCCGGGCGTGGCGCTGGAGGGCGCCTGTCCGAAGCCCGCGACGGGCCGGAGGCTGGCGTCGAAGACACGGATGCGCCAGCCGAAGGTGTCGGCGACGATGACCTCGCCGTTCGGGCTGAGCGCGAGCCCCCAGGGCTGCGATTGCTCGGCGGGGTTGGCCGGGTCGTCGCGGATGTCGACCCATTGGAGGAGGTTGCCGGCGGGGTCGAACTTCTGCAGGCGGCGGCTGGCGCTGTCGATGACGTAGAGGTTGCCGGCCGCGTCGCGTTCGAGGTCGACGGGGGCGAGGAACTGGCCGGGGAGGGTGCCCGACCCGCCGAAGAGCGGCCGACCATCGGCGTCGGTGGAGGGGCGCGGCGGCTCAACCGGGCGGGTCGCAATGCGGCCGGTCGCGGGGTCGAAGTTCACCGGGAAGAAGGCGTAGGCGTCGGTAGAGCCGGGCAGACGGCCGGAGTCGTGGTCGCGCCAGTAGGTGAGCCAGGCGGTCAGCCAGCCGTGCTGGAGGAACCCCTCGGCGATATGCCGCCAGGTTTCGAGGCGGAACGGTCCGCAGTTCCCGCTCCGCGATGTGCAGGACTGCCCCGGTTCGACGGCCATCGCCCACTTGTAGGTTTCGTCGTACCACCAGCGGTGCGGGTAGCGGATGGGCGCCGCGTACTGCGGAACCCCGGGCTGCAGGAGGTAGTCCTGGACGCGCCCGAGGTTGCCGGCGGCCACGAGCATCACCTGGTAGGTGCCCGGGGGCTGCCCGGTGGAGAAGTCGAGGTAGGAGACCGCGCGGTAATCGCGCAGGTACCAGGCCCACGGCCAGGCGAAGGAGTCGGTGGTATCGACCGCGATAGGGAGGTCATAGCCGAGGCCGGTGGCATCGGCAAGAGCGTTGATCTGGTCGGCGATATCCTTCAGGGCCGGCGAGGACTGCGTGTAGACGAGGAGGTCCTTCGGTACGTCGCCGCGTTCAAAGGTGGCAGCGAGCATCGTCCGGGCCGAGAACGGCAGCAGTGCGCCGACAATCACGGCGACGGTGAGCGGCGCAATCGCCGTGCGCCCCAGGGGCCGGGCAACCACCACGAGCGCGCCGAGCGCGACGCAGGCGATGATGCCGCGCAGAGCGTGAAAGGCGACGCCGCCGGGCAGGTAGGCAATCGCAAGGAGGGCGCCGAAGCCGACCAGGCCGGCGGAAAGGAGCGGCAGGGCATCGCGGGGCGCCAACGAGCGGCCGGGCCGCCAGCGCTCCCAGGCCCGCTGGACGGTCCAGGCGGCGAGGAGGCAGGCAGGGAGCGCGATGTGCGTGTTGAGCCACGGCATCTTTTCGGCGCCCCACGAAAGGGCCAGCCAGATGCCGGCGAGCCAGGCCACCAGGAAGCGGGAAAACGCGTCGCCGCGGACGACGGCCCACCAGGCCCCGAGGAGGACCAGCGCGAGCGGCAGGAATTCGTAAGCAAACATGAGGAGGTAGTAGTAGAACCAGGGCTGCTCGCCGCGGTGTGCGTCCTGCTGGCTGTACCAGTAGTCGAGCGAGCCCCACGGGCCACTGACGAGGCCGTTGAGGTTCGTCCAGAGGGAGGTCGTCAGGGTGAGGTAGACGACGGCCGAGAGGGCAAAGGCAATGCCCCAGACCTTCGGGCGCCACTGGAGCCCGGCGAAAGCCGCCATGCTGACGGTGACGGTGAAGAGGCCGAGGAGGGCGACCTGGTCACGTGTATCTAGAGGGCCCTGGAGCCGCTTTTCCCAGCTGAGGCGGTCTTTTTCGATGAGGCCCAGCGGCTCGAGGAGGGTGACCCGGGCGACGGGCGTGAGCAGGGGCAGGCAGAAGGTGCCGAGGAGGAGGAGAACTTCGCCGGGCCGGGGGAGGTCTTCGCCCCAGTCGAGCCGGCTGCGCAGCCGGCCAAGGAACGGCCAGA
>NZ_DAOUAO010000006.1:0-16262 GCF_034433535.1 Tepidiforma sp.
CAGCGGCCTGCGCCTGCGCAAGCCCGCGGCCGAAGCCGGCGGGGCCTCGGCCGGCGCCGGGGCAGCGGCAGCCGAGGCGCGCGCGCCGCGCTGAGACCGGCATTCTCATGCCCCTGCGGGCATGTGAAGGCAAACCCATTCTGAGGAGGGACTCGCACCAGATGAGGAACCGCTTCCGCTGGACCGCGCTGCTGACCCTGTTGGCCGCGGTCGCCATGGTCCTCGCCGTTGCCTGCGGCGGCGATGACGACGACGAGGGGACGACGCCGGCGCCCGGCGGAGAGGCCACCGCGGCCGCCAGCCCGACGGAGCAGCAGGACGTCAAGAAGTACGACACCGGCGCCTCCGATACGGAGATCAAGCTCGGCAGCTGCTACCCGTATTCGGGCCCGGCGGCCGCCTACGGCACCATCGGGAAGGTCATCGAAGCCTATTTCAAGATGGTCAACGAACAGGGCGGCGTGAATGGGCGTAAGCTCACGTTCGTCACCCAGGACGACCAGTATTCGCCCGATAAGACCGTGCAGTGCGCCCGGTCGCTCGTCGAACAGGAGAAGGTGCTCTTCGTCTTCAATACCCTCGGCACGCCGCCGAACACCGCTATCTGGGACTACCTGAACCAGCAGAAGATCCCGCACATCTTCGTGGCGACTGGCGCCTCGAAGTGGGGTGCTGACCCCAAGAGCCACCCGTGGACGCTCGGCTGGCAGCCGGACTACCAGTCTGAGGCCGCCATCTACATCACGTACCTGAACAAAGAAAAGCCCAACGCGAAAATCGCCATCCTCTACCAGAACGACGACTACGGGAAGGACTACGTTGAAGGCCTGAAGAAGGCCATCACGGCGACCAACTCGAAGGTCACCATCGTCAAGGAAGTTACCTACGCGACGACAGATGCCTCGGTGAGCGCCCAGGTTACCCAGCTGAAGGAGTCCGGGGCCGATACCTTCTATCTCGTCGCCACGCCGAAGTTCGCCACCCAGGCCCTCATCACGGCAACCCAGGTCGGCTGGAAGCCCTTCATCCTGCTGAACTCGGTGTCGTCCTCGATCCCGTCGGTGATGGACCCGGCGTCCCAGCAGGGCGCGGACCTCTCCAATATCATCACGACGTTCTACATCAAGGACCCGGCCGACCCGCAGTGGGCCAACGACAAGGCCATCCAGGATTACCTGGCCTTCATGAAGAAGTACTACCCGGACGGCAACCCGAACGATGGCTTCAACGTCTACGGCTACAGCGTGGCCCAGACGCTCGTCGAAGGGGTGCTGAAGCGGGCCGGCAACAACCTGACCCGGGAGAACATCCTGAAGCAGGCCACCTCCATCAAGGACCTGCGCGTCGATACCCTCCTGCCGGGCATCCTGATCAACACCTCGCCGGTCGATTCGGCCAACCCGGACTACTACCCGATCCAGGCCGAGCAGCTGGCGAAGTTCAACCCCTCGGCGAAGAAATGGGACCTCTTCGGCGAGGTCATCGACGTCAGCAAGAAGTAGGAGCCGCTCCGCAACGCCCTGGCTGGGCGGGCCCGGGAACGTTCCCGGGCCCGCTTTTTGCGTGCCTGTGCGCGGGGCGGTGACGGCGCGCGATTGGCGCTGCAGCCCCCGCGTGGGACGGTGGTGGCACCACCACCCCCGGGAGGCAGTTCGATGCACCTTACCACCCTCACCCCGGCCCGGCGCGCCGCGGTTGCCCTCGCCCAGGGCGCGGGCGCTGGCCTGGTTGCCGCCGCCACCGGGCCCATGGGCGGCCTGCTGGCCGCGTGCGCCCTGGGCCTACCGCCGGTGCTGGCGGCAGCGCTCGCGCGGAGGCTGGCATGAACGGCTACCACGCGAAGGTCCGCACCACCCTGGCCGCCGTGCTGGCGGTCATCGCAGCGCTGGCGCTGGCCTGGCAGGACGTGACCGGCGCCGGCCCCGATGAGCTGACCGGGGTCACCGCCGCCATCCTCGTCGTCTCGCTTCATGCCCTCGCCTTCCCGGTCGATGAGCTGCTGAGGCTGCTCGGCCGCTGGCGGGGCGGCGGAAGATAGCGGGGCAGACGGCCGCGCGGCCCTAGCACCGCCGCCGGGTGCCCCTTGCCGCCGGCGCGCGGCCCGGCCATGCTGAAGGCAGTCGCGGCCCGCACCCCGGGCCGGGCGGCATCGCCCCGCGGGAGGCGCCATGCGGTACCGCCGCATCAGCTATCGCTACGCGTTCATCGTCGGCACCGGCACCCCCGAGCCGCTCAGCGGCTTCGCCACGGCCCGCCAGCCGGTCCGCTTGGCCCCCACCTGGTGGCGCCCCGCCGCCGATATCTTCGAAACCGCAGCCGGCCTGCGCGCGGTCATCGAACTCCCCGGCGTCGCCCTCGAGGAGGTCGACGTCGTCTTTTACGAAGACGCCGTCGTCATCGAAGGGCAGCGCCGCCTCCCGCCGCCGCCGCCCGATGCCTGCTACCGCACCGCCGAGATCCGCCAGGGCGCCTTCCGCCGCGAGATCCCGCTGCCCTGGCCGATCGACCCCGAGCGGACCACGGCCTCCTACCAGGACGGCCTCCTGACCCTCGACTTCCCCCGCCTGCGCGAAGGAGGTGACCGGTGAGCGACGAACCGACCGCCGAGACCCTCCCCGAAGAGGCGACCGGGCCGCTCGACCTGCCCGTGATGCCGCTCCGCGGCGGCACCGTCGTCTTCCCCTTCGCCGTCATGCCCCTCGCCGTCGGGCAGCCGCGCTCCGTCCGCCTCATCGATGACGCCATGCGCGGCGACCGCCGCATCGTCTTCGTCGGGCAATCGACCGACGACGTGGACCTTGCCGGCCCGGCGCACGTCCACCGGGTGGCCACCATCGGCGTCATCCACCACCTCGCCCGCACCGGCGACGGCACCCTTTCGGTGGTGGTGCAGGGGATGCAGCGCGTGCGCATCCTCGAATTCACGCAGGAGGAACCCTACCTGCGGGCACGCGTCGAACCGGCGCCCGAGCGCCCCGCCGAGGGGCCCGAGGCCGACGTCCTCCGCCGGGCCGTGCTCGACCTCCTCTCCCGGCTGGCCGCGGTCACCCAGGTGCCGCAGGAGTTCGTGGCCGCCGCCGAGGGCCTCTCCGACCCCCTCCAGCTCGCCTACCTCGTCGGCGCTGCTCTCCCCCTGCGCGGCGACCAGCGCCAGGAGCTGCTCGAACTCGATACCGTCGAAGACAAGCTCCGCCGGCTGATCGACTTCATCCAGCACGAGATCGCCGTCCGCGAACTCGGCCGCAAGATCGCCGAGGAAACCGAGCAGCGGCTTTCGAAATCGCAGCGCGAATACTTCCTGCGCGAACAGCTTCGGTCGATCCAGAAGGAGCTGGGCGAAGGCGAGGGCGAGGAGATCGCCGAGTTGCGGCGCAAGATCGAAGAGGCCGGCATGCCGCCGGAGGCCCGCGCCGAGGCCGAGCGCGAACTCGACCGGCTCGCGCTGCTGCCGCCCGGCTCGCCCGAGCAGGGCATGATTCGCACCTACCTCGATTGGATGGTGAGCCTCCCCTGGAACCGGCTCTCCGGCGGCGCCATCGATATCGAGCGCGCCCGCCGCGTGCTCGATGAGGACCACTACGACCTCGAGAGGATCAAGGACCGCATCCTCGATTACCTCGCCGTGCGCAAGCTGCGCGCCGAGCGGCTCGCAGCGGAACAGCAGGAGGGCGAGGCCCCGCCCCCGGCCGACCGCACCGGCGCCGAGCCGATCCTCTGCTTCGTGGGCCCGCCCGGCGTCGGCAAGACGAGCCTCGGGCAGTCGATCGCCCGCGCGCTGGACCGCCAGTTCGCGCGCGTCGCCCTCGGCGGCCTGCACGATGAAGCCGAGATCCGGGGCCACCGCCGCACGTACATCGGCGCGCTGCCCGGCCGCATCATCCAGGCCCTCCGCCAGGCCGGCACGCGCGACCCCGTCATCATGCTCGACGAGATCGACAAGGTCGGCAGCGACTGGCGCGGCGACCCGGCCGCGGCCCTGCTCGAGGTGCTCGACCCGGCCCAGAACCATCGCTTCACCGATACCTACCTCGGCGTGCCCTTTGACCTCTCCGCGGTGCTCTTCATCGCCACCGCCAACACGCTCGACACGATTTCGCCGCCCCTGCGCGACCGCATGGAGGTGATGCAGCTCTCCGGCTACACCGAAGAGGAGAAGCTGCACATCGCCGAACGCTACCTCGTCCCGCGGCAGCTGCGCGCCCACGGCCTCCAGCCGGGCGAGGTGGCGTTCGAACCCGGTGCGTTGCGGCTGATCATCCGGCGGTACACCCGCGAGGCCGGTGTGCGCGCGCTCGAACGGGAGATCGCCGGCGTGGTCCGGCGGGTTGCCCGGCGCGTGGTCGAAGGGGCCGCGACCCCGGTGACGGTGGCCGCCGGCGATGTCGAAACCTACCTCGGGCGGCCGCGGCTCCCCGAGGATGCGGCCGTGCGGATCGACCGTCCCGGCATCGCCACGGGGCTCGCCTGGACGCCCGCCGGCGGCGATGTGCTGCAGGTGGAGGCCGCCGCCATGCCGGCCGCCGAGGAGCGGCTGATCCTGACGGGCCAGCTGGGCGACGTGATGCGCGAGAGCGTGCAGGCCGCCCTCACCTGGGTCCGTTCGAACGCAGACCGGCTGGGCATCGACCCCGGCTTCTTCGAGCGGAAAGCGCTGCACGTCCACGTGCCCGCCGGCGCGGTGCCGAAGGACGGCCCCTCCGCGGGGGTGACGATGGCGACGGCGCTCGTTTCGCTGGCGCGCGGCCGCCCGGTGCGCAGCGATCTGGCGATGACGGGGGAGATCACGCTGCACGGGCGGGTGCTGCCGGTGGGCGGCATCAAGGAGAAGGTGCTGGCCGCGCACCGGGCCGGCATCCGCACGGTCATCCTGCCGAAGGACAACGAACGCGACACCGAGGACGTGCCGGAGGAGGCGCGCAAGGACCTGCGCTTCGTCTACGCCTCGGACGCCTCAGAGGTCATCCGCGAGGCGCTGGGGGAGTAGGGGGCCCGGAGGAGGCGGAGCGCGCAGTTCATGCCGGAGAGGCGGTGCTCCGCCGCTATTCAGTCCCCCGTCCGAAGGGCGCGAAGGTCCTCCTCGATATCGTCGACATCCGCCCACGCGGGCTGGGCAAGGGCCGCGACATCAAACACCGGACCGGCACCCTGTTCGGCGGCCAGCTCAGCGAGACGCAGCGGCTTCCAGAAGTCGCGGCCGCCAATGCGCATCGTCGGGTTGGCGGGGTGCACGTTCCCGGCGGAATCGGTGGGCTGGTTCACGACGGCTCCCACCTCGCGCCTCGCGAGCTACAGCAGGCTGCGCAACGTACGAGCTGGCATGCCACCAGCGCCTGTCAACCCCGAACTGACCCCCATCACTGCTGCACCAGCACCACGGCGTTGCCCTCCGGGTCGGCGATGCGCGCGAGGGTGGGGCCGTTGGGCACATCGAACGGCTCGCGCAGGATGGTCCCGCCCAGCGCGACCGCCTTCTCGAGCGAGGCGCGGAGGTCCCGCACCTGGATGTAGAGCACGACGCCCGGGTGATCGCCCGCCACGATGTGGCCCGCCGGGCCCGGCTCCGGCCCGCCGATGCCCGGCGGGATGGTCATCACCGGGCCATCGCTGATCGCCCAGTTGAAGAGGCTGGCGTAGAACGCCCGCAGCCGGCCGGGTTCGCGCGCGCGGATCTCCCAGTGCACGACGGGCCGGGCCCAATCCGGTTCGGTGCTCATGGTCTCCCTCCGCGCGGAGGATAGCCCAATCGCAAGGGCGGCGGGGCCCGCCCGCATCCTGGGACCCGGCCCGTTGACCCTCGAGCCACTCAAGGGTTTAGGCTGGGGGCATGGCGGAATTGCTCACCATCGGCGAGGTGGCGCGCGAGGCCGGCCTCCCCATCGATACCATCCGCTGGTACGAACGGACCGGGGTGCTGCCGCAGCCGCCCCGGCGCGCCAGCGGCTACCGGGCCTACACCCGCGCCCATCTCGAAACCGTCCGCTTCGCGGCTGCCCTGCGCGAGCTCGGCCTGCCGCCGCGCCAGATCGCGGCGCTTGTCGCCGTCTTCCACGAAGGGAGCTGCGCCGACCTCCAGGCCGCCCTCGCTGCCACCACCGGCGAGGCGCTCGCCCGCATCGAAGCCCGGCTCGCCGCACTCGCTGCCGCAGCCGAACGGCTTCGCGCCCTGGGCGACGCCATCCGCGGGGTGAGCCCAACCACGGACTGCGGCGGGCCGCTCAGCCCCTGCGACTGCGCCCGCATCATCGAAATGGGGCCGCCGGGCCCCCAATCGCCCGCGAAACGCCGGCGGCCCGCCGCCAAAGGAGGAACCACATGACCACCCCAACCGACGACTGCTGCGGCCTGGCCGAAGGCGGCATGGCCTGCGCGCCGCGTCAGCCTGCGGCTGCTGAGGGCTGCCCGGCATGCAGCGGTCGGCTTCGGACCGTCAGCGCCGCCCACGTGATGCGCCAGGTTCGCCGCCCGGCCGGCCGCGGGATCGAGGCGGTCGAGGCGTTCGGCTTCTGCGCCGCTGCCGATTGCCCGGCCGTGTTCATCGGCGGCGGCCTGCGGTTCGATGCCGCCGACCTCCGCCGCCCGCCCGCGTACAAGACCGGCAACGCGGCCGACCTCCTCTGCTACTGCTTCGATGTCAGCGGAGCCGATGCGCTCGCGCCCGGTGCCGCCGAGACGGTCGCCTTCATCCGCGAGCGGGTCCGCGCCGGGGATTGCGCCTGCGATGTGCTCAACCCCTCGGCCGGCTGCTGTCTCGGCTCCATCGGCGCCTGGCAGAAGGCGCACGGGGGCACGCGCACCGGGTAGCATTTCGCCTTCACGCGCCTTCGAAACGCGGACCTCCCGCCTTCCGCCCCCTCCCGACCGCTGCTAGAATGGACCGGCACCAGTTCTGGAAACAGTCCAGTTCTCCGGGCTGGCGCGCGGGCGGCCCCGCACGGCCGCATCCCTTCGCCCAACGCACCACACGGGAGGTTTCGAACCCAGCGCGATGTCCACCGAAGGCCTCATGAAGCTCAAAGGCAAGCGCAACCGGGACTGGTGGCCCAACCAGCCCGACCTCAGCCTGCTCCGCCAGAATCACCCCAACTCCGACCCCATGGACCCCGGCTACAACTACCGGGAAGAGCTCAAGAACCTCGATGTCGAGCAGCTGCGCCGCGACATCTACGAGGTGATGACCACCTCGCAGGACTGGTGGCCCGCCGACTACGGCCACTACGGCCCGCTCTTCATCCGCCTCACCTGGCACGCCGCCGGCACCTACCGCGTCCACGATGGACGCGGCGGCGCCTCCCGCGGCGCGATCCGCTTCGAACCGCTGGGCAGCTGGCCCGATAACGCCAACCTCGATAAGGCCAAGCGCCTCCTCTGGCCGATCAAGAAGAAGTACGGCAAGAAGCTCTCCTGGGCCGACCTCATCGCCTTCGCCGGCAACTGCGCGCTCGAATCGATGGGCTTCAAGACGGCCGGCTTCGCCTTCGGCCGCGAGGATGTGTGGGAGCCGGAGGATATCGACTGGGGCCCGGAGGATGAGTGGCTCGGCGACGAGCGCCACCTCGGCGAGCGCGAGCTCGAGGAGCCCTACGCCGCGGTCCAGATGGGCCTCATCTATGTGAACCCCGAGGGCCCCAACGCCGTCCCCAGCGCCCTCGCCGCCGCGAAGGACATCCGCGAATCGTTCGGCCGCATGGCCATGAACGATGAGGAGACCGTCGCGCTCATCGTTGGCGGGCACACCTTCGGCAAGACGCACGGCGCCAACCCCGCCAGCTACGTCGGCCCCGAGCCGGCCGGGGCGCCGCTCCACCAGCAGGGCCTCGGCTGGAAGAACAGCTACGGCAGCGGCAAGGGCGCGGATGCCTACACCAGCGGCCTGGAAGGCGCCTGGACCCCCACGCCCACGAAGTGGGACAACTCCTTCCTCGAGACCCTCTTCAAGTACAACTGGGACCTGACCAAGAGCCCGGCGGGGGCCTGGCAATGGGTGCCCACTGACCCCGAGGCGAAGAACCTCGTTCCCGATGCGCACGACCCGAACAAGCGGCACACGCCCGTCATGCTCACGACGGACATCGCGCTGCGCATGGACCCCATCTACGAGAAGATCTCCCGCCGCTTCCTCGAACACCCCGAGGAGCTCGAGGATGCCTTCGCCCGCGCCTGGTTCAAGCTCATCCACCGCGACCTCGGCCCCGTGACCCGCTATGTCGGGCCGCTCGTGCCGAAGGAGACCTGGACCTGGCAGGACCCGATCCCGCCGGTCGACTACCAGCTCATCGACGCCAACGACATCGCCGCCCTGAAGGCGCAGATCCTCGGCTCCGGCCTGGGCATCTCCGACCTCGTCTTCACCGCCTGGGCGTCGGCCTCGACCTTCCGCGGCACCGACCGCCGCGGCGGCGCCAACGGCGCGCGCATCCGCCTCGCCCCGCAGAAGGACTGGCCCGCGAACGACCCGCCCCGCATCGCCCGGGTCATTGCGCAGCTCGAACAGCTCCAGCAGCAGTTCAACGCCAGCGCGACCGGCGGCAAGAGGGTCTCGCTCGCCGACCTCATCGTCCTCGGCGGCTGTGCGGCCGTCGAAGAGGCGGCGAAGAAGGCCGGCTTCAATGTCAGCGTGCCGTTCACGCCGGGCCGCAACGATGCCACCCAGGAGCAGACGGAGGTCGAGTCGTTCAGCTACCTCGAGCCGAAAGCCGATGGCTTCCGCAACTTCCGCAAGCCCGGCCTGAAGAAGCGCGCCGAGCACCTGCTGGTCGAAAAGGCGGCGCTGCTCACGCTCACCCCGCCCGAGATGACCGTCCTCGTCGGCGGCCTGCGCGTCCTCGGCGCGAACAGCGGCGAAACGAAGCTCGGCGTGCTCACCGAGCGGCCCGGCGTCCTCACCAACGACTTCTTCGTCAACCTCCTGGATATGCGGACCGAGTGGGCCCCGACCTCCGAAGCTGAGGAGGAGTTCGAAGGCCGCGACCGGGCCACCGGCGCGACGAAGTGGACGGCCACCCGCGCCGACCTCATCTTCGGCGCGAACTCCGAGCTGCGCGCCCTCGCCGAGGTCTACGCCTGCGACGATGCCCAGGAGAAGTTCGTGCGCGACTTCATCGCCGCCTGGGACAAGGTCATGAACCTCGACCGGTTCGACCTCCACAGCTGAGACGTTCGCAGCGGAACCTGTCCAGCGCGGGCCCGGGTGCACCACCCGGGCCCGTTCCGCTATCCTGCCGGCGAGCGGCCCGCCCCGGCCGCGGGGAGTGACGCCGTGAGCAACGAAACGCCCGCCGGCAACGGCCCGGGCGAGATCGACCGCTACCTGGCCGACCTCGGCGACTGGCGCGGCGATACGCTGGCCCGCCTGCGCGCCCTCATCCGCGAGGCCGACCCGGGGGTCGTCGAGACGTGGAAGTGGGTCCGGCCATCCTCGCCGGGCACCCCCACCTGGGAGCACGATGGCATCATCTGCACCGGCGGCGCCTTCAGAGGCTACGTGAAACTCACCTTCGCCCGCGGTGCGGAACTGCCAGACCCGGCGGGCCTGTTCAACGCCGGGTTCGGCGGCAACCTGCGCCGCGCCATCGACCTGCGCGAGGGCGAATTCCCCGACCCGGACGCCTTCCGAGAGCTCGTGCGCGCGGCGGTGGCCCGCAACCAGGCGCTCCGCGCAGCGCGTGCGAAGCCGAAATCGGCCGCCGGGGGCAGCCGATGAGCAGCCCCGAACGTCCCCGTATGCTCGCCGGCGGCAACCCGCAAATCCCGAAGGGCGACGGCGAGGCCCCGGTGCGCGCCTACATCGAAGCGCTCGACGGCTGGAAGCGCGAGATTGTCGAGGGCTTCGACGCGCTGGTCACGCGCACGGTGCCGGGGGTGAAGAAGGCCGTGCGCTGGAACTCGCCCTTCTACGGGGTCGAAGGGCAGGGCTGGTTCGCGAACGTGCACTGCTTCACGAAGTACGTGAAAGTCACCTTCTTCGCGGGGTCGAAGCTGGCGCCGGAGCCGCCCGGGCGCGGGAAGGACCCGGATGGCCGCTGGGTCGATATCCCTGCCGGCGGGTTCGATGCGGCGCAGCTCGAGGACTGGGTGCGGCAGGCCGCGGCCCTCCCCGGCTGGCACGGGCGGTAGCCCCTCCCCTCCACGCCCCCGCGCCACGCCGCTACAATGCCGAACAGCGTTCGAGCGCCGGGGCCGAGCGCGCCCCTACCCTCCCCCGGGCGCCCGCATCCCACCGGGAGGGTCCACCCATGCAGTTCACCAGTGAAACCATCGAACACGGCGTCGCCGAGCGCTCCTTCGCCATGGAGATCGCCGGCGAGCGCGTCCCCGGCATCCTCTGGCTGCCCGCGGGCGCCAGCGGCCCCCGCCCGCTCCTCCTCCTCTGCCACGGCGGCATGCAGCACAAGCGCGTCGATACCCTGCTCGCCAGGGCGCGCAGCTTCGTCCGCCACCACGGCTACGCCTGCCTCAGCATCGATAACCCCGGCCACGGGGAGCGCGCCAGCGAGGCCGAGTTCGCCCAGGCCCGCGCCCTCCGCGGCGCCGCCAGCCTGCCGCCCATCGACCCCGAGCGGATGAAGCAGCTCGCCGCCCGGGTGAGCCGCGCCGTGGGCGAGTGGAAGGCGGTGCTCGATGCCGCCCGCGCCCTGCCGGAAGTGGGCGAAGGCCCCGTCGGCTGGTGGGGGCTCTCCATGGGCACCGCCATCGGCGTCCCCTTCATCGCCTCCGAACCGCGCGTCAACGCCGCCGTCCTCGGCCTCGCGGGCGTCCGCTCCGACGAGTTCGAACGGGCGGCGCGGGCGATCACGGTGCCCGTGATGGTGATGTGCCAGTGGGACGACGAGGTGGCCCCGCGCGATTCGGTGCTGAAACTCTTCGATGTCCTCGGTTCGAAGGAGAAGACGCTGCACGCGAACCCCGGCCGGCATGTCCAGGTCCCGCTCTACGAGCGCCAGGCCTGGGAGGAGTTCTTCGCCCGCCACCTCGGACGGGCCGTCTGACCCCCGCCGCAGGGGCCGCAGGGTCGCGCACGTCCGCGTTCGCGCCGGGCATACTGGTCCCCATCCGGGAGAGATGTTGACCTTCCAGTTACTGGAAGGTCGAAGATGTGCGCATGACATCCGAAGCCCTCACCATTCGCCGGGTGGCGGAGCTGGCGGGCGTCAGTCCCAGAACGATTCGGTTCTACGAGTCGGAAGGGCTGCTGCCGCCTCCGCCGCGTTCTCCCTCGGGCTACCGGGTCTACGACGCCAGCGCGGTTCGCCGCCTGCGGCTGATCCGCCGCGCACGGCTGCTGGGCCTTGGCCTCGAGGACATCCGGGAGCTCGCCAACCTTGCCTTCGGAGAGAGCTGCGGCTCATTCGAGGACCGGCTGGGGGTACTTCTCGAACAGCGGCTGGCCGATATCGACCGGGCAATCCGCGAGCTGCAGGCGCTCCGCTCCGAGCTGCTCCTGCTGAAGGAGTCTCTCGCCGACGGCCAGCGCTGCGACCGCACCTGCCGGGCCGAGGACTGCGAGTTCTGCCGCTTCATCGACGATTGGTCGGCAGCGGATGCCATGCCAACACCCCAGGAGGAACCGTCATGACTCACCTGACCCCTGCCGAACGCGAGCTCGCCGCCCTCGGTGCCAGCATCGGTGCGGGCTGCTTCCCCTGCACCGAGTACCACCTCCGCGCGGGGCGCGAAGTCGGCCTGGACAGCGCAGCCCTGCTCCAGGCCATCGCCGATGCTGAGTGTGTCAAGCGCAGCGGCGCAGAGGAGCTCAGCGTGCACGCTCGCCGAGAGCTCGGGCAGCCAGCCGAGGTCGGGCCCGGCTGCTGCAACGACACGAACCGGGCAAAGGAGTTCGTCTCCATTGGCGCGGCGGTGGGCGCGAACGCCCTGCTCCAGCTGCGGAAGCACATCGGCCAGGCGCTCGGGCTTGGCATAACGCCCGCCGAAATCGAAGCAGCCGTCGAAGCGGCGCGTGAGGTCCAGCGGCACGCGGCCGGCGTCACTGCCAGGGAAGTCTCCCGCCTGCTCGCGGAGCCGGTCCGTGTTGTGTCCGCACCTGCGGGGAGCGAGTGCGGGCCCGACTGCGGCTGCCATGATGCCCAGGCGCCCGCCCCCGCTGAAGCCGCGTCTGCCTGCTGCGGCGGCGAAGTGGCTGAAGTCGGCGCCGCTGCCGAACGGGGCGGCTGCTGCTAGGCACTGGCGTGTTCGGCGGCCGGGAGCGGAGCGCCCGGCCGTTTACCAACCGTTCATCTTCGACCGGTACCATCCTCGCTCCGGAGGTTCCATGGCCCGCACCGTCGCCGCGGCGGACGCCTTCGAAACGTCCGTCATCCGCCAGCTCTCAACGCTCGATCGCTTCCTGCCGCTCTGGATCGGCCTCGCGATGGCCGCAGGGCTGCTGCTTGGGCGCATCTTCCCCGGCCTGAACGACCAGCTCGACCGGGTCAAGATCGATACCACCTCGCTCCCGATTGCCATCGGCCTCCTCGGGATGATGTACCCGGTGCTGGCGAAGGTGCGGTACGACCGCCTCGGCTCCGTCACCGCCGACCGCCCGATGGTCGCCTCCTCCCTGCTGCTGAACTGGCTGGTTGGGCCCCTGCTGATGTTCGCGCTGGCGTGGATGTTCCTGCCCGACCTGCCCGAGTTCCGCACGGGCATCATCCTCGTGGGGCTCGCGCGCTGCATCGCGATGGTCCTCATCTGGAACTCGCTGGCCTGCGGCGATACGGAGGCGGCGGCCGTGCTGGTGGTGCTCAATTCGATATTCCAGGTGGCGGCCTACTCCTTCCTCGGCTACTTCTACCTCGAACTCTTCCCCGGCTGGCTCGGGCTCGAACAGACGGCCATCGATATCGCCCTCTGGGATATCGCGAAGTCGGTGCTCATCTTCCTCGGCATCCCGCTCGTGCTCGGCGCCCTGACGAGCATCATCGGCCGGCGGGCGCGTGGCGATGCCTGGTACGAGGGGCAGTTCCTGCCGCGCATCGGGCCGTGGGCGCTCTACAGCCTGCTCTTCACCATCGTCATCCTGTTCGCCATCCAGGGCGAAGCGATCACCGCGCAGCCGCTCGATGTCGCCCGCATCGCCCTGCCGCTCCTCGCTTATTTCGTGCTCATGTGGACGGTGGCCTTCCTCTGGGGCCGTGCGCAGGGGCTCGGCTACGAACGCACGGCCACGCTCGCCTTCACGGCTGCCGGCAACAACTTCGAACTGGCTATTGCGGTGGCGATCGGCACCTTCGGCGTGGCCTCCGGGCAGGCGCTGGCGGGCGTGGTCGGCCCGCTCATCGAAGTGCCGGTGCTGGTGGCGCTGGTGTACGTGGCGCTCTGGGCGCGGCGGAGGTGGTTCGCGCCGGCGCCAACCCCCGCCTGATTCGCGCTTTCCCGGACCCTTTCGGTGCGGCCGGGTGGTCGGCATTTCCGGGGCGGTTGACCCCGGACGGTACCGCGTCCGCCTCTACACTAGAGAGAAGAGCACGCGCCGCCCGCGGGGAGCCGCCATGGAATCTGAGCAGTACGTTTCGCCCATCCTCGCCGCGGGGGCGATCGCGCTCGTCTTCGCCGCCCTGCTCACCATCCTCGCCGCCGAGCTGCCCGGGGCCGTGGCAGTCCGCCGGTTCGTGACCGGGCACGGCCAGCGGGCGATGTTCGCCGTGGCCGCCATCGCGATGGCCGGCTCGCTCTACTACTCGAACGTGGTCGGCTTTGTGCCGTGCGACCTCTGCTGGTACCAGCGGATAGCCATGTACCCGCTGGCGGTGCTGCTGGGCGTGACCGTGGTCAGCCGCGGCCGCCTCGAACCGAAGTACATCGTGGCGATGGCGGGCATTGGGCTCGCGATCTCCATCTATCACTACCAGCTCCAGCTGTTTCCCGAGCAGCAGGAGTTCTGCACCTCCAGCTCGGTTTCGTGCACGGGCAAATACGTGAACCAGTTCGGCTTCGTGTCGATCCCGTTCATGGCCGGCAGCGCGTTCCTCACCGTGCTGCTCCTCCAGCTGGCAGAGGCGCGCATCGGCTACCTGCGGTCGCGCGGGCTGGTCGACGCCTGACCCGGCGGGCAGAATGGAACGTGAGGACCAGCCGGGGAGCCCGCCCGTGGATGCGAACCCGCGCCCGAAGCTTTCGACCACCCGCGTCACCGCGCGCGGCGCGGCCTACCGGGTGGTGCGCCTCGCCGGCAACCTGTTCGTCTGTTCGAAGGCGAGCGGGAGCTGCTGCTGCGGCTGGGAGGAGAAGGGGCGGATGCCATTCGACCACGCCCTCTGGGCCGGGGAATGGGAGCGGCGGAACCTGCGCAGCCGGCTCCACCTCACCTTCAGCGGCTGCCTCGGGCCGTGCGTCGCCGGCAACAACGCCCTCCTGCTGCTCCACGGCCGGGCCATCTGGCTGTGCGACCTCAACGATGCCGAGCTCATCCCGCAGGTGTACGACTACGCCGAGGCGATGCTGGCCGCAGGCCGGGTGCTGCCGGTGCCGGCCGGGCTCGAAGGCCACGTGTACGAACGCTACCTGCCGCCGCCGGGCGGAGCCTGGGAGCCGCTGGCTGCCCCGGATTCGGACGACAGCGACGGCCTTGAACGGCTCGACCCCGTCTGCCTGATGGATGTGGACCCGGCGACAGCACAGCACACGGTGGAGTACGGCGGCCGGGTCATCGCCTTCTGCGCGCCATCCTGCAAGAAGGCCTTCCTCGCGAACCCCTCGGCCTACGGGGTGGGGTGAAGAGAGAGCAGGGCTGGCGAGCCGTGATCACTCGCTCCGCCGCCCCCAGGGGCCGGTGACCCCGGCGCTGCGCAGGGCCCAGGCCCGAACACAGGGACCCCCGCCCCGGCCCGAATCGGGCGCACAGGTTCGCGGCAGAATGCCCAACGGCCGAGGACACCGACGGTTCGGTGCCGCACCCGGCGATGCCAGCGTCGTGCGTGAGATGACGGGGACATCCTTTGCGTGGAAAGGAGACGAAGCACCTGCAACACGACCTTGACCCACACCGCCTCGAGGACATGCGCGACTGGCTCACGAAAGTGCAGCCGATGCCCCGGCAGCGCGTCGAACTCCCCTACTCGCGCGAATTTTCCCCCGAAGAGCTGCGCGCCCTGGCCAGGGGTCTCCTGCCGGAGGATTTCGACGACCGCTGGGTCGGGCTCCTGCGCGAGGGCAGCATCGACTTCCACCGCAGCTGGACGGGCTACCACATTCATCACCTGCCCCTCGAGCGGGGGCCCGGCGTCGCCGGGGCCGTTGCCACGAAACTGGTCGTCAACCGCGACCCGCGCCAGTACCGCAACACCGACCCGCAACGCGACCTGGAGCAGGTCGAGTGGCTGCTCAGGTGGATGCTCAGCGGCGAGCGGCATCCGCCCCCGTGGCCGCTGCACCAGGCCGGGTGAGTAGCGGGGGCCGCCAGGGCGGGGGTACGAGGGACCTGGCGTCAGGCCCCTTCACCCGTTCGCGAACGCTGCCAGGTAACTGCTTGCCGCGGTCCTGTTGAGCTCTTCGTGGTAGTGCTGGTTTCCGTACGTCCGCAGGCACCTGTAGCACGAAGAACCGGGACCGCAACTATCACACTGCGTCACCCGGTAGGCTTCGCTGAGCACCTCTTCTGCACGGCCATGGGCAGACCGTGCCAGCCCGGCTCCGCCCGGGACGTTGTCGTACAGCACGAACACAGGGTCGAGCCCATCGTAATAAAAGAGACTGCCCAGTTCCCCTCGCGGGACATTGAGCACGCGCGCTGCCCCCTCCTCGAGCGCTGCCTGCACCGAGCGGACTTCGGCTTCGGTCGCATGGGTGAGCCCGCTAAGCACGAATTCCGCCATGTCGGTGGCGAATTTGTGCCCGAAATGCCGGGTGACCATCTGACCGCCGCACTGGAAACGGCCTCCGGGCTTGGAATGCCTGCTTCTTGCTGTGCCGCCTCGGCCTTCCGCCCTGGCGCCGTTCGGCCAGGCATAGCCGCAAGCGGCACAGTAGCCAAACCCTTTGCCAGCTGAGCCGGTGTTCACCACTGCCAGCCAGCCGTTGCGCGAAAATCGGCCGGCTACGGTGGCTCCCCCCATCGCGTACAGCGTCGAGAGGGGTCCGGGCTCACCGCTGTGTTCGAAGAAATACACCTCGGACGCCCACAGGCGCCGGGGCCGTTCGTCCCCGAGCCCGCGTTTGGTGGGTTTGCCGGCCACGAACCCGTACAGCGGCAGGACCATCGTGGCGGTGCGCGCGCTGCCGCCGCATTGGCCGCACGTTCCCCCTCCGCTTCGGGGGTAGAACCGGCGGCA
>NZ_DAOUAO010000007.1:0-4397 GCF_034433535.1 Tepidiforma sp.
ACAGCCCCGCCACGAAGGTTGCGTCTTCGGCCCGGCCGCCATCCACCCACGGCACAGCCCCCCGCAGCAGTGTCGACCCCAACAGCATCGCCAGCAGCGGCAGCGTCAGCCGCTTCGGCAGCGGCCGCCGCCCCACGAACCGCGGAGTCAGTCGGAGCGCCATCCCGGCCACGAACAGCCCCGCCCAGCCCTGCAGCTGCAGCCACCCGTGCGCCTGCACCAGCCGCGGCGCCCGTTCGATGCCCGGCACCACATCGGTCGCCGCCAGCGGCATCCAGGCCGCCAGCAGGAACCCGCCCGCCAGCGCCGAAACAAGCGCACCGCCGAAGAAGCCCAGGTAGGAACGGTCCTCCGCCGCCGGCACTGCCGTGGGTGCACGGACAAGCGGCGGCTCCAGCGGGATCTCCCCTGCCCGGCTCATCCGTCCCGCTCCCCCGCCAGCCCTGACCCCGCGGCCAGCCGCGCCCCCAGCAGGATCGCCTGCACCATGCTCTCCTCGTTCGCGATCCCCCGGCCGGCGATATCGAACGCCGTGCCATGGTCCACCGAGGTCCGCACGAACGGCAGCCCCAGGTTCACGCTCACGCTCCGTTCGAACCCGTGCACCTTGATCGCGATGTGCCCCTGGTCGTGGTACATCACCAGCACCGCATCGAACTCCCCCGCAATCGCCCGGTTGAACACCGAATCCGCCGGCCACGGGCCGCTCGCCTCGACCCCCTCCGACCGTGCCGCCTCCACCGCCGGGCCGATCTCGTCGAGCTCCTCCCGGCCGATGAGCCCGCCGTCGCTCGCGTGCGGGTTGAGCCCCGCCACCGCGACCCGCGGCCGCGCGAATCCCCAGCGCCGAAACTCCCGGTCCGTCAGCCGGATTGCCCGCAGCACGTTCTCGCGGGTGACGTAGGCGCAGGCCTCCCGCAGCGGCTTGTGCGTGCTCAGGTGCACGCAGCGCAGCGCCCCCGAGACCAGCATCGTCAGCACGTGGTCCGCCCTGCTCACCCGCTGCAGCACCTCCTGGTGGCCGGTCTCGCGGATGCCCGCCGCCGCGAATGCCGCCTTGTTCACCGGCGCCGTCACCATCCCGTCGGCCTCGCCCCGCAGGCACAGCTCCGCCGCGAACTCGACCCAGCGGTGCGCCAGCCGGCCCGCCTCCGCCGAAACCTTCCCCGGTGCAAAGGTCGCGGAAACCGGCACCGGTTCGATGACCTCCACGCGCGGCGCGCCCGCCCGCTCCAGCCACGGCTCCAGCAGCGCCCGGCTGCCCACCACCATGAGCTCCGCCGCCTCCCGCACGGCGGGCCGGGCCAGCGCTTTCGCCACCACCTCCGGCCCGATGCCTGCCGGGTCCCCGAGCGTCACGGCCAGCCGCAGCCCGCGCATCCCCCGAGTATAGGCGCACGGCCGATCAGCCGCGTTCGAAGAGGGGACCGCTACGGTTGGCGAAATTCGTCGGCCGCAGCGCCCCGTGCTGGCCGGCCGTCTGCAGGTCGCGCCACGCCCGGCTCAGCTCGCCCGCCTGCCGGTTCAGCTCCATCCCGATGAGCGGCGCCACCAGCTGCCCCGCGCGCAGCGAGGCCGCCGCTGCAAAGCTCGCCGCCAGCGAGAGCCGCGCCAGCGTCTCCAAGCCCGGCGAACCCGATTCCGCCTCCTTCCACACCGCTCGCGCGGCATCGAAGAGAAGCGTCCGGCCCGCCTCAACCGTGGCCAGCGCCTCGCCGAAGCGCGCACGCACATCCTCCCGCTCCCCCATCGACCGCGCGCCGCCGTACTCCCCGTGTTCGGCAAGGTACGACGCCCCACCCTCGAGCAGATGGAGCGCGATGCCCGGCAGCACCGACGCGGTTGTCGCCTCCGCAAATTCCACGAACGGCACCCGGAAGATGGTCGCCGGGTGCCACGGCTCGCCTTCGAACACCGAGAACATCCGCTCCTCCGGCACGAAAGCGTCGCTCACCTCCATGTCGTGGCTGGCCGTGGCGCGCATGCCGGGGCTGTCCCATGTCTCGTGGATGCGGACCTGGCCTGGCTCGAACGCCATCGCACGGATGAGCGGCCCGTTGTTCCCGGGCACCGGCTCCCCGCCCTCCGTCACCACGCAGTTTGCCGTGAAGGTGGTCGCCCACGGCGCGCCGCTCGCCCAGCGCCAGCGGCCGCTCACCCGGAACCCGCCCGGCACCCGCTCGGCTCGCCCCGCCGGCACCCCCGAACCTGCGATGACCGCCTCGCGGGGGTCGAACACCGCGTGCGCCGTCGCCTCGCGCATCAGCCCGGCGAACACGCCGCCGCCCGCGCCGATCATGATGCCCCAGCCGAAGGAGCCATCGGCCCACGCCGCCGCCTCGAACAGCCGCAGCCCGGCCTCGAGGTCCAGTTCGAGGCCGCCGAAGTCCCGCGGCACCCACGCCTTGAACCAGCCCCGGGCGGTGATCGCCTCCAGCATCCCGGGCGTCAGCGCGCACCGCTGCTCCGCTTCGTATGCCTCCTCGCGCACCAGCGCGACCGTCTCCGTCCCGATCAGCGATGAACCATCCCACCAGCGCATGCCCCGATCATGCCCCCTCCACACCGCCCTGCCGCAAGCCCGCCCACGGCGGTCGCCGCGCGCTCCCGCCGCCATCCGGTACGATGCCCGGTACATCATTCATCCCACCGCCCGGAGCACCCATGGAGCTCGACCGCATCGTCCGGGTCGATATGACCACGGGCACCATCAGCGAAACGCCGGCCCCCGAATCCCTCCGCCTGCTCGGCGGCCGCGCCCTCGGCGCCAGCCTGCTGCTGCAGGAGACCGACCCCGCCATCCACCCGCTCCACCGCGACGCCGTCCTCTACATCTGCCCCGGCCTGCTCGGCGGCACCGCCGCCACCACCAGCGGCCGGACCTCGTTCGTCTTCAAAAGCCCGCTCACCGGCGGCATCAAAGAGGCCAACGTCGGCGGCCAGCTGGGCCACCGCCTCGCCCGCCTCGGCATCAAGGCCATCGCCGTCACCGGCGCCAGCCCTTCTGGCTGGCAGCAGCTCGAAATCACCGCCTCCGGCATCCGCCTCCTGCCCGCCGATCACCTCGCCGGGCGCAGCAACTACGACCTCCATCGCGAGCTCGTCGGCGAAGCCGCCGCCACCCGCGCCGCTGCCACCATCGGCCCGGCCGGCGAACTCCGCCTCGCCGCGGCCTCCGTCGCCGTCACCGACCCCGAAGGTCGGCCCACTCGCCACGCCGCCCGGGGCGGCCCCGGCGCCGTCATGGGCGCGAAAGGGCTCAAGGCGATCGTCGTCGATGACGCCGGGGCGCCGCGCTCCATCCCCGGCCTGCGCAGGGACGAGTACCGCCAGCACGTCACCCGCTTCTCCCGCCTCGTCCTCGAAGACCCCCGCACCCACAACCTGAGCAAGACCGGCACCGCCGGCGTGGTGCGCTTCGTCAACCGCGACAACATCCAGTCGATGCCGACCCGCAACCACCGCCTCGGCACCTGGGAGCACGCCCACTCCATCTCCGGTCAGTACATCGAGGAGCTCGGCCAGTCCCGCGGCGGCAAAATGCTCCCCTGCATGGCCGGCTGCATCATTAAGTGCGCCATCCTCTTCAACGATGAGCACGGCAACCACGTCACCACCGCCCTCGAGTTCGAAACCATCGCCCTCCTCGGCTCCAACCTCGAAATCGGCCCCGCCGATGCCGTTGCCGAGCTCGATCGCCTCTGCGACGACATCGGCCTCGATACCATCGAGGTCGGCAACGCGATCGGCGTCGCCATGGAGGCCGGGGTCCTCCCCTGGGGCGATTGGCAGCGCACCCGCGATTTGCTCGAAGAGATCCGCCAGGGCACCGTTCTCGGCCGGATCATCGGCAACGGCACCGTCCACACCGCCCGCACCTTCGGCATCGACCGCGTCCCCGCCGTGAAGGGCCAGGGCCTGCCCGCCTGGGAGCCCCGCACCCTCAAGGGCATGGGCGTCACCTATGCCACCAGCCCGCAGGGCGCCGACCACACCGCCGGCATGGTCACCGCCCGGAGCGTCAACGCCGAGACCCTCGTCAAGCAGTCCCGCCACGAACAGCTCGTCATGATGGCGATCGATTCCGCCGGGCTCTGCCAGTTCACCAACGCCCTCCCGGCCGATATCGCCGCCTTCATCTCCGCCCGCTTCGATACCCCCTGCGATGACGAGACGGTCCTCCGCGCGGCCCGCGCCGCCATCGAGTCCGAGCGCGAGTTCAACCGCCGCGCGGGCTTCACCGCCGCCGATGACCGCCTCCCCCGCTGGCTGCTCGAAGAGCCGCTGCACACCCCGGATGGCCCCGCCATCTTCGACCTCCCCCAGCAGCTGCTCGATTCCGTCTGGTCCTGACCCCGTCGACATCCCGCCCCCGCCGCGCCACAATCCCGCTGCCA
>NZ_DAOUAO010000008.1:0-3770 GCF_034433535.1 Tepidiforma sp.
GCCCGCCCGTTGCCCACCGGCGTCCGCGCCATCGATGCCTTCCTCACCCTCGGCCGCGGCCAGCGCGTCGGCATCTTCGCCGGCTCCGGCGTCGGCAAGAGCACCCTCCTCGGCATGCTCGCCCGGGGCACCTCTGCCGATGTCACCGTCATCGCCCTCATCGGTGAGCGCGGCCGCGAAGTCCGCGACTTCATCGAGCACGACCTCGGCCGCGATGCCCTCGCCAGCGCCGTCGTCGTCGCCTCCACCGGCGACAACCCCGCGGCCATGCGCATCGCCGCCGCCCGCACCGCAACCGCCATCGCGGAGGGATTCCGCGATGAAGGCCTCGATGTCCTCCTTCTCTTCGATTCCCTCACCCGCGTCGCCATGGCCCGCCGCGAAAACGGCCTCGCCGCTGGCGAACCGCCGACAGCCCGCGGCTACCCGCCGTCCGTCTTCTCCATGCTCCCCCACCTCATGGAGCGGGCAGGCCCCGGCGCCCGCGGCTCAATCACCGCCGTCTACACCGTCCTCGTCGATGGCGACGACATGGAGGAGCCCATCGCCGACCTCGCCCGCGCCACCCTCGATGGCCACATCGTCCTCCGCCGCTCGCTCGCTGCCGCCGGTCATTACCCGCCCATCGACGTTCTCCAGAGCGTCTCCCGCCTCATGGACCGCGTCGCCGAACCGCGCCACCGCGAAGCCGCCCGCCGCCTGCGCCAGCTCCTCGCCGCCTACGAAGAAGCCCGGGACCTCGTCGCCATCGGCGCCTACAGCCGCGGCGCCGACTCCACCCTCGACCGCGCCCTCGACCTCCTGCCGGCCATCAACGCATTCCTCCGCCAGCAGCCCCGCGAGATGACCCCGTTCGAGGACACCGTCGCAGCCCTTTGCGCCCTCGACCCCGAATTCGCCAGCCAAACCTCCTGGGAGGTGACCGATGAGCCTGCCGCCGAAACGGTTGAAGCGGCTCCTCCGCCAGCGTGAACTCCTCGAGCGCGTCCAGCAGCGCGAACTCGCCGAGGCCCTCGCCCTGCGCAACCGACGCGCCGCCGCACTCGAAGAGTCCCGCGCCACCCGCGAGGCTGTCCTCGACCTCCCCCTCGAGCCGGGCCCCCTCGACCCGGCCGATCTCCTCGCCCGCGCCGCCGCCATCGCCCGCCTCGACCGCGAAATCGCTGCCCGCGGCGCAGCACTCGCCCACTCCGACGGGGATGTTGCCGAGGAGCGCGAGGCCCTGATGGAGCGCCGCCGCGACCGCCGCGCGCTCGAAACCCTGCTCGAACGCCGGCTCGCCGCCGAACGGCTCGAACGCGCCCGCGCACAGGCCCGCCAGCTCGATGACTTCGCTGCCGCCCGCTGGCGCCCCGCATTCGTCCACCCGGAGGTCCGCCCATGAACCCCATCGCCGACCGCGGCATCGCCCAGCTCACCGCCTGGCTCAACGGCCTCAGCCGCCGCCAGTCCGCCATCGCCAATAACGTCGCCAACATCGATACCCCCGGCTACCTCCGCCAGGAGGTCAATTTCGAAACCGAGCTCCAGCGCGCCTTCGGCCGCACCGCCGGGTCCCTCGCCGTCACCGACCCCCGCCACATCGCCGCTCCCCCGCGCGCCGTCAATCAGCTCGGCCTCGACCCCCAGCAGCTCCTCACCTCCTCCCGGCTCGACGGCAACACCGTGGATATCGACCAGGAGATGGTCCTCCTCGCAGAGACACAAATGCGTTACCAGGCCGCCGCCCAGGCCCTCACCAAAAAGCTCACGAACATCCGCACCGCCATCACCGGCTAAGGAGCATCCCCATGAGCCTCATTCGCGCCATCGCCTCGTCCGCTTCCGGCCTCGCCGCCCAGCGCGTCCGCATGGATGTCGTCGGCAACAATGTCGCCAATATCGATACCACTCGCACCGCCGAAGGCGGGCCCTACCAGCGCCGCGTTGTGCGTTTCGCCTCCGGCGACCCCGCCCTCCCCTTCGCCTCCATCGTCCGCAAGTTCCTCGGCGGCGGCTCCACCGGCGTCGTCCTCACCCAGGTCGCCGTCGACGAACAATCGCCCCCGCGCACCGTCTACGACCCCTCCCACCCCGACGCCGACCCCGAAACGGGCTACCTCGAACTGCCCAACATCGACCTCGTCCAGGAGATGACCGACCTCACCTCCGCAAACCGCTCCTACCAGGCCAACGTCACCGTCCTCAACGCCGCCAAGCAGATGGCCCTCCGCGCCCTCGATATCACCAGCAGATAAACGGCTCAGGGATTTCCCGCCCGCATTTCCGTCCCCCAGGGAGGCCACCGTGGACATTGCACCAATTCAGAACGCCAGCCCCCTCGCACACACTGCATCCACGGCTTCCCGCCCGCAGGCAGGGTTCGCCGACCTCCTCGGTCGCGCGCTCTCGCAACTCCAGTCGATGAGCGACACCGCCGACCAGAAGGTCAATGCCCTGGCTACCGGGCAGGACGTGGACCTCCACGACGTCATGCTCGCCGTCGAAGCCGAGAGCATCGCCATCAGCCTGGCCACCCAGGTCCGCAACAAGGCCGTCGAGGCCTATCAGGAAGTCTTCCGGATGCAGATCTAATGGGACTCGTCGTCGAACTGCCCACCGAAGCACCAGTCCTCGTCATCCCCGGCGCAACCGCCCGGCAGGGTAGCGGCCAGGTAGCAGCTGGCTTCGACCTCCTCCTCGCCTCCCTGGGCGCCACGCAGGAGGCCGAGACCGGCGACCCGTCCCCGGGCGATGACAGCACCGATTCCCCGCCCCCCGTGGGTGTGGTGGTCTCGCTGGCGGTAATTCCGCCGGTCCCGGCCGCCGCCCTCGCCGACCCTGCGCAGCCGGCCGGCCGGGCACCCGCCGAATCGGCCGCTACCGGCATCGCCGCCGCAAGCATTCCCGGGCTCCCTGGCGAGGCTGCGATGCAGCTTTCGCCCGGCGACGCTTCCGCGACGGCGGCCGGGCTGGCGGAAGGTGAAGCCAACGCCGGGGGCCCCGCTGAGGCTTCGGTCGCCCCCTCCGTGGTCGAGGTGCTCCCCGCGCCCGAATCGCCGACCTCCTCCGACGGGACTGCTGCCGCCGCTGTGCGCGGCGCCGCCGCTTCCAGCGAGCCGTCCCCGGAGCCGCCGGCCGCGAACAGCGCGGAGCCCCCCGCCGAATCCCCTGCCTCCGGCCCGCCGCCCACTGAAGCCGATGCCCCCGCCCCCCGCGTGGTCCGCACCGTCGGGAACGCCAGGGTCGATGCCGAGCCACCCGGGCCAACCAGCCCGGTCAGCCTCAATCCGCCCGGCCGCGCCGAGGGTCGGGAGCAACCCGTGCCGCGGCCCTCGGCGCAGGGGCTCGCCCATGCCGCACCCGGCTCCGCCGTGGGCCAACTCCGCAGCGAAGCCCCGGCGCCGGCTCCCGCACCTGCCCCGGCAGACCCCGCGCCCGCGCCGGCACCGCCTGCCCAGGCCAACGTCGATCGCCTGGCCACCGTCATCATCGAACGCGTCGAAGGGGGCGGCGGCGAGGCCCGCCTCCACCTCGAGCCTGCCGACCTCGGCGAGGTCACCGTCCACATCCGGACCGCCGGCGAATCCGTCCACGTCGATATCCACGCCGAACGGCCCGACGCCGCCGCGCTCCTGCGCGAAACCGCCGGCGACCTCGCCGCCCTCCTCAGCAACCGCGGCATGAACCTCGGCCAGCTGAACGTCGGCCTTGGCGCCCGCCAGGACGGCGCACCCGGGCAGCAGGGCCGCGAGACCCGCGGGCAGGCGCCGGCCGCCGGCGAGTTCGCC
>NZ_DAOUAO010000009.1:0-7465 GCF_034433535.1 Tepidiforma sp.
AGCCCCCGCCACGCGACCCGGCGGCGACCCCGCGCATCGACCCCGCCATCGACTGGTACCGCATCCTCGGCGTCGACCCGCTCGCCTCCCGCGAGGCCATCCGCGACGCCATCCGCACCCTCGCCGATGAGCTCTTCGCCTCCAAACCATCGGCCGAAAAGCTCACGCGCGAGCGCCAGCGCCTGCGCGATGCCTGGGCCATTCTCGGCGACCCGAAGCTCCGCGCTGCCTACGACGCCGCCCGCGCCGCCGCCCGGGACGGCGCCGCCCCGCCCGGGGACACCGGCCCCGCCTTCGACCCCCGCCCCGGCCACATGCCCGCAGGCTCCCGCCAGGGCCCGGTCACCGTCAACGGTCACGTGCTCGAAGCGGGGCGCAGCCTCGCCGGGGCCGACCTCCGCGGGGCCGACCTGCGCGGGCTCGACCTCGCCGGCTGCGACCTCTCCGGCGCACGCCTCCAGGGCGCCGACCTCGAAGCCGCCTCCCTGCGGCGCGCCCGCCTGGAAGGCGCCGACCTCTCCGGGGCCAGCCTCCGCTGGGCCGACCTCTCCCACGCCGCCGCCGAGGGCGCCATCCTCCGCCAGGCCGACCTCTCCCACGCCGCCCTGGCCGGGGCCGTCCTCCGCCGGGCCAGCCTGGCCGGCGCCACCCTCGCCGGCGCGGTCGGCCCCGGCATCGATCTTGACTACGCCGACCTTGCCCGCGCCGATTTCACCGGTGCCCTCATCACGCCAAGGCTCATCGCCCGCGGGCGCCTCGAGGGCACCGTCTTCCCCGACGGCTCCATCCGCCCGCGGCCGGGCGCTACCTGACGATGAGCGCCCGCGCGGGACCCCACGGCCCCGCGTCCTCCCCGATCCGCGCCCGCACCCGCCAGCTCAGCTCGCCCGGCGCCCGGAAGACTGCCCGCACCGCCGGGGCAGCCGTCACCCGCCGCAGCACCACGGCGCCCGCGGCATCGGTCACCTCGAGCTCGTAGCCGGTCGCGCCCGGGCAGAGCGACCAGCTGAGCACCACCTCGCCCCCGGCCGCCGCCTCCGCGCCCTCCGCCGGCTGCCACGGCGCCGGTTCGCAGCGGTACGTGGATTCCGAGGGCAGCGTGCAGGTCAGGTCGGCGTGGGGCATCGCCCCGGAAGCCGGCACGAACCACGAAACGATCTCGCGGCTGGCCGCCGCGATGCGCCGCGCGCCGGAGCCGTCAACCCCCACCACCCAGAGCGCCTTCTCCGGGCCCTCGGCCAGCACCACGCCGCGCCCGTCCGGCGCCCAGGTCACCATCGAAAACCCGCTCGAACCCGGGCTCCGCGCCAGCAGCGCCCGCTGCTCCGCGCCATCGGCCGAGGTCCACACCGGCACCCCGTCCACGATGTCGATCCGCTCGCCCCGCACCGAATAGAACTGCGGCGCGCCCACCTGCACGATGCGCGGCGACTCCTCCGGCGTGAGCCGGAACGTCTCGCCCGTGGCGATGCGCAGCCCGAGCCAGCCGCTCCGCTGCGTTTCCGGCGTCACGTACGCCAGCACCCCGCCATCCAGCCAGGTGATCGCCGAGACCGCCGCCCGCGTGCCCGGGCAGAACCGCCCGGCCGTCCCAGCCCCCAGAGGCACCCAGGCGATGCACCCTTCGCGGTCGATGTAGGCCACGGTCCCGCGGTCCGGGGGAGCAGCTCCGCCGGGAGGTCCGCCCACAGCCGTCCCGGCCGCACCCGCGCAGCCCCCGGAGAGGACGGCGCCAAGCGCCAGCAGCACCGCAGCAAGGAGCGCCCGCCGGCGGTTCATGCTCCCAGCATGCCGCGGCGGGCGCTCCGCGTGACCGGCCAGCCGGCCGGGGGAATGGTGCCCGGCTGGCCCGTCCTGCCGTCAGGCGGCCTGCAGCTTCTTCAGCGCGTTCACCAGCGCCGTCGAAATCTTGCTGTAGTTCGAACCGAGGACCATCGCCGCCTCGGCTTCCGCCTTCTTCCCCTTCAGCGCCAGGTCGAGAATGGTCGACGCCTCCTTGTGGAACTCCGCGTGGAGTTTCCGCACTTCCTCTACGACCGGGTGGCCCGGCATCGCCGTCTTCGCCTCGCCGTAAATCCACTTGCCAAGGTCGCAGTTGTTGTCCGTCCGAACGATCTCAGGCTTCCAATCGCTCTTGCCGGTCGCCGCGGCGTCGCGCAGCCGCTGCTTCCACTGGCCGTGGGCGGCGATGGCCTTCAAGACAACATTCGGGTCGACGGGCATATACCAGGGGTCCTCCTCGCAGGTGGTCTCTCGCGGGCCGACTGAGCGTTCACTCAGTGGCTCCGCCACGATCATCGGCCGCCCGGTAAAGCGGCTTGAGCCCTTTCGCGTGGGACCGCCCGGCGTACGCTGTGGACCACCTGCACGTACCGGGAGGCACCCGCCCATGCCGCTCATCCTCAACGACCTCCAGCCCATCCACTGGGCGCTCGCCGGCGCCGGCATCGCCGCTGTCACCCTCCTCCTGCTCTGGGTGACCAGCAACCGGCTCGGCGTCTCGACCGGCTTCGAAAACGCCTGCTCGCTCGTCGTCTCCACCCCCTACTTCCGGCGCGAGGCGATCCGCGGTTCGAACGCCTGGCGGCTGCCCTTCCTCGGCGGCCTGCTGCTCGGCGGGCTGCTCTCCGCCCTCCTCGGCGGCGGCTGGGAGCCCACCTGGGCGCTCGGCATGTTCGATACCGAGATCGGCTGGGGCCCGGCCGGCAAGGTCGCCTGGATGTTCATCGGCGGCGTCCTCATCGGCTTCGGCACCCGGCTCGCCGGCGGCTGCACTAGCGGGCACGGCATCTTCGGCCTTTCGAACCTGGAGCTCCCGAGCCTTGTCTCCACCGTCAGCTTCATGGCGGCCGGGGCCGTCACCACCAACCTCCTCTACCGCGTCATCCTCTAAGGGGCCTGTGCCATGCCGCTCTTCTGCCTCCTCCTCGGCGTCGCCTTCGGCTTCATCCTCAGCCGCTCCGGCGCGGCCGATTACAACTACATCCAGGGCATGTTCCTGTTCGAAGAGTTCCAGCTGTACGGCATCATCGGCACCGCCGTTGCCATCACGGCGCCTGGCCTCTGGCTGCTCAAGCGCTACGGCCGAACCCTCACCGGTCGGCCGCTGGTCATCGAACGGAAGGCCGGCCACCGCGGCAACCTCTATGGCGGCATCCTCTTCGGCATCGGCTGGTCGATCACCGGCATGTGCCCCGGTCCGGTCCTCGTCAACGTCGGCGAAGGGAAGCTCTACGCACTGGCGGCCTTCGCCGGCGTGCTGGTGGGTGCCGGGGCGTTCGGCGCGCTCTACCCGCGTCTGGTGCGGCCCTTCCGGCTCCCGCCGCTCGCCGTCGGCACCGGCGAAGGCTGAACCCTGATCACCCGCCTGAACAGATGAAAGGTTGTTGCCACCCCCGCAACAACCTGAAAGGTTTCTGGCCCAACCTTTCAGGTTCTGGTACTGTCGTCATGTGAGGCACGACGATTTTGCAGAGTCGCAGCGCGGGCACCTGGTCGCCATCCCGGGCGGAGTGGCGTTCCTCCCACCGCCAATCCCGCGCGACCTCCGGCTGCCCCGGGAGCTCGAAGCGCTCGACCGGCGGGTGCACAACGCTGTCGGCGCACTCGAGGCGGCTGCCTCCGCGTTCTCAGTGGAGCAGGCGGTCGGACCGCTCCGGCTCCGCGAAGCCCGGTTGAGCAACGAGATAGAAGGGACCCATACCCGCATCGAGGACGTCCTCTCCGCTGTGGTGGCGCGCAGCTCGCCGAGCGACGACGTTGCGGAAGTCCTTGCCACCGCCGAGGCGCTCGACCTTGGCATCCGCCACCTGGAGGACGGGGTCGCCTTCGGCGAGTGGTTGATCCGCCAGCTACATCAGAAGGTGCTGGGCACCGGCCGGGGCAGCGAACGGTCGCCCGGGGAGTACCGCCGGCGCCAGGTGGTCATCGGCCGCTCAGGGGATGACCCCGAGACCGCCCGCTTCGTCCCTCCCCCGCCCGAACAGGTCCCCCCGGCGATGGCGGACCTCCTCGAGTTCGCAGCAGAGGACACCTACGGGCCGGTCTACGATGCTGCCGCCTTTCATTACCAGTTCGAGGCGCTCCACCCGTTCGAAGACGGCAATGGGCGGCTTGGGCGTGCGCTGATCCCCCTCCTCTGGGTTCGTCGGGGGCTGCTGCGCCGGCCGCTGCTCTACCTCGGCGCCTGGTTCGCGGAACGCCGGGACGAGTACTTCACCCGCCTCCTCCGCGTCTCGACCCACAACGAATGGCTCGAATGGTTCGCGTTTTTTGGCCAGGGCGCGCTCGCCGAGGCGCACGCCACGCGCCAGCGCTTCGAAGAGGTGTCCCGGCTGATGGCCGACTACGGCAGCCGGCTGCGCGCGCATTCGAAATCGCCCACCGCCCGCGATGCCCTTCCGCTCCTGCTGCAGTTCCAGGTCCTGACGAGCAGGGTCGTCCAGGAGCACACGGGGTCGTCACGACCCGCCGCCGCCGAGGCGCTGCGGATACTGCACGAGATCGGGGCGGTCGAGACCATGGGGCGCGTGAGCGGGGCACAGGCGTACGTCGCGCGGGAGCTGCTCATGGTGCTGCACGGCAGAACGCCACCGGCGAAGGCTGAAACCTGATCACCCACCTGAACAGATGAAAGGTTGTTGCCATCCCGGCGAAAACCTGAAAGGTTTCTGACTGAACCTTTCAGGTTCTGCGTCAGATGTAATGACGACGATATTTACGGGACATCGATCGGTGGCGAGTCAACCCCCCGCGAACCGCTCCGCCAGCCACTCCTCCATCTCCCGCCGCGCCTTCCGCGCCAGCTTCGTCCCCGGCATCAGCCCATCGAACCCGTGCGGCGCGCCCGGGTATACCCGCAGCTCCGTCGGCACCCCGGCGTGCAGCAGCCGCAGCGCATAGGTCACATCCTCGTCGAGGAACCCATCGAGCGCCCCAACCATCACGTAGGCGGGCGGCAGCCCCGAGAGGTCGCCCGCCCGAGCCGGCGCGGCGTAGGCCGGCACCTCCCGGCCGTACCGCTCCCCGAGGTAGGCGCGCCAGCCCGCCTCGTTCGCCCGCGGCGTCCAGATCGGCACCTCCCACCGGCTCGAGACGGTCAGCATGCGGTCATCCAGCATCGGGTAGATGAGCAGCTGGAAGGCGACCGGGAACTCGCCGCGGTCGCGCACCAGCAGGGCGAGTGCCGCTGCCAGCCCGCCGCCTGCGGACGCGCCGCCGATGCCGAGCCGCGCCCGGTCGATGCCCAGCTCCTCCGCGTGCTCCCACGTCCAGCGGAGGGCGGCGTAGCAATCCTCCAGCGGCCCCGGGTAGGGCGTCTCCGGCGCCAGCCGGTATTCCACGGAGATCCCCACGCAGCCCAGCGCCGGGCACCAGCGGTCGAAGCGGAGGTCGTCCATCGCCGCGGTGCCCATCACGTAGCCGCCCCCGTGCATGTGAAAGAGGCAGGGCAGCGGCCCCGCGGCGCCCTTCGGACGGTGCACGCGGATGGCCACCTCCGGCGCGCCGGGCGGCCCGGGCACCCGCAGCTCCCGGCGCTCCACCGCATCCGAAAGCTGAACCAGCGCCAGCTGGTCGATCCGCGCCTGCCGGAGCGCCGGCAGCTCCCCCGGCGTAAAGCCATCGAAGCGCGGCACGTGCGCCAGCGCTTCCGCGATTTCGGGGTCGAGCAGGGCTGCAGCATCCATCGTTGCTCTCCTGCCGCCAGGGTGGGCGCATCGTAGCCCGCCCGCCGCGGCGCGGGAAGCGCCGCACGGCCCGCTGGCGTACCATCTCCGCCACACCCCCGGAGGCAACCCCCTTGGACATCGGGCTCATGGTCGAAGGCCAGAACGGCCTCACCTGGGAGCGCTGGCTCCACATCCTCCGCCTCGCCGAGCGCCTCGGCTTCCCCACCCTCTTCCGCTCCGACCACTACTTCATCGGCCCCCAGCAGGATTCGCTCGAGGCCTACCTCTCCTTCGCCGTGGCCGCCCGCGAAACCACCCGCATCCGCTTCGGGCCGCTCGTCTCCCCCGTCACCTTCCGCTCGCCGGTCGATGTCGGGCGGATGGCCGCCCAGGTCGACCTCCTCAGCGGCGGCCGCTTCGTCCTCGGGCTGGGCGCCGGCTGGAACGAAGCCGAGCACCGCGCCTACGGCATCCCCTTCCCGCCCGTTTCCGAGCGGTTCGCCCGGTTCGAAGAGGCGATTCAGGTGATGCAGCGGCTCTGGGCGCCCGGGCCCGCCAGCTTCGCGGGCCGCTACTACCGGCTCGAAGGCGCCGATTGCCTGCCAAAGCCCGCCAGCGGCCGGCCGCCCATCCTCATCGGCGGCAGCGGCGAGAAAAAGACCCTGCGCCTGGTGGCCCGCTATGCCAGCGAGTGGAACGCGGTCAACCTCTCGCCCGACGCCTACGCCGCGAAGGTCGCCGTCCTCGAACGCCACTGCGAGGCCGAGGGCCGCGACCCCGCCACCATCCGCCGCTCGCTGATGACCTTCGCCGTCATCGGCCCCGATGAGGCCACGCTCGACCGCGCCACCCTGCGGATGATGTCGATGTGGGGCGCACCCGCCGGGACCACCCCCGCTCAGTACCGCGAAGGCCTCCGCGCCCGCGGGATGATCGTCGGCGGCAGGGATGCCATCCTCGCCGCCCTCGAGCAGTACGCCCGGCACGGGCTCCAGGAAGTCCAGTTCCAGCATTTTCTCTTCGACGACGACACCGTGCCCGAGTTCCTCGCCGCCGAGGTGGCGCCCGCCGCCCGCGCCCTCTGACCCCGCCATGCACCGGTCGCCCCCGACCTGTCACACGGGGCGCGATTTGCCGGCGGTTCGCAGGCGGTTTACACGCAGTTTTCGATTCAGCGCCGCCGTTTCCTGGGCGCCACCCGGCAGTTACCGAACCGGTTGAAGGCGGCCTGTTTCGGCCCGCCGCCGCTGCCGTCTACAGCAATACGACGATGCGCCACCTTCACCCGCTCCCCCGGCCCGAAGAAGTCGCCACCCCGGCCGCCACCCTGCTCGCTGGCGAAGAGCGGCGCGTCCTCTACATCGAAGGCGACCCCTCGCTCGAGGTCATCGTCGCCGCCCTCGAGGCGTGGGGTCTCCGCGTCCGCGCTGAACGCGAACAGGAGCAGGCAGCCGCTGCCCCGGCCGAGGCGGTCCCGCCGCCCGCTGCCGCCGCCCCCGGGGCCTGGGAAACCACCCGACCATCCCTCCCGCGCGTCGGCCGCCTCGAAAATATCCTCTCCCCGCTTTGGCTCCCTATTCGCCGACCCATCGGCCCCAACGACCCCGTCACCGCCTTCAGCTGGTTCGGCCGCGCGGCCTGACCCCTCCCGGCTCCCTGCTTCCACCTTCAACCTCCAACCTCCCAGCTCCCACCTCCCTGGGCGGACGTGCGGCGGCGGTGCTCCCGGCTCCCCGCTCCCGGCTCCCCGCTCCTGGGGCGGACGTGCGGCGGCGGTGCTCCCGGCTCCCCGCTCC
>NZ_DAOUAO010000010.1:0-4335 GCF_034433535.1 Tepidiforma sp.
CCCGCCGACGACCTGCTCGCCGAGTCGCTCCCCGAGGACCTCTTCGATGAGCTGGTCGCGGCCCTCGAAGCCGAAGCCCGCCGCCTCGACTCCGCCGGTCCCCTCGCCGGGGTCCTGGCCGAGCTCGAGGTCGGCCGCACCGCCCGCGAGCGCCACTGGGCCGCCTGGGGCTTCGCCGCGGGCTTCGCGCTCAACGTCGGCGTCGCCAAGTGGGCGCAGGTCGCCTCCGGCGCGCCGCTCGCCGATTTCCTCGCCCCCATCATCCTCGGGGGTCTGCTTGCCGGCGCCGTATGCGCGGCTATCGGCTGGGCCGCCGCCCGCCTGCGCGAGCCCGCCTGACCGCCCGTTGCCCGTTGCCGCCTCGCCCCCAAGACTGGACCGACATGCGCATCCTCGTTACCGGAGGGGCCGGCTTCATCGGCTCCCACATCGTCGACGCCTACCTCGAAGCCGGCCACGACGTCGCCGTCGTCGATAACCTCTCCACCGGCCGCCGCGCCAACGTCAACCGCGCCGCCCACCTCTACGAGGTCGATATCCACGCCCGCGAGTTCGAACGCATCGTCGCCGACTTCCGCCCCGAGGTCATCAATCACCACGCCGCCCAGGCGAGCGTTAAGGTCGGCCAGGCCGACCCCGTCCACGACCTCGAGGTGAACGGCGGCGGCACCGCCCGTGTCGCCAGCCTCGCCATTGCCCACGGGGTGCGCAAGATCATCTACGCCTCGTCCGGCGGCACCGTGTACGGCGAGCCCATCGCCCTCCCCGTCACCGAAGACCACCCCATCGCGCCGCGCTCCGCCTACGGCACCTCCAAGTACGTCGGCGAACTCTACGTCCAGCTCGCCGCCCGCACCGCCGGCATCCAATACACCATCCTCCGTTACGGGAACGCGTACGGCCCCCGCCAGGACCCCCAGGGCGAGGCCGGCGTCGTCGCCATCTTCACCGGACTCATGCTCGGCGGCCAGCAATGCACCATCGACGGCGACGGCGAACAGAAGAAGGACTATCTCTACGTGGGCGACATCGCCAGGGCCAACGTCCTCGCCCTCGACCGCGGCCCGGCGCTGGTCGCGAACATCGGCACCGGCGTCGGCACCACCGTCAACGAAATCTACCGCGTCCTCTCCGCCGTTACGGGCAACACCATCCCGCCGCGGTTCGGGCCCCCGCGCCCCGGCGACGTCCGCAACTTCTGGCTCGATTGCAGCCGCGCCCGCGCCGAACTCGGCTGGGAGCCGCGCGTCAGCTTCGAAGAAGGCATCCGCCGCACGGTCGAATCGTTCCGCCCCTGACCCGGTTCCCTGCGACCGCCTACCGCACGACCCCGGCCTCGCGCAGCCGCGCGATCTCCTCGGCGGTCAAGCCCGCCTCCGCGAGCACCACGTCGGTGTGCTCGCCCAGCATCGGGCTCGGCCCCTGCGCCTCCAGCCGGCTCGCCGACATCTGGAACGGCGGGCCCACCATCTTGTACTTCCCCAGCAGCGGGTGCTCCAGCTCCACCTGCAGCCCGTTGGCAAGCGTCTGCGGGTGGTCGAACAGCTCCTCGATGAAGTACAGCGGCCCGGCCGGCACCCCGTGCCGTTCGAAAATTTCCCCCCACTCTTCCGTCGTCTTCGTCCGGAATAGCGCCTCCGCCTCCTTCACCAGCTTCGGCCCCTCCACGTCCCAGCCCGGCGGGTTGACCTCGAAGCTGCCATCCTCGCGGAAGCGCGGGTCGCGCAGCCCGGTCGCCGCAAGCACCTTCAACCGCAGCGACTGACTGAGTGCGCCGACGGCGATGAACCCGTCCCGCGTCTGGTACACCCGGTAGTAGATGTTCCCCACTGCCGCCGGGCGGTACTTGTTGTGGACCGCCACCTGCTCGGTAAAGCTCTTCATCTCAGCCCGGGCCTGCTGGAGCTCGGCCAGCATCGGCGGGATAACGCCCTCATCGAACGCCTCGATCCAGGTGAACTGGCTCGTCTGCATGGCGATGGCCGTGCCCATCAGCGTGCAGTCGATGCGCTGCCCCCGACCGGTCTTCTCGCGGTAGTACAGCGCCGCGCAGATGCTGTTCGCCATCTGGATCCCCGTCGCATAGTCCGCCACCGCCGGGTAGATGTACGTCGGCACATCGCCCGCCATCTTCGCCTCGCCCGCCATCAGGCCCGTCATCGCCTGCACCACCAGGTCGTAGCCGCCCCGGTGCGCCAGCGGGCCGTACCGCCCGTACGCCGTGTTCTCGCAGTAAATCAGCCGCGGGTTGATCGCCCGCAGCGTCTCGTAGTCGATCCGCAGCTGCTCGGCCACCCCCGGCCGGTAGTTGATCACCACCACATCGGCGTCCTTCACCAGCCGGTGGATGACTTCCTGCGCCTCCGGGCGCGTCATATCCATCGCCACCCCGCGCTTCCCCCGGTTCAGGCTCACGAACGTCCGCGACTCCTTCGGGATCAGTTCGACGAACACCCGCCACGGCTCGCCCTCGAGCGGCTCGAACTTCGTCACCTCCGCGCCCATATCCGCGAGGTGCATCCCGCAGAACGGCCCGGCGATGATCTGCGAAAACTCCAGGACCTTCACGCCCTGCAACGGCCCGGTCGGCATACGAACTCCCTCCTCGGGCCCGTATTCTAACGTTTGCGTGAAGGTGCGCTACCGCGGCCACCTCCCATCTCCTCCCCGCTCCCCGCTCCCTGCTCCCCGGGTGGACGGGGGCTGGTGGGGCGGCTCCAACCTCCAACCTCCCACCTCCCACCTACTCGGCGGGTACCACCAGCACCGATCGCTTCGTCCCGTGCACCACCCGGTCCGTCGTGCTCCCCAGCGCGATCCGCTTCGCCAGCCCCTTCCCGGTCGAGGTCACCACAATCAGGCTCGCGTTCTCCTGCTCCGCCACCTCGAGGATGGCCGTCGCGGCGTCGCCCTGCACCAGCACCGTCCGCTCGCCTGGCTTCGCCGTCGCCTGCAGATACTCCTTCGCCGCCGCCTCCAGCGTCGCCGAGAGGTCAGCCGGGTAGTACGAGAACTCGATCCCGGCAGGCGGCGGCACGCTGTACGCCCGCAGCAGCAGCAGCGGCAGCCCTGCCTTCGCGCCCAGCTCGCGGGCCAGCGCCAGCCCGCGCTCCGCCTCTTCCGAACCGTCCAGGCCCACCACGATCGGCCGACCGCCCCCCGGTGCCTCCGGCGCTTCCGTGCCCGGCTCCACCAGCACCGGGACCTTCGCCCCCCGGATGACCTTATCGGCCACGCTCCCGAGGATCAGCGCCCGGAACCCCCCGTGGCCGTGCGTCGCGATCACGATGTACGAAGCCGTCTCCGCCGCCTGCAGGATCTCCTTCGCCGGCGAACCAACCACGACATCGCACACCGCATCGCCCATCCCGTGCTTCGCCGCCAGCCCCAGCGCATACTCCCGGAACTTCTCCGCTGCGTGCTGCCGCTGCTCGGGCGTGCCGTCGTGCTCCATCACGTGCAGGAAGCGTACCGGGAGCCCCGTCACGCTCTTCAGCCACGCCGCATCCACGAGTGCATGCTCCGCAAGGCTCGAACCATCGAGCGGGATCAGGATGGGTCCATTCGTTGTCATTGCACCTGTACCTCCGGCTGGTGCGCCAAGCATGAACCATCCGCCGCCCGCGCGCGAGCCCCAATCCGGCCCCCAGCGGGGCGCCGACCGGGCCCATCGCCTCGCTCAAGCTTGCGAATTCTTTCACGAAAGGACCACCGGCCCCCGCCTCCGGGCCAACCGGACCTCTCCGGCCGACGCGCCGGCCCCTACCCTCCACCCTGCGAGACCCCTCGCGTGGAGGCCACAGTCCCATGAACGCTCCCTTCGAACCATTCCCCGCTCCCGCTCAGCGCCTCGACCGCCGCCGCTTCCTCAAGCGCGCCGGCGTCGTCGGCGCCGCCATCCCGGTCGCCGGCGCACTGATCTCCAGCGCCTGCTACGAAGACCCCACCGGCCAGAAGGCCGAGCCCACCGGCGTCGGTTCCGGCAACGTCAAGCCCGGCCCTACCCCCGCGTCCGGCGGTGAGAACGCCTCCCAGCAGCGCTGGCAGAAAATCGACGCCGACCACCAGAAGGGCGTCCTCGATTTCCTCCGCAACCAGAAGGCGCCGCTCACCAAAGGCCGCGGCAACGTTCCCCTTGAGCCCCGCATCGAAAACGGCGTCAAAGTCTGGGACCTCACCATCGACGAGGTCGACTGGGAAGTCGTGCCCGGCCAGGTCGAAAAGGCCCGCGGCTACAACAAGATGATCCCCGGCCCCATCCTTCGCGGGAAGGTCGGCGACCGCGTCCGCATCAACGTCACCAATAACCTCACCGAAAGCACCGCCGTCCACTGG
>NZ_DAOUAO010000011.1:0-2018 GCF_034433535.1 Tepidiforma sp.
ACGCTGACCGCCGAGGAGGTGATGGCACGCGCCAACGAAGCCCTCCTCCGCCTCACCATCGAAGCCGAGCAGGAGAACGCCGCCCTCCAGGCCGAACGGCAGCAGCTCATCCAGCAGGCCTCGACCGATGTGCTCACCGGCGTGGCGAATCGGCGCCACTTCCACGAGTTCCTCGAAGAGCACTTCCGCCTGGCCGCCCGCTACGGCTCGCCGCTCAGCCTCTTCCTCGTCGACCTCGACCGCTTCAAGGACCTGAACGATACCTACGGGCACCCCGCCGGCGACGAGGTGCTCAAGGGCGTGGCCCGGCGCATGCGCAGCGTCCTCCGCGATGCCGACCTGCTGGCGCGCTTCGGCGGCGAGGAGTTCGTGGTCGTGCTGCCCTCCACACCCCTCGAGGGCGCCATCCAGAGCGCGGAGCGGGTGCGCGAGGCGATCGCCGGGCAGCCGTTCGAGGTCGAGGGCCAGCAGGTCAGCGTGACCGCTTCGTTCGGGGTCTCGGCCTACCGCGCCGATGCGCTCATGACGCCGGAGTGGCTGGTGAAGGAAGCCGACCTCGCCCTCTACGAGGCCAAGCGCGCCGGCCGGAACTGCGTCCGCGCCGCCGGCGAAGAATCAACCGTGCGCTTCTAACCCGGCTCGCCGAAAAATCCGGGGAAACCCGCGGCTGCACAACAGACAAAACGCGGTACCCTAAGGTACCCGGGGGTGGAGCGCCCGGCATGGCGATGGACGACTCGCAGCAGCTGCCCGACCTGATCCGCGCGATTATTGCCCTGGACCGCTTCCCGGTTGGCCTCTTCGCGACGGACCTGGATGGGCGCTGCATCGCGGTGAATGCGCGCTGGTGCCAGATTTCGGGCCAGACCATCGAGCAGGCGCTGGGGCTCGGCTACCTCGATGCCATCCACCCCGAGGACCGCGAGCGCGTCATCGAAACCAGCCTGCGCCACATGCGCGAGGACCGCCCACTGCGGGTGGAGTACCGGGTGGTTCGGCCCGATGGGCGCATCAACTGGGTGCTGGTGCAGGGCGTGGCGCTCATCCTGCCCGGGGGCGAGCGGATCGGCTATGCGGGGGTGGTGACCGATATCAGCCGGCGGGTGGCCACGGAGGCCGCCCTGCGCGAGAGCGAGGAGCGCTACCGCCTGCTCATCGAACAGAACCCCACCGCGGTGGCGGTGCACCGCGGCGGTGTCGTCCAGTACGTGAACGAGGCGGCGGTACAGCTCATGCGGGCATCCGGGCCCGGGGAGCTGCTTGGCCGCCACGTGCTCGAATTCGTGACCGAGGAGTACCACCCGCTCGTGCTCGACCGCGTGCGCCGGGTGACTGCGGGCGAGGCCGTGGGGCCGGCCGAGATGGACTTCCGCTGCTGCGACGGCACGGTCATCCGGGTCGAAACGATTGCCGGGCCGACGGTCTTCGGCGGCGAACCCGCCACCCAGCTGTGGGTGCGCGATGTCACCGAGCAGCGCAAGGTGGATGCCCTCTACCGCGCGGTCGTCGAATCCGTACGTGACCCCATCTGGATCGCCGACGTCGATGCCGCCGGCGAGTGGCGGCTGGTGTTCGTCAACCAGGCCTACTGCCGCGGGGCACAGGTGAGCCCGGCCGACATCGTCGGCAAGTCCTCGCGCGAGCTGGCCGAGGCCGGCTACCTCGACCCCGAACGGGCGAAGGAGCGCGAGGCCTCCTACCGCCAGGCTGCGGCCTCCGCGAAAACCATCGAATACGAGATGCGCGGCACCTGGGCTGGCCGGCCCTTCTACATCAGCACCACGCTGACACCGGTAGCCGGCCCCGACGGGCGCTTCACGCGCATCGTCGGCTGGTCGCGCGACCTCTCCCGCCGCATCGAACAGGAGCGGAAGCTGGCCGAATCGGAAGCGAACTACCGGATGGCGGTGGAGGGCACGAGCGACGCCTTCTGGGTGGTCGATAAGGAGCCGGACGGCGGTTACCGCTGCCGGCTGGCGAACCGGCGCACGGCCGAGATGCTGCGCACGACGGTGGAG
>NZ_DAOUAO010000012.1:0-6995 GCF_034433535.1 Tepidiforma sp.
GCCGCCGAATTCGCCTTCGTCGGCGTCCGCCGCACCCGCGTGGAGCAGCTCGCCGCCGGCGGCCAGGCCCGCGCCCGGCTCCTCCTCGGCGCGCTTCGCAACCTCGATGCCACCATCGCCGGCACCCAGCTCGGCATCACCATGTGCGGCCTCGCCCTCGGCTGGATCGGCGAACCCGTGCTCGCCGGCCTCATCGAGCCCGCCATCGCCGGCGCCTTCGGCTGGGCCCCCGAGCGCACCGCCGGCGTCGTCGCCACCGTCGCCGCCTTCCTGCTGGTCACCGCCGTCGTCATCATCTTCGCCGAGCTCGCACCCAAGTCCATCGCGCTCGCCCGCACCGAGCAGGTCGGGCTCGTGGTCGCTCCGCCCGTCCTCCTCTTCTCCCGCGTCTTCCGGCCGTTCGTCTGGTTCCTCCACCGCTCCGGCGCGCTCGTCGTGCGCCTGCTCGGCATCCGACCCGCCGGCGCCGAGGCGGAGTCGCTCGACCCCGAGGAGCTCGAGCTCGTCATCGAAGCCTCCGCCCGCGCCGGCCTGCTCTCCACCAGCGAACTCATGCTCGCCCGCCGCGCCCTCGAATTCAGCGCCATCCAGGCCGACCAGATCATGGTCCCCCGTACCGAGGTCGTCGCCATCGAAGCCTCGGCTACCCTCGATGACATCCTCGAACTGGTCGAACGCCACCACCACTCCCGTTACCCCGTCTACGAAGAGAGCCTCGACCACATCGTCGGCATCCTCGAAGTCAAGGACCTGGTCACCCTCGTCCGCCGGGGCGAAACCTCGTGGCGCCACCTTGTGCGCCCGGCCGTCGCCATCCCCGAGTCCGTCTCGGTCGAGGTCGCGGTCCAGGCGATGCGCGCGAAGCAGGTCCAGATCGTCGTCCTCGTCGATGAACACGGCGGCACCAGCGGCATCCTCACCGCCGATGAAGTCCTCTACCGCCTGCTCGGCCGCTGGCTGGGCGGCGGCACCCGCGACACCGAACCGGTCCGCACCCTGCCCGCCGGCAACCTCCTCGTCTCCGGCCTCGCCCTCATCGCCGACATCGAAGATGCCACCGGCGCCGACCTCGCCGATGAGGATTACGACACCGTCGGCGGCTTCATCATGGCCCGCCTCGGCCGCATCCCCCGTGTCGGCGACCGCGTCGATGTCCCGGGCTACCAGTTCCGCGTGATGGCCATGGACGGTCGCCGCGTGGACCGCGTCCTCATCGTGAAGCACAACGGCGTTGCGAACCCCGCCACTTCAGGCGAATCCGCACCGGGTCGAAACCCAGAGGTGTAATGTATAGCGAACCGGGCACCCTCGTGTGGGAGCAGGCGATCGCCCGCACGCTCCGCGACCCCTCCAGCATCCAGCTCTACCGCCAGCCGATCATCGACCTCGCCCGCGGGCTGACCGCCGGCTTCGAGCTGCTCGCCCGCTTCGCCAGCACCGGGCTCCAGGCCAGCCCCGACCGCTGGTTCGCCGCCGCCTATCGCCTCGGGCTTGGCCCCCAGCTTGAAGCCATCGTCCTCCGCCAGGCGCTCGCCCTCCGGGCCGAGGCCCCGCCCAACACCTTCCTCACCGTCAACCTCGACCCGGCCGCCCTCGCCCACGAAGAGGTCGCCGCCGTCCTCCTCGGTGAGCACGACCTCACCCGCCTCGTCGTCGAAATCACCGAGCACACCGAAGTGCATGATGCCGACCACCTCAATCGGCTCCTCGCCGAGGTGCGCCAGCGCGGCGCATTCATCGCCGTCGACGATACCGGCACCGGCTATTCGAACTTCCAGCGCCTCCTCACCGTGCGCCCGCAGTTCGTCAAGCTCGATCAGGCTTTCGTCCGCGGCATGGACCACGACCCGGTCAAGCGCACGCTCGTCGAGATGGTCGGCCAGTTCGCTGCCCGCATCGACGCCTGGGTCATCGCGGAAGGCATCGAAACCGAGGGCGAGCTGCGCGAGCTCGTGCGCATGGGCGTCCCGCTGGGCCAGGGCTACCTGCTCAACCGCCCCGCGCCGGGCTTCGAGCCGCTCAGCGTCGGCGTGCGCCAGGCCATTGCCGCCGTCCAGCCGTCCGAGGATCCGGACGCCGCAACGATCGCCAGCGTCCTCGAGCCCGTGGCTCTCCTCCCGCTGACCAGCTCGGAGGCCGACGGGAGCTCCGCGACGGCGGTGCTCGTTGACCACCATAGCCGGCCTGCCCCGGTGGTTCACCAGGAGCGGCGATTCCCCGCGCTCTGCGTCACGCCGTCCTGCGCGCTGGCCGATGTGGCCCCGCGGGCGATGGCCCGGCCGGCCGACGAGCGCTTCGCTCCGCTCGTGGTGGTGGATGACCTCGGCCGCCCGGTGGGTATCGCCCGCCTCGAGCGCATCGTCGAGGCGCTGGCCCGCCTGGCCGCCGCCAGCCCGGCCTGAAACGCCGCCTCGTGGACACGCAACGAGGGCGGCGGAGCTTTGCCCGTCGCCCTCGTTCCTCCCCGCTGTGTTCGCGGCTCAGGCCGCCCGGATGTGCTGGCGCACCTGCTCGACCAGGCCGGCCGGGATCTCCGTCATGCCGTGGTCCTCACGGGCGTGCTTCGCCACCGCCGCGAGGATCTTCTCCTCAGAATCGAACACCCAGGCCGCCTTGCAGCCCGGCACCACATCGCCGCAGGAAAACTTCTTCACCGGCTATCCCCTCCTTCGGGTCAGGCTACCGGGAATATCGGCAGCCGCGCGCCCGAACTTTAGCGCACCCTAACTCCCGCCGCCCGCCGGCTGCGCCGCCGTATTGCCCAGCACCTCGCCCCGCCGCCGGGAGGCAAACGCCTCGTCCTCGCTGACGTTCGCGGCGGCCTGGCGCGCCTGCTCCTGCTCGTAGGTCATCCGGTAGAGATTGGCGTAGATGCCGCCCTTCGCCAGCAGCTCCTCGTGCGTCCCAATCTCCGCAATCTGGCCCTGGTCGAGCACGACGATGCGGCTCGCCTCGCGGATGGTTGAAAGCCGGTGCGCAATCACGAAGGAGGTGCGGTTCTTGAGCAGCTCGCGCAGCGCCCGCTGGATGATCACCTCGGTTTGGGTGTCCACGTAGGCCGTCGCCTCATCGAGGATCAGGATGCGCGGCGCCGCCAGGATCGCCCGCGCGAAGCTGATCAGCTGCCGCTGCCCCACCGAGAGGTTCTGCCCGCGCTGTTGGAGCACCGTGTCGTAGCCCTTCTCCAGCCGCATGATGAAGTCGTGCGCGCCGACCGCCTTCGCCGCGCGCTCGATCTCCTCCTGCGTCGCCTCCGGGCGGCCGTAGGCGATGTTCTCCCGCACCGTGCCGGAGAACAGGTACGGGTTCTGCAGCACCACGCCCATGTGCCGCGTCAGCGAGCGCCGCTTGATGTCGCGGATGTCGTGCCCGTCGATCTTGATGGCGCCGCCCGTCACGTCGTAGCCGCGCATCAGCAGCGAGGTGATCGTCGTCTTGCCCGCGCCGGTGGCCCCCACGAGCGCGATCGTCTCGCCCGGCTCCACGTGCAGCGTGATGCCCCGCAGGATCGGCACCCCTTCGATGTAGTGGAAGTGCACGTCCTCGAAATCCACCCGCCCCTCGATATCCTCGAGTTCGATGGCGTCCGGCCGGTCCTTCACCCGCGGCTCGGTATCGAGCACCTGGAAGATGCGCTCGCCGCCGGCCATCGCCCGCTGGAGCATCGTGTACTGCAGCACCAGGTCGCGGATGGGGTCGAAGAACCGCCCCACGTAGAGCGTGAAACTCGTCAGCACGAAGAAGAAGTGGGCCACATCGACGTCCGACGCGTTGAGCGCCCTCCAGCCCCCGACGATCACGACCGCCGCCGTGGCGATCGCGACCGCCAGTTCGATGACCGGCATGATCGCCGCGCTCAGCATCGCCGCCCAGATGTTCGCCCGCCGGTTGTCCTGGTTCAGGATGTCGAAGCGGCGGATGTTCTCGTTCTCGCGCGACATCGACTGCACGGCCTTCACGCCCGAGACGTTCTCCGCCAGCGTCCCGTACAGGTTCGAAACCTTGATGCGCACGTTGATGAACGCCTGCCGCGCGTGCCGCGCCCAGAACACCATGATGAGCACCAGCGGCGGCACGATCGCGAAGGTCACCGCCGCCAGCAGCGGGTCGATGCTCAGCAGCACCACCACGATGATGGTCAGCCCGATGATGTCGGCGAAGAACGTCAGCGAACCGCTCGTCAGCAGCTCCTGCATCACCGTCACGTCGCTCGTCAGCCGGGAAATCATCCGCCCCACTTCCATCTCGTCGTAGAAGCTGAGCGAAAGCCCCTGCATGTGGTCGTACATCTGGGTGCGCAGCTTCAGCAGGATGCGGTTGCCCATCCATGCGGTGGTCAGCTGCTGGGTGTAGGCGCTCAGCCACTGGACCACCGCCAGCCCGAGCATCACCCCCAGGAGAATGCCGATCCGTTTCGTATCATGATTGATGCCGGCCTGAACGGTCAGGCCGATAAGCAGCGGCTGCACGAAGCTCGAAAGCGCCGAGGTGACCATGCAGAGCAGCGCGATCGCCGCCTGCACCTTGAACTCCTTCAGGTACGGCAAAATCCGCCGCACCACCTGCGCGTCGTAGACCTTGCCGAGGTATTCGTCGTCCCAGCCGTCGGCGCCGCGGCCCATCATCGCCCGGCCCATCGGGCCGCCGGGCTGCCCGCCGATGCCGCTGCTCCAGCCGCCTGCGCCTGCGCCGCCCCACATGCCCATCAGGCACCACCTCCTGCCTGGCCCTCGGCCGCCAGCCGCGCGCGCACCCGCTCCACCACCTGCGGCGGCAGCCCTTCCGTCTCGCCCCGGCGCACCCGCTCGCGAATCCGCTCGGCCAGCCCGGCGCCGTCGCTGACAGGCGGGGCCGCGACCGGCCGCCCCAGCGCCTCTTCCTGGTCCTTCAACTCCAGTTCGAAGATGCGCCGGTAGAGCCCTTCCTGCTGGATCAGCTCGTGGTGCGTGCCCCGCTGGATTACCCGCCCCTGGTCGAGCACCAGGATCTGGTCGGCCCGCATCACCGTTCGCAGCCGCTGGGCAATCACGAACGTCGTCCGCCCCTTCATCAGCTCCTGCAGCGCCTGCTGAATGAGAAACTCCGTCTGGGTGTCCACGCTGGCGGTGGAGTCATCGAAGATCAGGATCTTCGGGTCGAGCAGCAGCGTCCGGGCGATGGCGATGCGCTGCTTTTGGCCGCCCGAAAGCGTCACGCCCCGCTCGCCGACCCACTCGTCGTAGCCATACGGCAGCGAAACGATGAAGTCGTGGATGCGCGCCGCCTTCGCCGCCCGCTCGATCTCCTCCTGCGAGGCGTCCGGCCGGCCGTAGGCGATGTTGTCGCGGATGGTCCCGATGAACAGGAAGACGTCCTGCTGGACGATGCCGATGTTCCGCCGCAGCGACTCGATCGTCACATCGCGGATGTCGATGCCGTCGATCAGGATGCGGCCTTCGGTCACGTCGTAGAAGCGCGGGATGAGGTTCACGACCGTCGATTTGCCCGAGCCGGTCGGGCCCAGCAGGGCGATCACCTGCCCCGGCTTCGCATCGATCTCCACCCCCGAGAGCACCGGGCTCAGGTTGTCGTAGCTGAAGCTCACGTTCTCGAAGACCACGTGCCCCTTCACATCGGTGAGCGGCACGGCGCCCGGCTTCTCCTGCACCGCCGACTGCGCATCGATCAGCTCGAACACCCGCTCCGCCGAGCTGATGCAGCGCGCAATGATGTTGATCATGAAGCCCAGGGTCCGCACCGGCAGCTGCAGCAGGTTGAGCCAGAGGGTGAACGTCAGCACGTCCTGCGCCTGCAGCGACCCCCGCGAGATGAGCCACGCCCCCACGCCCACCGTGGTGGCGATCTGCGCCGCCGAAATCCCCTGCAGCAGGGGCTGGTTGTTCGCCTGGATAACCGCCGCCTGGTAGGAAAGGTCCGCCTGCCGCTTCGCCGCCTCCGCGAACTTCCTGCTCTCGTAGTCTTCGCGCGAGAACGCCTTGACCACCCGGATGCCCGAGAGCCCTTCCTCTGCCACCTGCGTCATTTCGGCCTGGTTCTGCTGGATTTGCAGCCACATCGGCCGCAGCCGCCGGCTCGTCACAATCGAGCGCCACGCCAGGATCGGCAGCGACACGATCGAGACCAGCGCCAGCTGCCAGTTGATGATGAACATCCCCACGATGGAGATGAGCAGCATCAGCACGATGTAGCCCAGCCGCAGCGCCCCCATCGCGAAGAAAATCCGGATGTTCTCCACATCCTGCGTCGCCCGGCTCATGATCTGGCCGGTCTGCACCTTGTCGTGGTAGGCGAAGCTCAGCCGCTGCAGGTTGTCGTAAATCCGGTTGCGAATGTCGTACGCGACCGACTGCCCGATCGTCTCCCCGAGGTACTGCTGCCCGAAGGCGGCCGCCCCGCGGGCAATGGCGAACGCCACGATCGCCAGCGCGCCAAAGATCAGCAGCCGCTCGTTGCCGTCGAGCCCGACCAGCCGCCCGTCGGCATCACGCACCGGCTGCAGGCCGAAGTCGATGGCGAATTTCACCAGCAGCGGGCTGATCATCACGAACGAGCCGGCCGCGAGGACGCACAGCCAGGCAAGGATCAGCTGCCCGCGGTATGGCTTCAGGTACGGGACAAGACGCAAGAGCCAGCGCAACGCTCGATGCCCTCCTCGGCAGCAACCGTATCATACCTTGACGCAAACGTGAAAGTGCGCTGGCCCACCGGCCAGTCAAACGCGCGCGGCCGCCGTGGGATACTGAAAGCGTGAGCCGACCGCGCGACTACTACGCCGAGCTCGAAGTGGCCGCCACCGCCTCCCTCGAGGAGATCCGCGCGGCCTACCGCCGGCTCGCCCGCGCCCACCACCCCGATACCAACCCCGACCCCGCCGCCGCCGAGCGCATGCGCCGCCTCAACGAAGCCTGGGAGGTGCTGCGCGACCCCGTCCGCCGCGCCGACTACGACCGCACCCGCCCGCGGCCCGGCCCCCGCCCCTTCGCCCGCACCGCAGC
>NZ_DAOUAO010000013.1:0-23705 GCF_034433535.1 Tepidiforma sp.
AGGACGACGGTGTCCTCGGGGAGGACGAGGAGGCGCTCGCAGATGCTGCGCATTTCCTGGTCGAAGTTGCCGCCGGGGAGGTCGGTGCGGCCGATGGAGCCGCGGAAGAGGGTGTCGCCGCTGAAGAGCATGCCCTCCTCGGCGTAGTAGCTCACCGAGCCGGGGGTATGGCCGGGAGTGGCGATGGTATGCAGGCGCAGGCCATCGACCTCGACGATGTCGCCGTGGGTGACGAAGGCGTCCGGGTCGGGCGGGCCCTTTTCGATGGGGATGCCGAAGCGGGCGGCGATGGATTTCCAGCCGTGGCGGAGGAGGTCGAGGTCGGCCTGGTGGAGGAGGAACTTCGCGCCGGTGGCGGCGTGGACGCCGGCGACGCCCATGACGTGGTCGACGTGGGCGTGGGAGTTGGCGATGTATTTGATGCGCACGCCCATATCGCGGGCAAGGGCGAGGATTTCCTCGGGCTCATCGCCGGGGTCGATGCAGATGGCTTCGCCGGTGCGGCGGTTGCCGATGATCCAGCAGTTCTCCTGGAAGACCCCGACGACGATGCCGCGGACCATGAGTTCGTTTGCAACTTCCATGGGCGTAGCGTACTGCGTTGGGGGGCATGCTGCCGATGGCGCGGGAGCGCGCGCCGTGGGATAAGGGGCGGATGGAGTGGGAGACGGCGCTGGCGGTGATGGCGCTGGCCGCGGCGGCATCGCTGATCCAGGCGCTTTCGGGGTTTGGGTTTTCGCTGTTCATCGTGCCGTTCCTGGCGATGGTGATTGGGCCGAAGGAGACTGTGGCGCTGGCGAACCTCCTGGGAACGGCGGTGAACCTGACGCAGTTCCCGGGGGTGCGGCGGGCGGCAGACGGCCGGATGGTCGCTGCCATGGTGCTGGGGTGCTATGCGGGGATGCCCCTGGGGCTGGCGGTGCTGCTGCTGACGAAGCCGGCACTGCTCCAGGCGGGCATTGCGGTCTGCGTGCTGGTGTTCACGGCGGTGCTGGCGCGCGGCTGGCGCCTGCGCGGGACGGGGCGGCGCTGGGACGTGGGCACCGGGTTCGTGAGCGGCATCCTGAACACCTCGACGAGCATGTCGGGGCCGCCGGTGGTGCTCTACCTGCAGGGGCGGGGGCTTTCGCCGGCGGCCTTCCGGGGGACGACCACGGGCTACTTCCTGGCGACTTCGGCCGGGGCGGCGGCGATGCTGGCGTTTTCGGGGACGCTTACGGGGGAGGTGGCGCTGCTGGCGCTGGCGGCCCTTCCGGCGAGCCAGGCCGGTCGGTTCGCGGGGAATCGGCTCTTCCGGCGGTTCGATGAGCGCCGTTTCCGGCGGCTGGTGTTCGCCATCCTGGTCGTGAGTGCTGTCTCGGCACTGGTGAACGCGCTGCGCTGAGCGGTTGGCCGGGCGCGGACGGCCGGTAGAATGCGAGCGCGCAAGCTCGTGGCAGGAGGGAATTCGATGAGCGGACCGCTGGAGGGTATTCGCGTGGTCGAGATGGGGGTCTGGGTCGCCGGGCCGTCGTGCGCGGCCATTCTGGCGGACTGGGGTGCGGAGGTGGTGAAGATCGAGCCGCCGGAGGGTGACCCGTTTCGCGGGCTGGGCGCGGCCTTCGGGGCGGCGATGAACCCGCCGTTCGAGCTGGACAACCGGGGCAAGCGGAGCGTGGCGCTGAATCTCGAGAGCTCCGAGGGGCGGCGCATCGCCGATGAGCTGGTGAGCCGGGCGGATGTGTTCGTGACCAACATGCGGCCGCGGGCGCTGGAGCGGCTGGGCATGGACTACGCGCGGCTTTCGGCGCTGAACCCGGGGCTGGTGTACTGCCACGTGACGGGCTACGGCCCGGATTCGCCCGAGGCGAACCGGGCGGCCTACGACGTCGGGGCGTTCTGGTCGCGGGCGGGGGTGGTGGCCGGGCTGACGCCGGCGGGGGCGGAGCCGCCGCTGCAGCGCGGCGGCATGGGCGACCACATGACCGGGGCGAACGCGGCGGGCGCGGTGGCGGCGGCGCTGTTCGCGCGGACCCGGACTGGGAAGGGGCAGCGGGTGAGCGTTTCGCTGACGCGGATCGGGGTCTACATGATGGGGTGGGACACGAACACACAGCTGCGCACGAACCTGCCGCCGACGCCGCCGCACGACCGGCGCCACGCGCCGAACCCGCTGATCAACCCCTACCGGGATGCGAACGGCCGCTGGTTCTACCTGCTGCTGCTGCAGGGCGACCGGCACTGGCCGGACCTGCTGCGGGCGCTGGGGAACCCGCCTGAACTGGCAGAGGACCCGCGCTTCGCGGACATCCCCGGGCGGCGGGACAACGCGCCGGCCTTGGTGGAAGCGCTGGACCACATCCTGGCGACGAAGCCGCTGGAGGAGTGGGGGCCGATTTTCGATGCCAATGATGTGTGGTGGGCGCCCATCCTGAGCGTGGCCGAGGTGGTGCAGGACCCGGTGGTGCGGGCGGCCGGGGCCTTCGTGCAGGTCGAATCGCCGATGGGGCCGGTGGAGCAGGTGAACACGCCGGCAGACTTCTCGGACACGCCGACCCGACCGGGCAGTTGGGCGCCCGAGCTGGGGCAGCACACGGAGGAGGTGCTGCTCGAACTGGGCTACGACTGGGAGGCGATCGGGGCGCTGAAGGAGGCGGGGGCGATCCTGTAGTCAGGCGCCCGGAGCCGGGCCGGCCGCGGGGCGGGGTGCGCGCCTGAGCGGCTCGGGGACGAGCAGGACGAGCACGGCGGCGCCGGCCAGCCCGATTCCGCCGGTGGCCGCGGCCGCCGCCGCGAGCGAGCCCGCGCCGATGATGGCGCTGACAAGTAGCGGACCGCCGGCGGTGCCGAGGTCGGTGATGAGGCGCCAGACGCCGAGGAATTCGCCGCGGCTGGACGGGGGCGCGAAATCGGCGCCGAGGGTCATGTTGATGCCGCTGCCGAGGCCGTTGCCGAACCCGGTGACAAGGCTGGCGGCGAGGAGGGCGGCATAGGATTCGGTGAAGGGAATGGCGAGGGTGCCGAGCGACATGAGCAGCAGGCAGGGCACCCCGGCGAATTTGCGCCCCCAGCGGTCCATGATGATGCCGACCGGGTAGAAGAGAGTCATATCGAGCGCGGACGAGAGGCCGAAGATGACCGAGACCTGGGCGGCATCGAGCCCGATGCGGTCGCCCCAGAGGGGGATGAGGGCCTGGCGGGAGGAACGGAGCACCTGGATGGCGAGGGATGCGAGCCCGGCGGTGGCGAAGACGCCCCGGTGTTCGGAGAGCACGGCGAGCACGGAGGGGTGGTGCGGTTCGGGCGTGCCGTCGGTGCCGGCGGGTTCGCGGACGACGGCGAAGATGAGGGTGGCAGCGGCGAGGGCGAGTAGCGCCTGGAGGTAGAAGGCAGCATCGATGCCGATGATGGCGGCGGCGGCCGCGCCGACGAATGGCCCGGCGAAGTTGCCGATGCGGTTGGAGCCGCCGATGAGGGAGAGGACGCGCCCGCGCTGGTCGATGGGGGAGACATCGGTAGCGTAGGAGAGCCGGGCGAGCATCCAGACGGCCCAGGTGCAGCCCATCACGAAGACGAGCGGGGCCAGGGCGAGCGGCCCGGGGGCGAGGGCGATGCCGACCGCCACGAGGAAGAGGACGCCGGTGGCGCTGAGCATGGCCCAGCGTTCGCCGAGGCGGGCGACCATGACTCCTGCGGGGATATCGAAGGCCATGGTGCCGATGCCGCGCAGGGCAACGAGCAGGCCGGCAACGGCCGGGGTGGCGCCAAGTTCGAGGGCGTAGAGCGGGAGGACCGGGATGACGGCGCCCTGCCCGACGGCGAACAGGAGGGTGGGGAGGTAGACAGGGATGGCAAGCGAGCGTATGCGGAAGGGCACCGGGTTAACGCTTCCGTTCACGTGAGCATGCTAGCGGGCCGGCGGTGGAGGGGCGAGCTGACCGCGGACGGGGCGCAGGGGAGGTAGGCTGTGGGCATGCATGCGAAGGCGCTGATCGACGCGCTGGCCGAGCCGGGGGCGGGGGAGCGGGTGCGGGAGCTCGACCGGTCGGGCAGGCTGACGGCGTGGCTGCCGGAGCTGGAGGCCGGGCGCGGCTTTGCCCAGCCGGAGCTGCATGCGTACGACGTCTTCGAGCACAGCCTGGCGGCGCTGGAGGCAGCGGACGCGGTGCTGGGCCCGGGGAGCGCGGGCACGGCGTTCCGCGACGCGCTGGGGTGGGTCGATTTCGAGCGGTGGCTGGGGAGGATGGTATATGGGGTGCCGCTCCCGGCGCTGGTGAAGCTGGGGGCGCTGCTCCACGACCTGGGCAAGCCGGCCACCGCGACGGTGGTCGAGGGGCGGCTGCGGTTCCCGCGGCACGGTCCGGTTGGGGCGGAGCTGGCGGAGCCGCGGCTGGCAGCGCTCGGCTTCAGCGAGGCAGCGGCCGCCTTCGTCGCGCGGCTGATCCGGTTTCACCTGCGGCCGGCGGAGCTGGTGCGCAACTGGCCGCTGACGGACCGGGCGGTGCGGCGGTTCGTGCGGGACCTGGACGGGGAGGTGCTGGCGCTGATGGTGGTGAACCTTGCCGACGGCTGGGCGACGCAGGGGCCGCGGTATACGCGGGAGCACTTTCGGCGGCACTGCACCTTCGCGAACGCCGTGCTGGCGCGGGCCTGGGCGGCGACGGAGCCCGGGGAGCATGAGGCGCCGCTGGTGACGGGGGATGACCTGATCGCGGAGCTCGGGCTTTCCGGTGGACGCTTGCTGGGGGCTGTCCTAACATCGGTTCGCGACGCCCAGATAGAGGGGCGTGTGCGCACGCGAAGCGAGGCGCTGGAGCTGGCACGCTCGGTGCTGACATCGCTGGGGGCCGCGGAGTAACGCCGGCCGCGGGAGGGCCGGCCAGGGGGATTTCACGATGGCCGCAATGTGGAGCGTGATCTTCTACACCGTGCTGGCGGTCGCGGCGTTCTATTTCATCCTGCTGCAGCCGGTGCTGAAGGAGAAGAAGGAGCAGCGCAAGGCGGTCCAGCAGCTGAAGATTGGCGATGAAGTGATTACCACGGGCGGGCTCATCGGCGAGGTGAAGGATGTGGTGGTGCCGGCGGAAGGGCCCACGGAGATCATCCTGGAATTGGCGCCGGGCGTGCGGGTGCGGGCTGTGACGGACGCTATCCAGCGGCGGCTGAGCACCATCGAGGCGGCGGAGGAGGCTCCGGCAGGGGGGAACGCGGGCGAGGTGACGGGCTCGCGTGCGTAGTACGAGCACGGTCCTGCTGTTCCTGTTCGTGGTCGCGCTGACGACATTCAGCGTGATTGTGGTGTGGCCGAGCGACCCGGACCGGTACCTGCCGGGGGATTTTTGGCCCTCGGGCCGGGGGATCAAGATTGGGGACTGGGAGCGGGAGACGATGCGGCTCGGCCTGGACCTGCGCGGCGGGGCCTACCTGGTGCTGGAGGCCGACCCGCCCGCGGATTACCAGGGCGACCTCGACCAGGCGATGGAGAGCGCAAAGCAGGTGGTGGAGCGGCGGGTGAACGCGTTCGGCGTGAGCGAGGCGGAGATTACGCGGGCAAGCGGCAACCGGCTGAGCGTGCAGGTTCCCGGGATTTCGCTGACTGAAGCGCAGGACCTGATCGGGAAGACGGCGTCGCTCGAGTTCATGGTCTATGACGACCAGTACAACCTCGTGCCGGCGACGGGGGTGGTGAACGGCCAGACCCTGCAGATGACCGGCGCCTACCTGAAGAACAACACCTATCCCTCGCGGCTGGGCACGACCTTCGCGGTGAACTTCGAGACGACGGGCGTGGGCGCGGAGCTGATGGAGCAGATTACGACCCGCGCGCTGCAGTACCCGTCGGGCGACCCCCGGCGGCTGCTGGTGGTGATGCTGGATGGCGAGGTGCTGAGCCAGGCCGAGGTGCAGGCGGTCATCCGTGACCGGGGCCAGATTACGGGACAGCCGACGTTCAGCGACGCCAGCACGCTCTCGAAGCAGCTAAATGCGGGGGCCCTGCCCATCCCGCTGCGAACCGTGCAGGCGACCGAAGTCAGCGCGACGCTGGGCGAGGATTCGGTGCTGGCCTCGGTGCGTGCAGGCCTGGTGGGCCTCGCGGCGGTGATGCTCTTCATGGTGCTTTACTACCGGCTGCCCGGGCTGCTGGCCTCGGCGGCGCTGGTGGTCTACACGGCGCTGACGCTGGCGGTGTTCAAGCTGGTGCCGGTGACGCTCACGCTCTCCGGGATTGCGGCGTTCGTTCTGTCGATCGGCATCGCGGTGGATGCGAACATCCTGATCTTCGAGCGGATGAAGGAGGAGCTGCGGCGCGGGCGGACGCTCAATGCGGCTATCGACATCGGCTTCCGGCGGGCGTGGCTCTCGATCCGGGATTCGAACGTCTCGACGCTCATCACCTGCGTCATCCTGTACTGGTTCGGCGACCAGTTCGGGGCGGCGCTGGTGAAGGGCTTCGCGCTGACGCTGGCCATCGGCGTGCTGGTGAGCATGTTCTCGGCGATTACGGTGACACGGACCTTCCTGAAGATGATCCTGGGGACGCCGATGGCGAAGAGCGACTTCCTGTTCAACGCCTCGGAAGTGAAGCGCGGCGAACTGCCGCGACGGCGGGCAGTCGAGGCCGCGGGGGACTGAGGCATGCTGGATTTTGCGGGTAAGCGCTGGTGGTATCTCAGCTTCTCCGGGGTGTTCTTTGTGGCGGCGGTGGTCGCGCTGGCGCTGTGGGGGCTGAAACCGGGCATCGAGTTCACCTCGGGTTCTACGTTCACCATCGAGTTCACCGAGCGGCAGGTTTCCCAGGCTGAGGTGCGGCAGGCGATGCGCGACCTCGGGCACCCGGAGGCGCGGGTGCAGGCTTCGGGGACGAACACCTACATCATCCGGACCAACGAGCTGCAGAACGCGCCGAGCCTCACCGGCGGGGCGGGCCCGGTGCCCCCGGGCGAAATCGATGAGATTGAGCGGGCGCTGCAGGAGCGGTTTGGCGCGCTGGAGCGCAAGGACTTCGCGACCGTTTCGAGCACGGTCTCTTCGGAGATTGCGCGGTATGCGACGCTGGCCGTGCTGGCGGCTGCGGTTGCCATCCTGGTCTACATCTGGCTGGCGTTCCGGCAGCTGCCGAAGCCGTGGCGTTACGGGGCCTGCGCGGTCATCGCCCTCGTGCACGATGCGATCATCGTGATGGGGCTGTTTGCGGTGCTGGGCGAGTTCCGCGGGGTGGAGGTCGACACGGCCTTTATTACGGCGATGCTGACGGTCATCGGCTTCTCGGTGCACGACACGATCGTGGTGTTCGACCGCATCCGGGAGACGGTGACGCACGACCCGTACGTGCCGTTCGAGGAGGCGGTGAACGCGAGCCTGACGGAGACACTGGCGCGCTCGATCAATACGTCGCTGGTGGTGGTGCTGACGATCGTGGCGATGCTGCTCATCGGCGGGGAGACGATTCGGAACTTCCTGCTGGTGCTGCTGGTGGGCATCGTTGCGGGGACGTATTCGAGCATCGGGGTGGCGGCGCAGGTGCTGGTGGCGTGGGAGAACCGCGACCTGGCGCGCTTCTGGCGGAAGCTGCGCGGGCAGGGGGAGCTGGCGGCGGAGGCGGCCTGAGGGTCAGGCGGTGAGGCGTTCGGTCCAGTGGCGCTGGAGGTGGCTGAGGAAGCGGGCAGCGACCTCGCCGTGAAGCAGAGTGCCCCGGCGCGTGAGCCGGACGCGTGGGGCGCGTTCGAGCAGCCCGGCGGCCGCGCAGTCTTCGAGCACCGGTCCGACGGCGCGCTCCAGGGGGAATCCCCAGCGCTCTTCGAATTCGGCCGGGTCGAAGCCTTCGAGGAGGCGGAGGCGGAGGGCGAGCCAATCGGCAACTTGTGCCGGGGGGGCGGGGGTGGTGACGCGGGCGAGGGCGGGTCGGGGTTGAGCGGGCGGGGCGGCGCGGACGGCTTCGATGTAGGCGCGCGGGTGGGCGAGGTTTTCGTAGCGTTCGCCGCTGAGGTAGCCGTGGGCGCCGGCGCCAAGCGCGAGGTAGTCGCCGTCGGTCCAGTAGGTGCGGTTGTGGCGTGACTGGTGCCCGGGACGGGCCCAGTTGGAGAGTTCGTACTGCTCGAAGCCGGCCTCCTCGAGCACATCTGCGGCGGCCTCGTACATGTCGGCCGCGAGGTCAGGGTCCGGGGGCGGGACGTCGCCGTCGCGGATGCGGCGGGCGAGGAGCGTGCCTTCTTCGATGGTGAGGGCGTAGAGGGAGAGGTGGTCGGGCTCGAGCTCAAGGGCGCAGCGGAGGCTTTCGAGCCAGCGGTCGAGCGGCTGGCCGGGCAGGCCGTAGATGAGGTCGAGGTTGAGCGAGGGGAAGCCGAGCCGCCGGGCCGCCCGGAAGGTGGCGATGGTCGCCTGCGGGGAGTGGATACGGTCGAGGGACGCGAGCTCCTCGGGGTGGAAGGACTGGGCGCCGATCGAGAGGCGTGTGACTCCGGCCTGGCGCAGGCGGGCGAGGCGGGCGGGCGAGGTGGTGCCGGGGTTGACCTCGAGGGTGATTTCGGCGCCCGGGGCGAACGGTGCGAGTTCGCGGAGGGCGCTGATGACGCCGGCGATGTGGGCGGGCGGAACCTCGCCGGGGGTGCCGCCGCCGAAGCCGACCGAGGCGATGGTGCGGCCGGCGAGGAGCGGGGCACTGGCGCGGGCTTCGGCGAGGAGGGCGGCCGCGTATGCGTCTTTCAGAGCATCCATGCCGGCGTAGGCGTTGAAATCGCAGTAGCCGCACTTGATGGTGCAGAAGGGGATGTGGACGTAGACGGCGATCGGTGCGGTCATGGGACGGGGTGGAGGGCCGCGCGGAGCTCGGCGACACGGTGGGTGGTGATGCCATCGACGCCCCAGGCGGCGAGGTCGGAGGCGCGGTCGAGGTCGTCGACGGTCCAGGCGATGACGGCGATACCCCTTGCGCGGAGGGCGCGGATGGTCGGCTCATCGAGGAGGGTGTGGCGGCAGGAGATTCCGGCGGGATGCGGGTCGCGGTCGGCGACGGCGAGGAAGAGGTCGAGCTTGGCGCGCACGTCGATGGAGTAGAGGAGGGGTAGCCCGGGTTGGAGTTCGCGAAGGGCGCGAAGGAGCTGCCAGGACTGGGAGGAGGCGAGGATTGGGGGGCTCTCCGCGCGGTACTCCAGGATGCGGTGGAGAGCGCGGGCGGCCTCGCGGCCGCCGTTTTTGAGGTCGAGCAGGAGGGCTGTCCCGGAGCCAGCGGTCAGGTCCAGCAGCTCCTGGAGGCCGAAGTGGGGGGAGTGCGGCCGTTTGATGTACCAGGTTTCGACCAGGAAGGGGAAGAAGCGAATGCGGCGCTCGTGGCGGGCCTCGAAGCGCCCGCGGTGGAGCCAGAGGTCGACCTCGATGGCGTCGGGGCGCTCGGCGATGGCGGCGCGGGCTAAGGCGGGGCTGTTGCCCGCGCCGTGGGCGATGAGGAAAGGCCGGCGTTCGGCGCTCAGGCCGTCGAGGGGGGGAGCTGCGGGCATTACCCCGCCATGGTACCGGCGGGAAGGTTCACCGGGTGACGCGGCGAGACAGGAACCTCGCCGGCGGCGATGTCATCGAGGAGGTCTTCGTCAACGATGCGGTAGCCGTCGCCGTGGGGTGCGATGGCGCCGAGGGTGACGAAGCGGGAGAGGAGGGCGGTGACGGTTTCGCGGCTGGTGCCGATGGTCTGGGCGAGCTCCTGGTGGGTAAGGCCGAGGCGGATGATGCCGTTTTCGGCGCGGGCCATGAGGGTATCGGCGAGGCGGGCCGAGACGGGCTTGGAGACGATGTTCATGAAGGTGCGCTGCATGCCTGCGAGGCGGCGGGCCATGAGCTCCATCATGGCGAAGCCGAGGCGCGGGGACTGCTGGAGGAGGTGGGAGAAGTCTTCCCAGGAGATGGAGACGGCCATGGTCTCTTCGATGGCCTGGGCGGTAGCGGTGCGCTCGCCTTCTTCGACGATGGCCATATCACCGACGACATCGCCGCGGCCGACCACGTCGAGGATGATCTCTTTGCCGTTATCGGCGACCTGGAAGATTTTGACGCGGCCCTTGAGGATCAGGTAGACGCGCTCGGCGGGGTCGCCGGCGGCGAAGATGATTTGCCGGGGTTTGAAGCGGCGTTCCGTGAGGTGGGGGATGAGGCGTTCGAGCTCCTCATCGGAGAGATAGTTGAGGACGCGGGAGAGCTGACGCAGGTACCAGGCGATGGATCGCTGGAGTGCCTGCCGGCTGCGGTGGGTGGGTTTGCTGGCCTGGGTTTCGATGGTCATCGCGGTTCTCCCGTGTTGCGATAACGAATTCGGAGCTGGTCGAGCAGGCGAACGGCGCCGGGGCTCGGGTTCGATTCCGTCGCGGCGACGTAGGTTTCGAGGTCGGGCAGGGCCTCTTCGAGGCGGCCGAGGCGGTAGCGCAGCATGCCGCGTTCGCCGTACAGGGAGGGGTTCCACGGGGTCAGGCGGAGCTGCAACTCGATGGTGTCGTGCCAGCGCTGGAGGTCCCGGCGGTCACGGAAGATGACGTGGAGGTTGTTGAGCATGCGCTGGAGGACCTGGCGGCGGGTTACCGCGCAGAGGAAGGACTCGGGACGGGCGCCGCCGAGGTCGAGCCCGCGGAGCATCGCGAGCAGCTCTTCGCGGTCGAGGCGTGCGCCCTGCTGGAAGGGGTCGAGGTAGGTTTCGCGGCCGGGTTCGCCGTAGCGGACGATGAAGTGCCCGGGGAAGCCGATGCCATCGGCGGGGAGGCCGACGCGGCTGGCGATTTCGAGGTAGACGAGCGAGAGGGTGATGGGGATGCCGGTGCGGCGTTCGATGACGCGGTCGAGGTAGCTGTTCTCGGGGTTGCTGTAGTCATCGAAGCTGCCGTGGAAGCCGTGGACGGTGAAGAGCTGGTGGTCGATGGCGTGGGCGAGGGCCTCGTGTGGGGCGCCTTCGCCGACATCATCGATGACGGCCTCGGCGATGAGGTCGAGCTGGCGGGCGGCGGCGTGGGGGTCGACCGGGTGGCCGCCGAGACGCGCGATGATCATGGCGGCGCCGAAGAGGTCGACTTCATGGTCGGGGCCGCGGATGGCCTGCTCGAAGGCGGCGAAGTCAGCGTGTTCCACGTTCACTTCAGTATACGTTCGGGATGGTGAAAGCCGTCACTAGCGGTCAGGGGAGCTCGAGGCCGTGGGCTTCGAGGAGGGGGCCATCGGCGAGGATTTCGGTGGTGGGGCCATCGGCGACGATGCGGCCGGCATCGATGATCACGGTGCGCGGGAAGACCTCGGCGACGAGCTTCATATCGTGGGTGCTGACCACGAGGGTCTGTTCGAGGCCGCGGAGGAGGTTGATGAGCTCGCGGCGGCCGCGGGGGTCGAGCCCGGCGGACGGTTCGTCGAGCACGAGGAGCTCGGGGGACATGGAGAGGACCGTGGCGAGCGCGGCGCGTTTGCGCTGGCCGATGGAGAGGTGGAATGGCTGGCGGCGTTCGAAGCCGGTGAGGCCGACCGCTTCGAGGGCGCGGGCGACGCGGGCATCGACCTCTTCGCGGGGGAGTCCCATGTGGATGGGGCCGAAGGCGACGTCGTCGTAGACGGTGGGGCTGAACAGCTGGTCGTCGGGGTCCTGGAAGACCAGGCCGACGAGGGCGCGGATGCGGCCGAGGTTCTCGCGGGTCACGGGGAGGCCGGCGACCGTCACGGAGCCTTCGGTGGGCAGGTGGATGCCGTTGAGGTGGAGCATGAGCGTGCTCTTTCCGGCGCCATTGGGCCCGATGAGCGCGAGCTTCTCACCGGCGCGGATGGTGAGGTCGATGCCGTGGAGCGCCTGGTGGCCATCCGGGTAGCGGAAGACGAGGCGTTCGATGGCAACGAGTGGCGCATCGACGGGGTCGCGCGCGGCGGCCGGCTCCGCGAGCGTCATGGCCGGGGCATCCAGGTGTGGGCGGTAAGTTCGAAGGCAGCGAGGAGCAAGACTGCCCCCGCGAGTACGGCGAGCTGGGGCCGCGGGAAGGGGCGGTCGTGGAGGTGGCGCAGGTGGCCCTGGTAGCCGCGGGACTGCATCGCGATGTAGACGCGTTCGCTGCGTTCGTAGGCGCGGATGAAGAGCGCGCCGACCATGTTGCCGACGACGCGGCCCTGCCAGCGCCAATCGGGGGCGGGCGCGCCGGGCGGCGTGGCGGCGCGGGAGGCGCGGGCACGGATCATGCGGGCGGCTTCATCGGTGAGCACGGCCAGATAACGGTACATGAGGGAGATGACGGCGACCATGAGGCGCGGGAGGCGGAGGCGTTCGAGGCCTTCGAGGAGGTCGTGGAACGGGGTGGTGAAGACGAGGAGGGCGGCGGCCTGCACCGAGACCCACGATTTCAGGAGGATGGTGGTGAAGGCGATGAGCCCTTCGCCGCTGAGGGTGAGGGAGATGAGGCCAAAATCGACGGTGGTGATGGGGCGGCCTTCGCGAGTGAAGAGGAGGGGCAGCGCAGCGAAGGCGAAGGGGAGGGCGATGAAGGCGCCGCGGACAAGCCGGACGGGCCCGACGCGGGCGGCGACGGAGCAGGCCGCGAGGGTCAGCCAGCCGAGGGCGAGGGCGAGGTAGGAGCCCTCGGGCAGGAGGCTGATGCTCAGGATGAAGGCGATGACGAGGAGAAATTTGAGGCGCGCGTCAGCCCGGTGGAAGGGGCTTTCGCGGGGGATGTAGCGGTCGAGGTTCAGGGCTGCGATCTCCGTGCTGCGCGCAGGGCGACTCCGATGGCGAGGGTCGCGACGAAGACGATGCCGACGCCGATGAGGCCCGAGAGGACGACCGTTGTCCATTGGTTATCGATGCCGGGCACGGTGTAGTCGGGCAGGAGCTCGTAGACGGGCTCCTTGGCCTTTTCGACGAAGCCCTTGTCTTCGGAGACACGATCGAGGCCGTCCGGGTCGGAGGAGGCGGCGGGGGCAAGGAACACGACGACGAGGGCGGCGATGACGAGGCCGGCGATGACCCAGCCCCAGCGGCGGAGGAAGGAGGTGGAGGCAGGTGATTCGGTCATGGCGTGTTGCTCCCGGGGTTCAGGCGGTGCGAGGCGCTTCGCGGAGGGTGAGGAGGTCGGCGCGAGAGGCCTGGATGAAGGCAAGCGCGCCGACGGTGATGATGGCTTCGCCGATGCCGATGAGGACGTGCCAGCCGACCATCGCGGCGAGGGCGGCCTCCAGTGAGGAGGTATCGGAGAGGGCGAGCTGGAAGGAGGCGAGGATGGCGGCGCCGACGACGGAGCACCAGGCGGCGATGGCGGCGGCGGGCAGGCGGCCCTTCTCTTCGCCACCGAGCATGGCGGCGATGGTGCGGTAGAGCCAGTAGCCGCCGAAGGTGCCGACGATGCCCATGTTGAAGATGTTGACGCCGAGGACGACGAGGCCGCCATCCTGGAAGACGAGGGCCTGGACGGCGATGACGCAGGCCATGACGACGGTGCCGGCGTAGGGCCCGAGGAGGATGCCGGCGAGCACGCCGCCGAGCAGGTGCCCGGATGTGCCGCCGGGGATCTGGAAGTTGAACATCTGGCCGGCAAAGATGAAGGCCGCCATTACGCCCATGAGGGGCACGGCCCGTTCGTTCAGCTGGGCGCCAGCACGCTGGAGCGAAATGGCGAGGGCCACGATCGTGAGGAACCAGAAGACGATGGAGACCGGGACGGAGAAGAAGCCGTCGGCGGCGTGGAGTAAGAAGAGCGGCACGTAGGGCCTCCTATGCGGGACTGCTTCCAGCCGGTGAAGTTTACCTGCAACGAGGTGCAACTACGAGAGGCCGCCAACGGACGGCGTGTGGTGGCGCCGGCGGGAGGCGACCGCTATCGTTCGGAGGCGTGGAGGAGCCAGTCCGCTACCGGGTCGGGTCGCTGGAGATCGCCGTCATCTGCGACGGTTACATCAAGCTGGATGCCGGCGCGGTCATGGGGCTGGTGCCGCGGGTGCTCTGGGAGCCGATCATCGGGCGGGAGAACATCGATGCCGAGCACCGGATGCGGCTCTCGCTGAACTGCATGGTGGTGCGCAGCGGCGACGAGGTGCTGCTGGTCGATACGGGGATGGGCGATAAGGTGCGGGGCACGCCGCGGGAGCGCGGGTTCCCGGGCGAGTACGGCCGGCTGCTCGACGGGCTGCGGGCGCTCGGGCTCGGGCCGGAGGATGTGACGGTGGTGGCGAACACGCACCTGCACGCGGACCACTGCGGCTGGAACACCCGGCGGGGGGAGGACGGCCGGCTGGTGCCGACCTTCCCGCGAGCGCGCTACGTGGTGCAGCGCGGGGAGCTGGAGGCGGCATTATTCCCGAACGAACGGACGCGCGGGACGTACTTTGCCGAGAATTTTGAGCCGCTGCTGGATTCGGGGCAGCTGGAGCTGGCCGAGGGGGAGATGGAGCTCATCCCGGGGGTGAAGTACTGGCCGACGCCGGGGCACACGGCGGACCACGCCTCGATCGTGCTCAGCTCGGGCGGCGAGACCGCGATTTATACGGGGGACCTCGTGCACCACGCGGTGCAGGTGGAGCGGCCGGCGTGGATCGCGGCGTTCGATATCCTGCCGCTGATGTCGCTGGAATCGAAGAAGCGGCTGGCCGAGCGGGCCCTGCGTGAGAACGCGCTGCTCATTTGCGTGCACAACCCGTTCCCCGGGACGGGCCGGCTTACCGAGCGCGGCGGCAAGCGGGTGTTCGTGCCGGCATGAGCGAGGGGCTGCAGGCGCTCTCGCTGCGTGCGCTGCACGCTTCGTTCGGGGCGGTGTTTGGGGCACGGGCGGGCTGGGAGGTGCCGGACCACTACGGCGATCCGCTTGCGGAGTACGCGGCATTGCGGGAAAGCGTCGTCGCCTTCGACCGGAGCATGCGGAGCCGGGTGCTGGTAGCGGGTCCCGACGCGCCGGAGGTGATTCGCGCGGCGCTGGCGGGACCTGTCGGCGAGCTGCAGGAGGGACGGGCGCGACGGAGCGTGCTGCTGGACGCGGAGGGGAACATCGCTGACCTGGTGCTGGTGGCGCGGACCGGAGCGGCGGCCTACCTGGTGAGTGGCGAGCCGTCGCGGCGGGCGGTGCTGGTCGAGCGGCTGCAGGCGGCGGTGGGACCGGACTGGGAGGTGCGGGTGGAAGATCGGACGGCGATGACCTGTGCGATTGGCCTGGCCGGGCCGGGCGCGGCGGAGGCGGCGGCGCGGTTCGCGGCGGACACGCTGCCGGGGCGGATGAGCGCCCTGCAGTGCTCGGCGTTCGAATTTCACGGGTTCCGCGGGATGGCGGTGCGGACGAGCGACACCGGGGAGGACGGGTTCGAGTTCGTGCTAGCGCCGGCGGTGGCGCAGCACCTGCTGGGCATGCTGCGCGCGGGGGGTGTGCCGCTGGCAGGGGCGGCCGCGCTCGAGTGCGCGCGGGTGGAGGCCTGCATCCCGGCGTGGGAGCCGGACCTGGAGCCGGGGCTTTCGCCGGCCGAGGCCGACCTCGACGTGCTGCTGGGGGTGCCCGGTGACCGGGAAGGGCGCATCCTGGCGGCGTTCCTGCTGGATGGACGGCCGCTGCCGGCGGGCACGGCGGTGGTCGACGGGGAGGGGCGGCGCGCGGGGGAGGTGCGTTCGTGCCTGGAAGCGTGGGGATTGAAGGCGACGGCCGGGCTGGCGATCATGGAGGCTGCGGCGGCGATGCCCGGCCGCGTGTTCCGGGCGGGCGGTGCGGAGCTGACGGTCGTCGCGAAACCGCTGTATCGACGGCGTGCAGAGGAGCAGAGCACACGATGGTGAACCTTGCCGAACTTGCTGCCTACGAACCGCGGTGGCCGGGGGTGGTGGAGCTGAACCTCCAGGACCAGTGGCGCGCGCGCTGGGTGGATGAGCAGGTGCTGCCGGCGAACGCTCCGGTGAACTATGCCTACGCGATGGTAGTGCTGGGCGAGAAGGGGTATGTGGTCCGCAAGGCGGGTGAGCCTACCTGGGGGATGGTGGAAGGACCGACGGGCGACCAGCACGCGCAGGCCTATATCGAGGGGCAGGTGCGGGCGCAGATGGGGATCGAGCCGGGGCTGGTGGAGCTCATCGGCTTCTTCGAGTGCAAGGCGACCCGCCACAACCGGGAGTATCCGCAGGGCACGCTGACGGTGCGTCCGCTCTACCTGGTGGTGGCGAAGGAGGTTGGGGATACGCCCGCGGGGTTTGAGCGGCGCCGGCTTCCGCTGAACGAGTTCATGGTGGCGCTGCGAGCACGCTACCCGGAGCTGGATGAGTACCTGGGGAAGGCGGCGCTGCGCCACGCGGTACTGAGGAAGGAGGGGCGGGGGTAGGGGAGGTGGGAGGTGGGAGGTTGGAGGTTGGAGGTGGGAGGTTGGAGGTGGGAGGTGGGAGCCGGGAGCCCCGCCGCGCGGCCACCCTGCCCGGGAGCGGGGAGCCGGGAACCGGGAGCCCCGCCGCGCGGCCTCCCCACCCGGGAGCCGGGAGCGGGGAGCTGTCTCCCCTTCAAGCTTTCTCCCGTTCTCCCGTTCTCCCGTTCTCCCGTTCTCCCCTTCTCCCCTTCTCCCCACTCTGCCGTTATGTGGGGCGGGCGGAGATGAAGAGGAGGCCCTTGGCAAGGACTTCGCCGACGAAGACGGCGCCCATGGCGATGTAGAGGAGGCCGGTGGCGCTCTGCATGGCGCGGATGGCGGTGGTTCGGTAGGCGAGCCAGGCGAGGATGATGGGGAAGACCAGACCGACGCCGATGCGCAGGTAGAGGACCGGGTTCTCGGCGAGCGAGACGCCAACGGGGTTGGCGGGTGTGGGGGTTTCGCGCACGGGAATCACGAGGTTGAGCGCAAGGACGACGACCTGGAGCGCCAGGGCGCCAAGCAGGGCGATGCAGAGGTCGCGCAGGGGCCAGCCCGGGAGGGCGCCCTCGGTGAGGTACCAGTGGCCCCAGGTCATGGCGACCGAGACGGCGCCGAGCGCCAGGGTGCCGGCGAACAGGCCGAGGAAGATGGCGGGGTAGCCCCAGGTGGGGGGTGCCAGCATGATGGCGAGCAGGACGATGGCGGCAAGGCCGGCGAGGGAGCCGACGATGCCGGCGATGCGGCCGATTGGGTCCCAGCCCATGAAGACGGCGAACATGTAGATCGCCGCGGTAATGGTCACGACGAGCACCGCCGTGCGCAGGCGCGGGAAGGGGTCGGGGTCGATGGGGTAGCCGTCGATTTCGGGGCCGATTTCGAGCGAGGCGGCGGTCCAGAGGGCGAGGACGCCGGCGATGGCGATGCAGAGCGCCATGGTCAGCACGAAGCCGCGCGTGACGCCGCCGCGGAGGTCGCTGGCGAGGGTGAGCCAGAGGCTGCCGATGGTGAGTTCGACGAGGATGATGAGGAGGGTGTACGGGAGGGCCTCGACGTTCACCACTTCGAGTGTAGGGCGGGCGCTGCCAAGGGTCAGGTGGGGGCGCCGGCGAACTGCCGGCGGGCGGCTTCGACGGCGCGGGGGAGCAGCTGGAGGACGGCATCGATCTCGGCATCGGTCGTGGTTTCGCCGAGGGAGAAGCGGATGCTGCCGACGGCGCGGCGGATCGGCACGCCCATGGCCATGAGCACGTGGGAGGGCTCCCAGGTGGAGGAGGAGCAGGCGCTGCCGGAGGAGACAGCGATGCCGAGCTCGTCGAGGGCCGCGACGAGGGCATCGCTTTCGAGGCCGCCGAAGGCGATGTTGAGGATGCCGGGAAGGCAGTTTTGCTGGCAGCCGTTGACCTGGACATCGGGAACGGCGGCGAGGATGCCGTCGCGGAGGCGGTTGCGCAGCTGCAGGACGCGCCGGGAGCGCTCGGCGGTGCCGGAGCTGGCGGATTGGAGCGCCGCGGCCGTGCCGACGATGCCGGCGACGTTCTCGGTGCCCGCGCGCTTGTGCATCTCCTGGCCGCCACCGAGGAGCAGCGGGTGGAACGGGGTGGCCCGGCGAAGGTAGAGGATGCCGGTCCCCTTGGGCCCGCCGAACTTGTGCGCGGAGAGGCTGAGGGCGTCGACGCCGAGGGTTTCGACATCGATGGGCAGCCAGGCTGGGGCCTGCACGGCATCGGTGTGAAGGAGGATGCGATGCCCGGCGGGCGCCCTCCGGGCACGCAGGAGGTCGGCGATGTCCGCGATGGGCTGAATGGTGCCCACTTCGTTGTTGGCGAGCATCACGGAGACGAGGATGGTTTCAGGGCGGATGGCGCGCCCGAGCTCGTCGAGGGAGACCGCCCCGGAAGCATCGCAGCCGATGACCGTGAGCTGGAAGCCAAGCTCTTCGAGGAAGCCGGCAGCGTGGAGGGCGGCGTGGTGTTCGATGGCGGAGGTGATGATGTGGTCGCCGGCGCCGGCGCGCCGCATGGCGTAGGCGATGCCGACGAGGGCGGTGTTAATGCTTTCGGTGGCGCCGCTGGTGAAGATGATCTCCGAGGAGCGCGCCCCGAGGCAGGCAGCGACCGCGGCCCGGGCCTCGTCCACGGCCTGCTGCGCATCGCGGCCGAGGGCGTAGAGGCCGCTCGGGTTGCCGAAGCGGTGGCCGAGGAAGGGCTCCATGGCCTCGCGGGCAACGGAGCGCAGCGGGGTGGTGGCGGCGTGGTCGAGGTAGATCATTGAACGGATCGAGGGTAGCAGAGCACGCCGGGGTTTGAGGGGCGAGGGCGGGGACGGTAGGCTTTCGGGCGGATGCCGGAGGAATCGCTGGTTACGGACGAGGTGCGCGCGCTGGTGGGGCGCGAAGCGGAGCTTGGGCGGGTGCAGGTGACCGCGCGGGCGTATCGGCGGGCGTATGAGGTCTATGTGGGCGGGGTGCCGCCCGCGGTCCCGGCGGAGGGCGAGGAGGTGCCGGGTTACGTGATCACCGGGCTCGAATCGGAGTCGGAGGCGCCGGCATTTCCCCAGCTGCTACCCAATTCGCTGCTGATCGCGAATGAGTGGTGGTTCGCGCGCCCGCTGCGGATGGGCGAATGGCTGCGCATGGTGCACCGGGTGACCGATGTGCGCGAGCGGTTCGGCGGACGGTTCGGGTACAGCATCGATGTGCTGTCGGAGACGGTGTTCATCGATGCAAGCGGCGCGGAGGTGGCGCGGAGCGGCAGGACCATGACGCAGTACTCGGCGGGCGAGGCAGCCGGGGCGGAGGGCGAATGATGGCTGCAGGCTGGCCGGCAGAGGGTGAGGAGTTCGGGCCGCTCGAGCTGGTGCCGACGCTGGGGCAGGTGATCCGCTACTGCGCCCTGCAGTGGGCGTTCCCGCCGTTCTTCTACGACGAGGCGGCGGCGCGGGCACAGGGGATGCCGGGCACGCTGGTGCCGGGGCCGCTGAAGGTGGGCCTGCTGTACCGGGCGGTGGAGGAGTGGCTGGACGGGCGGGGCTGGGTGCGGCAGGTGCGAGCAGCGCACCGTCGGCCGGACCTGACGAACCGCCCAATCAGCATCGTGGGGCGGGTCGCGCGGGTGTACGAGGAGGAGGGCAGCCGGCGGGCTGACTTCGAACTGGCGGTGATCAACGAGGAGGGGCAGCCGAGCGTGCGCGGCTTCGCCGTGGTAGAGCTGCGCGAGTGAAGGGCGCGTCGCCGGAGGGCATGGCGGCGCTGGAGCGCTTGCGCGGGATCTTCGCGGAGTTCGAGGACGTCGACGAGCGGGTGAGTCACGGCGAGGCGGCGTGGTTTATCCGGGGCGGGCGGCAGGTGGCGATGCTGTCGGACCACCATCGTGACGACGGGGTGGCCGTGTGGCTGGCCACGCCGCCCGGGATGCAGGAGGCGCTCATCGGCGCGGACCCGGCGCGTTACTTTCGCCCGCCCTATGTGGGCCACCGCGGGTGGGTTGGGGTCGTGCTCGATGCGGACGGCGATTGGGAGGCCGTGGCCGGGCTGGCGGCCATGGCCGTGGAGGCAGCGCGGGGTTCGAAGCGGTCGCGGCGCTGAAGGGCGGCGTTTGGTTCGTTGGCGCGCGGGTGCGCATAATGCCGTCGAACTCTGCTGAGGAGGCCGCAGGTGCACCGGGACGCGGCGTGGCAGATCTTGCAGGAGTACGCGCAGGAAGAGCGGACGCGCAAGCACGGGATTGCGGTGGAGGCGGTGATGCAGGCGTACGCGCGGCTGTTTCACGAGGATGAGGAGAAGTGGGGCATCGTGGGCCTGCTCCATGACTTCGACTGGGAGATCCACCCGACGGAGGACCTCCACCCGATGGAGGGCTCGAAGCTGCTGGCGGCGCGCGGGGTGCCGGAGGATATCCGCTACGCGATCCTGTGCCACGCGCCCTTCCTCGGGCTCGAGTACCGTTCGAGGATGGACCGGGCAATCTACGCCTGCGATGAGTTGAGCGGCTTCGTGATTGCCTGCACGCTGGTTCGGCCCGACCGCTCGCTTTCGTCGATCGAACCGGCCTCGGTGCGCAAGAAGATGAAGGACAAGGCGTTCGCGCGGAGCGTCCGGCGGGAGGACCTGCTGAACGGGGCGCGCGACCTTGGCGTGGAACTCGATGAACACATCCGGTTTGTGGCGGAGGCGCTCAAGCCGGTGGCAGCACAGCTGGGGGTGAATCCATGAGGGCAGAGCAGATCCCGGACCGGAACATCGGCATGGAGATGGTGCGCGTCACGGAGGCGGCGGCGCTGGCGGCGGCGCGCTGGATGGGCCGGGGCGACAAGAACGGCGCGGACAAGGCGGCGGTGGATGCGATGCGGCTGATGCTGGACACCGTTTCGATGGATGGGGTCATCGTCATCGGCGAGGGCGAGAAGGACCAGGCGCCGATGCTGTACAACGGCGAGCGGGTCGGGAACGGGAAGGGACCGCAGATGGATGTGGCGGTGGACCCCCTCGAAGGGACGCGGCTAACGGCGATGGGGCGGCCGGGCGCGGTGAGCGTGATCGCCTGCGCGCCGCGCGGGACGCTCTACAGCCCGAAGGACATGTTCTACATGAACAAGATCGCGGTCGGGCCGGAGGCGCGCGGGAAGATCGACCTCTCGGCGCCGGTCCGCTGGAATGTGGAGCAGGTCGCCCGGGCGAAAGGGATGCCGGTGGAGGAGGTCACGGTCATCATCCTGGACCGGGACCGGAACACCGCGATTGCGGACGAGGTGCGGGCCGCCGGGGCGCGGATCAAGTTCATCACCGACGGGGATGCGCCGGCTGCGATTTCGGCGGGCATTCGCGGTTCGGGCGTGGACATGATGGTGGGCATCGGCGGGTCGCCGGAGGGGGTGATTGCCGCAGCGGCGCTGAAGTGCCTGGAGGGCGACTTCCAGGGGCAGCTCTGGCCGCGCGATGAGAACGACCGACGTCTGGCGGCCGAGATGGGGCTCGACCTGGACCGGGTGCTGACTATCGACGACCTGGTGAAGGGCGACGACGTATTCTTCGCAGCGACCGGCGTGACGGGCGGGGAGCTGCTCGCCGGGGTGGAGTTCACGCCGCACGGGGCGGTGAGCGAATCGCTGGTGATGCGCTCGCGCTCGGGGACGATCCGGCGCATTCGGGCCGAGCACCACTGGCGCAAGCTGGAGGGGCTGGGCTCGCCCGTCGGGCAGCGGCAGGAGCGCTGACGACCCTGGACACGGTGCGACGGCAGATGTCGCCGGCAGGGCGCATGCTTGGCGCGCGGCGCAGCAGACCGCGCCGCGTGCGGGGCCTCGGGGGCCCGGCGAAGGAGGTGCGCCCGGAATTGTTCAGGTTGCTGAACCGGATCGTGGTTGCGGGCGGCGTTTCATGCGAGACTACGCAGCGTGAACGGGACGAAGCTCGTGCTGGTGATGGTCGGGGGGGCTGCGGCCATCGTGCTCATCTTCCAGGCGCTGAACCAGTGGGGGTGAGGCGCCCCGGAGGGGGAGGCAGAAGTTACAGACCGTTTACACAGTGCCGCGCGGAACGGCGAGAGAATTCGTTGACCCAATTTCTGCGCGATTCCTACACTGCCGAGAGATGAGGAGTGATGCTATGGAGCGAAAAACGTGGCGACGCATGGTGCTCGGGCTGGCGCTTGGGGCACTGACGATCATCCCGGCAGCGACGGCCTCGGCCGGGAGCGCGCCGTGGGACGGGGCGGCGGAGGTGACGGAGCGCGGCTTCGACCACGTGGCTGTCCTGCCGGCACTGCTGCCGAACAGCAAGGAGAACACGAGCACGATCGCGCAGAACAACGGCACGGCGCCCGCGACGATCGTGATGGACATCTACACGCCGCAGGGCGTGCTCATCCCGTCGGCGACGGTGGCGTACAGCAATGTGCCGCCGGGCGGGACGCGCGTCTTCGCGCAGGCCGTCAACACCGGCCTGGCGCCCGGCTTCCGCGGCGTGGGCGTGATCTCGAGTGACCAGCCCATCAACGCGCTGCTGGTGCGCGATATCACCTCAACTGTGAACTTCGCGAAGTCGTATTCCATTCACAACGCGTACGCGACGGGCGGGACCAAGGTGACCCTGCCGTACGTGGCGAACGCGCTGAACGGGCTGTACAACACCCGCTTCGCGGTGGCCAATACCGGCAACACCGAGGCCTGCGTGACGATTACGTACGTGTTCCCGGGCTCGTCGGCGGCGCCGGTGGTCGACGCCGGCTCGGGCTCGGTGGCCTGCGCGGGCGGCGGCTACCGGATCCCGGTGGGCGGGCAGATCAGCTTCGCGCCGACGGCGGTTGACGGGGCCATCCCGATGCCGGCGGCGACCTCGAACTCGCTGATGGCGGCGACGCTGCAGACGAGCAGCTCGACGATCACCGTGGCGGTCGACGCCTACCTCAGCGGCGGGCTGCGGAAGCTTGCTTCGTACGACGGGTTCATCGTTGAGCCGGCATCGGCGAGCGACCTGGGCACCACGATTTCGATGCCGCTGGCGATTAAGCTCGACGGCTTCTACACGCAGTACCTGCTTTCGAACCCGAACCCGACGGCTGCGACGGCGACGATCACCTACGTGGGCAATACCGGCACGTACACGGTGAACCTGAACATCCCGGCGAACGGGACCGCGAGCCACAGCGTGTACGAGGCGGCCGGCGGCATCCCGGAGGGCTTCGTCGGCGCGGCGACGATCACCTCGAGCCAGCCGATCGCGGCGGTGCTGTTCCGATCGAAGATGACTTCCCCGGGCAGCTTCGTGGATGAGGACCTGTACACGGCGGTGAATGGCGTGCCGGTGAACCGGGCGACGACGACCGCAAAGCTGCCGCTCATCTTCCGCCGGGCCTACCAGACGGGCAGCTTCAGCGGCTACAACACGTGGGTGAGCGTGAGCGTGGCGGACGGCAGCACGGCCACGGTGACCATCACCGCCATCAACGACACCTCGAACTCGGCGCCGGGCTGCAATGCCCCGGGGACCTACACCACGACGAAGACGATTACCGGGTCGTTCATCTTCTATCAGAACGCGAACTCGGACACGGGCCTTGGGGCCACGCCGCCGAGCTGCTTCTGGGGCGGGATGACGATCACCGCGGATAAGCCGATCGTGGTCATTGCCAACGCGACGAATGACCTGAATCTCGGCGACAACGACGGTCTGTACAACGCCTTCAGCAACTAGGCCGACGGGGCTGATGCCCCGCGCGGAGACCCCAGCAGGACGCCCGCAGCAGTGCGGGCGTCCTGCGTTCCCGGGCGGGTTCGCCGGAGGACGAGGCGGCCGTAGGATGGGCAGGATGTCGATTGCGTTCGGCGGGATGGTGGCGCTGCTGTTCCGGGGCATCAACCTGGTGGCGGCGCTGGGGCTGGTGGGGGTGAGCTCGTACGCGCTGGAGAAGGGCGATTACGGA
>NZ_DAOUAO010000014.1:0-7797 GCF_034433535.1 Tepidiforma sp.
GGACGGTCCCCACGCCGGCTGGGCCTACAGCGATATCGTCGGCCAGGCGATGGGCGGCATCATGACCCTCGCCGGCGAACCCGCCGACCCGCCGAACATGATCTACGGCCGCCAGGCCGATATCTCGGCCAGCATCCAGGCCGCCCAGGGCACCCTTATGGCGCTCCTCCACGCGGAGGCTACCGGGGAGGGCCAGCTCGTCGATGTCTCCGCCCAGGAGGCGCTCTCCATGGCCCAGGAGACCGCCATGCAGACCTGGGACTTCCAGAAGCGCAACCGGGTCCGCACCGGCGAACTGGGCATGCTCCCCATCCCCCTGCCGGCCACCGGCGTCGCGAAGACGAAGGACGGTTACGTCTCGCTCTACATCCTCGCGCCCGCCGGCAAGGACCTGCCTGCGCTCGTCGACTGGATGCGCGAGAAGGGCCTCCAGGGCCCGCTCGATGAGGAGCCCTACGCCAGCATCATCAACCAGCTCAACATGGCCTGGCTTACCCAGCTGATGTCCGACCCCTCCGCAGCGGGCAGCGTCCTCCAGCACCTGCCCGTCATCACGAAGACCATCCTCGACTTCTTCGCGACGCTCACCACGCGCGAGGCCTATGAGGAGGGCCAGCATCGGCAGCTGCTCATCGGCATCGTCTCGACCCCGAAGGACATCGCCGAGAACACCCAGCTGCGCGCCCGCGACTGGTTCGTCCGCATCGATTCACCCATCGATGGCCCGGTCGAGTTCCCCGGGCCGCCCTACCGACTCTCCGAGACGCCGGCCGTCATCAGCCGCCCGCCGCGTCTCGGTGAGCACACCGACGAAATCCTCGCCCAGTTGCGCTCCTGAGGTTCCCCCATGGCCAAGAAACCGCTCGAAGGTCTCCGCGTCGCCGATTTCTCGTGGTACGGCGCCGGCCCGATTGCCGGCAACACGCTCAGCCAGTTCGGCGCCGAAGTCATCCGCGTTGAATCCGAAACCCGCCCAGATGGCCTCCGCCGCGTCCATCCCTTCGCCCTCAACCCGGATGGCACCTTCAAGACCGGCTACAACGTCTCGGGCTACTTCAACAACTTCAACACCGGCAAGCTTTCGCTCCAGCTCAACCTGAACGTCCCGCGGGGGCAGGAGATCGCCTATCGCCTGATCAGAAAGTGCGACATCTTCCTCACCAACTTCACCCCCCGCGTCATTGACAAGTGGAACCTGCGCTACGAGCAAATCAGCGCCGTCAACTCCCGCATCATCGCAGCCTACGCGCCCATGCAGGGCCTCACCGGCCCGCACCGCGATTTCCTCGGCTTCGGCGCCGTGCTGACCCCCGTCACCGGCATCAGCCATATGAGCGGCTTCCCGCACCGCCCGCCCATCGGCGTCGGCACCAACTACCCGGACTACGTCATCAACCCCGGGCACACCGTCACCGCCATCCTCGCGGCGCTCCGCTACCGCAACCGCACCGGCCGCGGCCAGCTCATTGAACTCCCGCAGATTGAGTCGGTGGTCAACACGCTCGGCACCGCGGTGCTCGAATACCTCGTCAACGGCGACAACCCGGGTCGCACCGGTAACCGCAGCCCCAACTACGCCCCGCATGGCGCCTTCCGCTGCGCCGATGACCCCGAGTCCGTCGGCTCCGTCGACCGCTGGGTCGTCATTGCCTGCCGCGACGACCGCGAGTGGGCCGCCGCGGCGGAAGCCCTTGGCCACCCCGAAGCCGCTGCTGACCCGCGCTTCGCCACCTTCGAGGCCCGCAAGGCCAACGAGGACGAGCTCGAAGCGCTCATCTCTTCGTGGGTGCGCGAGCGCCGCGCCGAAGAGGTCGCCGAGGCCCTGCAGGCCCGCGGCGTGCCGGCCGGCGTCGTCCAGAACGCGCAGGACCTGCTCGATCGCGACCCCCACATGCGCGCCCGCGGCTACTACCAGTACGTCGAGCACCCTGAGGCCGGCCGCGAGGCCCACGATGGCCCGGCCTTTCGCCTCAGCGCCACGCCCGGCTCGGTTCCCGGGCCCGCGCCCATGCTTGGCGAGCACACCATGGACGTCTGTGAGCGCATCATCGGCCTCTCGATGGACGAAATTGCCGACCTGCTCGCCGAAGGGGTGCTCGTCTAACTTCCTGTCCGACGTTCCTGCACTTGCGGCTGGCGCCGTGTGCTAGCATGGCGCCAGCCATTTCAGGAGCGTCTTCGTGACTGCCGTCATCGTCCTCATCGTGGTCATTGTCCTGGCCCTGCTGCTGGTCGGGTTCGTCATCGGCCTGTACAACGGCCTCGCCCGCGCGCGCATCCGCGTGCAGGAAGCGTGGTCCGGCATCGATGTCCAGCTCAAGCGCCGCTCGAGCCTCATCCCCAACCTCGTCGAAACGGTCAAAGGCTACGCCGCGCACGAGAAGGAAACGCTCGAAAACGTCACCCGTGCCCGCGCCATGCTGGACCGCGCCGCCACCCCCGGCCAGGCCGCCCAGGCCGATAACGTCCTCACCGGCGCCCTCCGCTCGCTTTTTGCTGTCGCGGAGAACTATCCCGACCTCAAAGCCAACCAGAACTTCCTCGAGCTCCAGCGCGAACTCACCGACACCGAAGACAAAATCGCCTACGCCCGCCAGTTCTATAACTCCAATGTCCGCGTCTACAACGAGAAAATCGCCACCATCCCCAGCTCGATCATCGCCGGGATGTTCAACTTCCAGCCGGCCGAGTTCTACGAGGCCGAGGAGGCCGCACGCGAGGACGTCCGCGTCTCCTTCGCCGCGAACTAACCGGGCCGCCGGAGCCCCATGACGTCAGCACCGGTCCCCGGGTCGGTCCTCATCTACGACCGGATCGCCGCCAACCGCCGCAAAACGTGGCTGTTGATGGCGCTCTTCGTAGCGCTTACTACCGCGCTCCTTGGGCTCCTCGTCTACGCCCTCGGGTTTCCCCCGGGCGCCATCGGTATCGTCGGCATCGCGCTGATTGTGTACGCCCTTTTCAGTTACTTCGCCGGCTCCCGGGTAATCCTCGCCATCTCCGGCGCGCACGAAGTCACCAAAGAGCAGGAGTGGGAATACGTCCGCCGGGTGGAAAACCTCTGCATCGGTGCCGGTCTCCCCATGCCCCGCACCTGGGTGCTCGAAGACACCGCGCCGAACGCCTTCGCCACCGGCCGCGACCCCCAGCACGCGCATGTGGTGGTCACACGCGGCCTCCTCCAGAAGCTCGAGCCGATCGAGCTCGAAGCCGTGCTCGCCCACGAGCTTTCCCACATCGGCAACTACGACATCCGCGTGATGACCGTGGCGGCACTGCTCGTCGGCGTCGTCGTCCTCATGAGCGACTTCTTCCTCCGCTTCACCTACTGGGGCGCCGGCGCGCGCCCCCGCAACCGCGGCAAGGGCGGAGGGGGCTGGCTCATCGTCCTCTTGCTGGCCGTGGTCGCGGCCATCCTCGCGCCGATCGTCGCCCAGGCGCTCAGGGCTGCGATCAGCCGGCAGCGGGAATTCCTCGCTGATGCCAGCGGCGCTCTCCTTTGCCGCCATCCCGAGGCGCTCGCCCGCGCGCTCGAGAAGATCGCCGCCGATCCCGAGCCCCTCGAGGCTGCCAACAAGGGCACCGCCCACCTCTTCATCTACAACCCCCTCCGCGAGCACCATAGCTTCCTGAACAGCCTCTTCGATACCCACCCGCCCATCGCCGAGCGAATCCGCCTGCTCCGGAGCATGTAGCGCCCAACCGGGAACCATTGGGCCTTTCACAGCGGCCCGTTCGGCCCACGCCTGCCCAGCCCGGCTCGCCGATACTGACGGTGGAGTCCCATCCGGGCTCGACCGAAAGGAGGGAAGCGGAATGAACACCCAACGCATCCGCCTCCACGCCCGCTTCGGAGTCTGGATCGTGCAGAGGTAAGGCCCCCGCGCCGCCAGACCAGTCCGGAGGTGAACGATGAAGCTCCGAGTCCACGCCCGTTATCGGCGGTGGCACCATCCGCCACAAGGCCCGCGGTAGCGGGCCGCGCGCGGCCCACCGTCCGGGGACGAATGAACAGCACGGGCGCTAGGATTTCCGCCCCGGCCTCTCGAGAGGCAGCGTGTGAGCGGCGCCCCGGCCGAAGTGGGAATGGCATCCACTGAGACGAGGCCCCCAGCGCGGGGCCTCGTTTGCTGCGGCTTCCACACGAAGGCGGGCTGCAGGCGTAGACTGGCCACAACACCGGCCCGCACCAGACAGCCGGAGGTCCGAATGACCGACAAACAGCAGATGCTCGAAGCCCTCGACGCCGGCTACCGCCGCTTCCGCGAATCAATCGCGAACCTCGACGACGCCGCCTTTCAGGAAGTCTGGCTCGGGAGCTGGGACCTCTCCCGGCTGCTCGCGCACATGGCCGGCTGGTACCGGGAGATGGCCGGCGCCCTCGAACGGGTCGCCCGCGGCGAGCGCCCTGCACCCGAAGGGGTCGATTACTCGGATGTCGAGGCGTGGAACGCCCGGTTCGCCGCCGCTGCTCTGTCGGGCCGCGCCGCCCTCGCCGACTGGGACGAAGCCTTCCGCGCCTACCGCGCCGCCGCCGAGGCCCTCCCCGACCACCTCTACGGCGTCGACCCCGCCAGCGGCCGGCCGCGCATCGGCAACCGCCTCCTGCAGGGAGCCGGCATCGGACATTTCGAGGAGCACCAGCCCGAGCTCGAGGCCTGGCTCGCGCGCCGCGGCCGCTGATGTCGGGACGCCCCGCTCACGCCCGCTGATGGCACCGGCCCGTGGCCGCTGACATAATCGGTTCAGCACCTCTGGAGGGCCGCGCCTGGAACTCCCGCTCTTCCCCCTGCGTACGGTGCTTTTCCCGGGCATGCACCTCTCGCTGCGCATCTTCGAAGAGCGCTACAAGGTCATGCTGCGCGAGCTCCTGCAGACCGGCGGCGAGTTCGGGGTCGTCCTCATCCGTGAGGGCCACGAGGTCGGCGGCGGCGCCATTCCCCACGAAGTCGGCACGGCAGCGCGCATCGAATCCTGCGACCCCATCGAGGGCGGCCGCTTCCTGATCGCGGCGCGCGGCACCTGGCGCTTCCGCATCGAGCGCATGCTCCCGCCGCGGCCCTACCCCTGCGGCATCGTGCGACCGCTCGATGACAGCGACGGCCCCATGACGCAGCGCCTCAAGGCGGCCCTCGAAACCGTCCACGCCACCTTCCCGCTCTACTTCCGGCTCGTCCTCTCCCTCACCGACCAGTGGGCACGCGGCCTCGACCTGCCGGCCAGTCCCCACCGGCTGGTGAACTTCCTCGGTGAGTGGCTCCAGGTCGGCGAGGACGTCAAGCAGCGCCTGCTCGAGATCGAGCCCGCCGAACAGCGCGTCGCGCTCCTCGCCGAGACCCTCGACGACCTCATTGTCCGGACGAAAGACGAAGTGATCGCCCACCGGCGCCGGAAATACGGCGCGGTCGGCATCGCCAATTAGCGCCCGTCTGCGACTACTCGAGGCTGAGCATCCGCTCCAGCGCGACGAGCGACCATTTCCGGGTCTCGGGGTCCACCCGCACTTCGTTCACCACCTGCCCCTGCACCAGCGCTTCGAGCGTCCAGGCCACGTACGCCGGGTGAATCCGGTACATGGTCGAGCACGGGCAGACCACCGGGTCCAGGCAGAACACCGTCTTGTCCGGGTTTTGCTTCGCCAGCCGGTTGACCAGGTTGATCTCCGTCCCGACCGCCCAGGTGGTTCCCGCCGGGGCCTCCCGGATCGTCTTCGCAATCTTCTCGGTGGAGCCGCTAAAATCGGCCGCCTGCACCACCTCCCAGCGGCACTCCGGGTGCACGATGACCTGCACGCCGGGGTGCTCACGGCGGGCCTTTTCGATCTGCTCAGCGGTGAACCGCTGGTGGGTGCTGCAGTGGCCCTGCCAGAGGATGATTTTCGCCTTGTGCAACGCCTCCGGGGTGGTGCCGCCCATCGGCAGCCGCCAGTTCCAGAGCACCATCTCGTCGAGCGGGATGCCCATGGCGTAGCCCGTATTTCGCCCGAGGTGCTGGTCCGGGAAGAAGAGCACCCTGTCGCCCCGCTCGAACGCCCAGCGCAGCGCCCGGTCGGCGTTACTCGAGGTGCACACCAGCCCGCCGCGCTCGCCCACGAACGCCTTCAGGCTGGCGGCGCTATTCATATACGTGACCGGCACCACCCGGGCGTCATCCCCGAGGACATCGTGGATCTCGTCCCAGGCGGCGTACACGTCGTCGGGGTCGGCCATATCCGCCATCGAGCAGCCGGCCGCCATGTTCGGCAGGATGACCCGCACGTGCTCCGGCGTGAGGATGTCAGCCGATTCGGCCATGAAGTGCACCCCGCAGAACAGCACGTATTCGATGCCCTGCTGCTCGGCGGCGTGCCGCGCCAGCTTGAAGCTGTCGCCCGTGAAATCGGCGTACTTGATCACCTCGTCCCGCTGGTAGTGGTGGCCCAGCACCACCAGCTTGCCGCCCAGCTTCGCCCGTGCGGCCGCGATCCGGTGGTCCAGCTCCTCGGGGCCCATCTCGAGGTACACCCGCGGGATGTCCTGCTGCCAGCTGACGAACGCCGGCTCCTGCGCCAGCGGCACCGGCTGCAGGGCATCGGCCGGGCAGGTGTCAGGGTCGGAGTAGAGCACCAGCAGCTCGGCGTAGGTCTTCCCCGAGGGGGCGAGCGTCGCGGCCATGGTCGGTACCTCCTGACTTAGTGTCAGTTCTACACTAAGCCTCGCTTCGACTCTGCCAGAGCCATCCCTTCGTGTCAACCCGACACCAACCCGGAGCTCGCCCGGCGACAATCCGCGCCGCCCGGAAACCGGCTCCGGGATTCCCCCAATCGGCACGGCGCCCCCGACTCCCGAAGCTGAAGCCGGAGCGAGATTTCCCCCAGGAGCCCGCTGTGCCTCTTCTTCGTGACCGGTCCATCGTGACCAAGTTCACCCTGACCGTGGTCCTGGCCCTGGCCCTCATGTCGGCCGCGGTCATCATCGGCGTCGTGCGCGTCATCACCTCGGAGACGCGCCAGAACACCGAGACCATCCTGACCGGACAGGCCGAACTGGCAGCCCGCGAAGCGCTCGCTCAGATCGAGCGCGAGACCACCCGCATCGCCGGCCTCGCCTTCAGCGAGCAACTGGCGGAGCTGGCGGCCCTCTCCAACGCCGAGCGCCCCACGGAAGCTGACATTAAGAAGGTCGATGAGCAGTGGACCGCCTGGCAGAAGGGCGGGAGCGGCGGCCAGGCTGAGCAGCTCTTCGGCAGCTTCACCACGAACGACGGCGCCCGGCTGATTAAGGAGTTCCAGTCGGCCTATCCCGACCACATCGAGATGTTCGCGACCGACCGCTACGGCCGGAACATCGCCCAGGTCAAACCGACGTCCGACTACTACCAGGCCGATGAAGGCTGGTGGAAAGCCGCCTACGCCGATGGCAAAGGCGCCATCACGGTTCAGCCCGCTTCCTTCGACGAAAGCACCGGCCGCTGGGGCATGAACGTCGCCGCGCCCATCGTCCGGGATGGCGAAGTCGTCGGCGTCCTCCGCAGCACGATCGACGTCACCGCCGTCTTCGAAACGCTTCGGCAGGCAACGTTCGGCGAAACAGGCCACGTGATCCTGCTCGATGCCGAGGGAAAAGTCCTGTATCACCCCGACACGGAACTCTTCGGCCAGCAGCTGGCGGACCCGCTGACGGCGGCGGCGGTCGAACGCAAACCCCTCGATGCCGAGGTGCCGGACCCCGGCGGCCAGGCATGGCGTGTCCATGCGCTGCCTGTCCCCGGCCAGCTCGGAGAGCAGCTTGGCTGGACCCTCGCCGCCCGCATGACCCC
>NZ_DAOUAO010000015.1:0-14709 GCF_034433535.1 Tepidiforma sp.
GAACTCGAGGCGGTGCAGCTGGGGCGGGAGCTGAAGGAGCTTGCCCTTTGGTACGGCGAAGCAGCCCGGCCCGGGCACCGCCGGGCCGTGCTGCTGCCCGAGGGCGCGACGCTGGAGGCCGGGGAGGCCGGCCCGGAGGTCGCCATCGAGCGGGCGGCGGTGGTGCTCGACCCCGCCCGGCGCACGGCAGGCGGCCGCATCTTCGACCCCGCGGACTGCGCACCCCCGTGGGACACCTGCCTTGCGCTGGCGCGCCGGGCGCGGGCGGCGGTGATCAAGGCCGCGCCAGGGCTCGACCATGCGCTCGCCGGCAGCGATGTCGAACTCGAGGCGGTGCAGCTGGGGCGGGAGCTGAAGGAGCTCACCCTCTGGTACGGCGAAGGGGCCCGGCCGGGGCACCGGCGGGCCGTGCTGCTGCCCGAGGGCGCGACGCTGGAGGCCGGCGAGGCCGTCCCGGGGGTCGGCATCGGCGCGCCAGGGAGGTATCTCTTCGACCCCGAATCGTGCGTGACCCGGGCCGGGCTGGTCCGCGAGCTGGCCGCGCGGCTCGGCGCCTGGCAGCTCGATGCGCGGGTGGCCTATCTCTCGAGCGACCGGCCCGCGTTCGACCCGCTGGCGGCGACGTTCGAGGTGCTCGAGGCGATGCCGTTTTCGGCGAACCGGCTGCGCGGCTGGCTGCGGGAGCACCGCTTCCGCCCGGGCGAGATTCGCCGGCGGGCGTTCCCGGTCGAGCCGGAGGAGCTGCGACGCCTGCTCGGGCGGCTGGAGGGCGAGCCGGTCACGCTGCTCTGCACGACGCTCGGCGGGGAGCGGCTGGTCTTCGCCGCGCGGCGGCTGGGCCCTGCGGGCGGGGAGAGGGGATAATGCGCGGCATGCCCGCACTGCTCGTTTCCCCGAAGATCGCCTCCGAGTACGCCGACGCTATTGCCGCGGCCTGGCCCGGCATCGAGCTCGTGGTCCTGCCGGAGGACCCGGCGGAGCGGCTCCCCCCGGAGGCCCTGGAGCGCATCGACTTCGCCTACTTTTCCGGCGACATCTACTCGGTCTACTCGCGCTCGTTCTTCGCCGCCGCCCAGGGCGCACCGAACCTCCGCTGGCTGCATACGTTCAACGCGGGGGTGGATAACCCCGTCTTCCAGCGGTTCCTCGACCGGGGCGTGCGGCTCTCGACCTCGTCGGGGTCGACGGCACAGCCGATCGCGCAGTCGGTCATCGGGGGGATGCTGCTGCTGGCGCGGCCGTTCCTGCACTGGCTGGATGCCCAGCGGCGCCGGGCGTGGGAGCCCGTGGGCGGCGAGGCGACCCCGCCGGACCTCGCCGGGCAGCGGATGACCGTGGTGGGGCTCGGCGCGATCGGCTCCGAGGTGGCGCGGCTGGCGCGGGCCTTCGGGCTGGAGGTCGTGGGCGTACGCCGCAGCCCGCGCCGCGAAGGAGACCCGGTCGATGTGGTCGTGCCCCCTTCGCAACTGGCTGACCTGGCAGCGAGGACCGACTGGCTCGTCCTGGCGTGCCCGCTGACGCCGGAGACGCGGGGGCTCATCAGCCGTGACGTGCTGCGGGCGCTCAAGCCGGGGGCGTTCGTGCTGAACGTGGCCCGGGGCGAGGTGGCGGATGAGGCGGCGCTCATCGAGGCGCTGCGCGATGGGCACCTGGGCGGTGCCTACCTGGACGTGTTCGCGACGGAGCCGCTGCCGCCGGAGTCGCCGCTCTGGGATTTGCCGAATGTGATTATTTCGCCCCACAACTCGGCGGCCGCGCAGGGGAACGAACGCCGGGCCACCGAAGGCTACTTCCTGCCGAACCTGCGGCGGATGGCGCGGGGCGAGCCACTGGTCAATGCGGTCTCCGTCGCGGGGGCGGGAAATGCTGAGGGGCGTAGACAATAACCAGGAGGTTCTGCTACCGTTCGATTTGCCTAAGCGAATATGCGTCTTGGCTGACCCTCGACGAAGGTTGCCCCATGGCCTCCGTGACCCCGTTCGATGACTACTACGACCTGGTCGAAGCCGCTCGCGAGCTGGCGATTCACCCGCAGAGCCTGCGCCGGCTGATCAAGCAGAACAAGATCCCGGCCACGATGTTCGCGGGGAAGTACCTGATCGCGCGGGACAAGCTTGAGATGTTCAAGAGCAACTACGACCCGCGCCCCGGGCGGAAGCCGATTCGGCGCCTGCTCTGAGCCCCGGCGCAGGTCCCGTTTCTCTTCGAACCACCCGAAAACCCACACGAAAGCGCCCCGGCGGGGCGCTTTGCATCGTGCGGCGAGGGGGGCCGCGGGAGGGTGGGGAACGTGGCCTAGGTGAAGATGCGCCCCTGGCTGGTGAGGACCACGAGGGTGACGAGCACAGCAGCCTCGACCAGAAGGATGGTGCCGCTGACGGCCGCCCAGATGGCCTGCGTACGCCCGCGCGTGGCGAAGACGGGGATGGTGATGATGAGCGCGGAGGCGAGGAAGATGATGAGGTTGATGACGCCGAGGCTCATGGCGCTGATCAGGAAGGGAACGTACGCAGGCATCACGTCTCCAGGGAGGACGGGCCGCTGACGGGGCCCTGAGTCGATAGTTCGAGAGGGAATCATAGCGGCCGGGCCGTAACGGGCCACTCGCCAGGTGCTACGGTGTCGACGTTGGCGAGCCGTTCGCGGGCGCGGTCGCGCTCCCGGAGTCGGGTAAGGGCGACGCGGCGGGCGCGGTCGGCGATGGCGCCATCGGCGAGGGGCTGGGGGTTAGGGTAGGGGGCTCGGGCGTGGGCGTGGCCGTCGGCTCGGGCGGCAGGTCGTCGTCCTCAATGGGGCCGGCCGACGGGGGCGGCGGGACATACGTCGGGAGCGGCGGGAGGTCGGCGGCCGAGGCGGTAATGCTGAACTCGCCGGTCTGCGAGATGACCTCGATGAACGTCGGGCCGCGCTCGAAGGCGATTTCGTTGCCAGCGCGGTCATAGAAGCGGGTGTGGGCCTTGCGGTCGGCCTTACGCCAGGTGCCCTCGATAGCGCGGCCGCCGGTGAAGACGGTCGCCGGGCCTTCGCCGAACTGGTCGAGCAGCACGTGGCCGGAATCGTCGACGACGCGGGCTTCGGTCCGCATGACGATGACGGTTGTTGCGAAGAGCTGGTTGCCGCTGGCGGCATCGGTGAAGGGGCCGCCGAACTGGTAGCGGCCGTAGGCGCGGCGTTCGGGGTCCCACTTCCACTGGATGAGCTGCCAGGCGTTGCGGCGGCCGGAGAAGTCGACCTCGATGCCCTCGGCGGGGGCGCCGGAGGCTGGCGGGTCGGAGGGGTTGCGGAACTTCCAGGATTCGACAGCCGGGGGGCCGGACAGCCCGAGCGCCACCGCGGCCTGCCGCAGGGCGCCGGTGGAGGTGGCGAGGTTATAGGGCGCGTAACGGCTCGTGTCGCGGTAGTAGGCGGCGTTCGAACCGGGGCTGAAGGCGTTCAGGTCCTTGATGCCCCATTCGATGATCTGCCCGGCGGCGTTGGCCTCGTTGGTGGTGGTGGCGCTGCCGGCGTGGGCGTAAAGGGCACCGAGTTCATCGACCCAGATGACGAACGGGGTCCGCGCCGAGCGGACCGGCATGATGAGGTCGGCCTCGTGGCGCCAGTAGACGGCCATGAGCCGGGTAATGCCGCCTTCGACCAGGGCTTCGTAGATGAGGTCGGCGCGGTCGAGGCCGGCGTGGGGGTAGGAGTTTGGGGTGTTGTCGATCATGACGGCGATGGGAAGGAGGTCCTTGCGGGCCTGCCACTCGGCCTCCGTCATGGGGACGCCATCGAGGATGCCGGCGAAGCGGACGGTGTCGGGCGTGGGTGAGGCGGTGGCCGTCGCGGTCGGCGTCGTGCGGGTTGCCGTTGCGGTGGGCGTTTCGCCCGCAGGCTCGGAGGCCGGGCTGCTGCGGGTCGCGAAGATGAGTGCAACAGCGACGGCAGCGATGACGGCGACGGCCGCCGCGGCGATGATGCCGAGCCCCCGGCGGCCGGACAGGACATTCCCGAACCCCCCCATGACCGGATGCTACCAAGGGACCGGCTGCATTCAACCGGGGCCAGCGGGACTTGCTGCATTCATGGCCGGGCGGGCAGAGTGTGGCGCATGAAGCGAATCGGGATCCTTACCAGCGGGGGCGATGCGCCCGGCATGAATGCAGCGATCCGGGCGGCCGTGCGCACCGCGACGCGCAAGGGCATCGCGGTGGTGGGCTACCTCGATGGCTATTCCGGGCTCGTGCGCGGGGCGTTCGTCGAGCTCGATGACCGGTCGGTGGGCAACATCATCCAGCGCGGCGGCACCATCATCGGCACCTCGCGCTGCCCGGAGTTCCTCGACCCCGAGGTACGGGCGCGGGCGGCGAACCAGATGAGAGCAGACGGGGTCGAGGCGCTGATCGTGATCGGCGGGGATGGCAGCTTCCGGGGGGCGCTGGCGCTCCAGGACGAGTGCGGGGTGGCGGTGGCCGGGCTGCCCGGCACCATCGACAACGACGTCTGGGGCACGGAGGAGACGATCGGCTTCGACACGGCGGTGAACACGGCGCTGCTGGCGATCGACCAGCTGCGCGACACCGGCGAATCGACGGGGATGATGTTCTTCGTGGAGGTGATGGGGCGGACGAGCGGGGCGATCGCGCTGCACACGGCGGTGGCGGGCGGGGCGGCGGGGGTGGTGGTCCCCGAGGCACAGGAGGAGATCGGGCAGGTCATCGACCGCATCCGGGAAACGATGGCGAAGGGCAAGCGCAGCCACATCATTGTGGTGGCGGAGGGCGATGAAGCGGGCGGGGCGTTCGGCGTGGCGCCGGTGGTGGGCAAGGCGCTCGACCGGCCGTACCGGGTGGTGGTGCTGGGACACACGCAGCGCGGCGGGCGCCCGACGATGCGCGACCGGCTGGTCGCCTCGGAGGGCGGCGCGCTGGCGGTGGATGGCCTCGCGGCCGGGCGCAGCGGCTTCATGATCGGGCGCCAGGGCGGCCGCTCGGTGGAGGTGCCGCTGCGGGAGGTGGTGGCGAACGTCCACCCGCCGGTGAACGCCGACCTCCTGCGGCTGGCGCAGCAGCTTTCGGGATGACGGATCGGCCGCGGCGGCGCGTACCATGGAACGAACCCTTGCGTGAGGTTGCGTGAGATGGCGATGCCCGCGGCCGGCGAGCCGGCACCCCCTTTTACCCTGCCCGACCAGGACGGCAAGCCCGTTTCGCTGAGCGACTTCGCCGGTAGGTGGGTGGTGCTGTACTTCTACCCGAAGGACGACACCCCGGGCTGCACCAAGGAGGCCTGCAACTTCCGGGATAACCACGCCGCCATCGAAGCGCGCGGCGCGGTGGTGCTGGGCGTGAGCGGCGATTCGAGCGCCTCCCACCGGAAGTTCGCCGACAAGTACAGCCTGCCGTTCCGGCTGCTCGCCGACGAAGGCAATGCGGTGGCGAAGCAGTACGGCGCCTGGGGCACCAAAAACATGTACGGCAAGCAGTACGAGGGCATCATCCGCTCGACGGCGGTGATCGACCCGCAGGGCCGCATCGCGAAGACGTGGCCGAAGGTGAAGGCGGAAACGCACGGGGCGGAGGTGCTCGCCTGGCTGGAGGCCAACGCGAAGTAAGCCGCTCCGTCGCCAGAAGGGGAGGCCCGCCGTAGCATGCTCCGCATCTTCACGGAGGCACGGCGATGACGCTCCTCTACGGTGAACGCCTCAGCTGTGGGCGGCTGGCAGTCGATGAGCCCCGCGCGCCCGCGCACGCGCTGCCCGGCGACCGGCCGGTGTGGCCGCGCGACCGGGTGGTCGATATCGAGCACGTCAAGATCGAGGTGCGGCTGGAGCCGGCCGATCGGCGGGTGCGCGGCTCGGTCACGCATACCGTCCGGCTGCTGAATGACGGCACCCGCTACGTGCCGTTCGACGCGGTCGAGATGGCGATCTCGGGGGTGCAGGTCGCGAAGCAGGCGGCCCCGTTCGAGTACGACGGCGCTCGGCTGGTGGTCGATATCGGGGAGGGGCGGAAGCGCGGGCAGGAGCTGGCGATCGCCATCAGCTACGAGGCGCAGCCGCGCATCGGGATGTACTTCATCGCGCCGGACGCGGGCTACCCGGATAAGCCGGTGCAGGTTTGGACCCAGTGCCAGGACGAGGACACGCGCTACTGGCTGCCCTGCTTCGACCACCCGAGCGACAAGTTCACGTCGGACGTGGCGGTCACGGTGCCGGGGAACTGGTTCGCGCTCTCGAACGGACGGCTGCTGCAGGAGAAGGCGAATCGCGACGGCACGCGGACGTTCCACTGGCACCAGGATCGGCCGCACCCGGCCTACCTGCTGACCATCGCTGCGGGCGAGTTCGTGCGGGTCGAGGGCAGGGCTGAGCGGTTCCCCGTGGACTATTATGTCGAACCGAAAGATGAGGAGGCCGCCCGGCGGACGTTCGCGAACACGCCGGCGATGATCGACCTGTTCGAACGGCTGCTGGGAACGCCCTACCCGTGGGCGAAGTACAGCCAGGTGGTGGTGCGGGACTTCGTCTTCGGGGGGATGGAGAACACCAGCGCCACGACGATGACCGAGAACATCCTGCTCGATGCGAAGGCGGCGCGGGACTTCGACAGCGACGGGCTGATCTCCCACGAGCTGGCACACCAGTGGTTCGGCGACCTCCTCACCTGCCGCGACTGGTCGCACGGGTGGCTGAACGAGGGCTTCGCGACCTACCTGGAGCTGCTCTGGGATGAGCACCACCGGGGCATCGACTGGTATCGCCAGGGGGTCGCCGAGAACACCCAGCTCTACCTCGAGGAGCGCTACCGCCGGCCGATTGTGACCAACGTCTTCCGTGACCCGATCGATATCTTCGACCGGCACCTGTACGAAAAGGGGTCGCTGGTGCTGCACATGCTGCGGGGCGTGCTGGGCGATGCGGCGTTCTTGCGCTCCATCCAGCGGTACGTGCGGGAGCACGCCGAGCAGAACGTGATCACGCAGGACCTGGTCGATGCGATCGCGGCGGAGACCGGGCGCAACCTCGAGTGGTTCTTCGACCAGTGGGTCTACCGGCCGGGGCACCCCAAGCTGAAGGTCTCCTGGAGCTGGGACGACGATGCGAAGCTGGCGACGGTCACGGTAAAGCAGACGCAGGACCGCTCGGACGGGACCGCGCTGTTCCGGCTGCCGGTGACTATCGACTTCCGCAAGGGCCGCGGGCGGCCGCAGTCGTTCCGGGTGGAGATCAGCGAGGCTGAGCACACGTTCGCGTTTCCGTTGGCTGCCAAACCCGACCTCTGCCGCTTCGACCCGGGCGGATGGGTGCTTAAGGAACTGGAGTGGGACAAGTCGGTCGGGGAGCTGCGGCTGCAGCTGCGGGACGACGACGATGTGCTCGGGCGGGAGTGGGCCGCGGCCCAGCTGGGCAAAAAAGGCGGCGCCGAGGCAACGGCGGCGCTGGAGGCGGCGGTCCTCGGCGATCGCTTCTGGGGCGTGCAGGCGGCGGCCGCGAAGGCGCTCGGGGAGATTCGGACCACCGCCGCGCGGGATGCGCTGCTGCGCTGCCTGAAGGTGCGCCAGCCGCGTGCCCGCCGGGCGGTGGTGGCGGCGCTCGGCCAGTTCCGCGGCGACGAGGCGGTGCTGGAGGCGCTCACGCCGTTTGCCCGGCGCGATAGCTCCTGGTTCGTCGAGGCGGAGACGTGCCGGAGTATCGGGAAGCTCCGCCTGCCCGGCTCGTTCGCGGTCCTCGCGCAGCAGTTCGACCGCCCGTCCTTCCGGCAGGTGGTCCGCGTGGGCTGCATCGATGGGCTAGTCGAACTCCGGGACGAGCGGGGCTTCGAGCTGTTGCGGCGGGCCGCTGCGTACGGCCAGCCGTTCCAGGCGCGGCCGCCAGCGGTCGGGGCGATGGCGCGGCTGGGCGCGTTCTTCCCGGAGCGGAAGAAGCCCCTGGCCGAGGAGATCGCCGGATTCCTCGAGGACCCGGATTTCCGCGTGCGGGTCGCGGCGGCGAACGCGCTGAAATCGCTCCGCGAGGCGTCGCAGGCGGCGGCGCTGGAGCGGATGGCTGCGCGGGAGCTCGACGGGCGGGGCGTGCGCGCCGCCCGGGAGGCTGCCCTCGCGCTGCGCAAGGGTTCGGCGACGGACGATGAGCTGAAGAAGCTCCGCGAGGAGTTCGAGAAGCTGCGGGACGAGAACAGCCGCCTGCGCGACCGGCTGGAGCGGCTCGAGGCGCGGGCGTAAGGGGCTCAGGAACGCGGCGGCGGCACCAGCCGCAGGACCACCGCGCCGAGCTGGATACGCTCGCCGCCGCGCAGGATGAGACCTGAGGCCGTCACGGGCCTGCCTTCGACCCGGGTGCCGTTGGTGCTGCCAAGGTCAATGAGGTGCCAGCCGCGGGCGGTGCGCTCGAGGCGGGCATGGCGGGCCGAGACCGATGGGTCGGGCAGCACGATCGCAGCCCCGCCATCACGCCCGAGCTCCATCACGGCCCCGAGGCGAAAGGCGGTGCCCCGCGGGAGCCCGGAATCCCCCGGGGCCTCGACGACGAGCCGCCACGGCTGAGCGGCATCGCGGCGCGGTGCGGCGGCGGTCCGCGGTGCGAATCCCGAGCGGAGCGACCAGGCGATGGCCGCGGACGTGCCGAAGATGACGGCGAAGATGGCGAGCCGCAGCAGGAGCAGCTCGACCGAGTCGCTCACCGCAGCTCCTCCAGGGTGACCGGCACCGCCGCCAGCTGGAAGGTGTCGCCCGGTTCGATCGGGGCGCACTGGACCCGTTCGCCGCGGAGGAAGGTGCCGTTGCGGCTGCCGAGGTCGCACAGTTCGAGGCCGCCGTCGGGGCGGTGGCGGATCTCGGCGTGGCGGCGCGACACCGAGAGGTCCGGGATGACGGCATCGCACCCCTGCCCGCGCCCGAGCACGAACGGGGTGTAGGCGAGCGGGACGAGCCCGACCCCATCGATGCGCAGCGCGAGCCCATCGAGGCGCCGCAGGTGGACGGTCTTCCGAGTGTGCGAGGGCAGGACGGGCGCAGCCGGGTCGACAAAGGCGGCGTCGACGGCGAACGCGCCGGGATCGAGCCGGCTGGCGGGCTGGATGGTGACCAGCCACGGGCCGAACGGGCGCAGCGAGGCGGCTGCAGCGGCGCGGTTCAGCCCCTCGGTGACCGCCGCGCGAAGGTCGTCGAGGATGGGCGCTAGCTCGCCCGCGTCCTCCGGGCTGACGGTGATGGCGACGCGGTTCGGGGCCTCCCCGGCGCGGGCAGCGCCGACAACGGCATCGACGGCGGCGGTGACGAGGGCCGCGGGGTCGATACCCGGGCTCAGCCCGAGGTGGAGCACGCGGGAGACCAGCCGCTCGAGCGGGGAGGTGCTCATCGGCGGACCACCGCCTCGATGACGGCACCGGCGATGGGCGCGGCCACCGCGCCCCCCTGGCCGCCAGCTTCGACGACGACCGCCACCGCGACCTGCGGGTCTTCGAGCGGCGCGAAGCCGATGAACCAGGCATGCGACGTGCCGTCCCCCGCCTCGGCGGTACCCGTCTTTCCGGCGACGGCGACGCCGGGGATGGCGAGCCCCGAGGCCTGCCCGGCGGTGACCACCGAGCGCATCATGGCCTGGAGCTGCACTGCCACGCCGGGGTCGATGGCGCGGCGGGATGACGGCTGGCTGAGCACCTCGACCCGCTGCCCGGCGCGCCAGGCGTCGAGGGCGATGCGCGGGGTCGGGACTTCGCCGCCGGAGGCCACCGCCGCGGCGACGAGCGCCATCTGCAGCGGGGTGGCGAGCAGTTCGCCCTGGCCGAAGGCGGTGCTGGCAAGCAGCACGGTGCTGCGTTCGCTCCCGGGGCGGGCCAGCCGGGAGACGGCGGCCTCGAGCGGGAACGGCGGCGCCGCTTCGAACCCGAAGGCGCGCGCTGTCTCTTCGAGCCGGGCCCAGCCGAGCTCGACGCCGAGACGGGCGAAGACCGCGTTCACCGAGTAGGTAAAGGCCGCTGAGAAGGGGTAGGTGCCCACGCCCTGGGGCGTGTTCCGGCAGGAGATCGGGAAGCCATCGATGACGATTTCGCCGGGGCACTCAACGATGGTCTCCGGCGTCACGATGCCGGCTTCGAGCGCGGCGGCGGCCGTCACGGTCTTAAAGGTGGAGCCGGGCGGATAGAGCCCCTGGGTGGCGCGGTTCAGGAGCGGCGCAGCGGGGTCGGAGAGGAGGGCTTCGCCGGTGGAGCCGAGGGCGCCCGGGTCGAAGGTGGGCACGCTGACCATGGCAAGGATATCTCCGGCGCGGGGGTCGATGGCCACCACCGCGCCCCGCCGGCCGCCGAGGGCCGCCGCGGCGGCGCGCTGTGCAGCGGGGTCGATAGTCAGGCGGAGGTCGGCGCCGGCGGGCTTCTCCCGGAGCAGCTCCTGCCGGATGGCATCGAGCCAGCCGCCGGTGCGTTGCCCGGCCAGGACGCTGTCGTAGGCCAGCTCGACCCCCTGCGAGCCGTAGCGCGGGTCGAGGTAGCCGACGATGTGGGCGTAGGAGGCGTCGTGCAGGTAGCGGCGCCCGTCGGCGAGGGATTCGACGACGACGTTCCCGTCGCGGTCGAGAATGCGGCCGCGGTTCGGGTCGTAGAAGCGGGCGAGCAAGCGCGGGTTGCGGTCCTCGTGCGCGAGCCCTGTGGCGGCGATCTGCCACCAGGCGAGTGCGGCGGTGACGGCGAGGAACGCCGCGAGCCCTGCGCCGATCAGCGCCCTGGCGCGGCGTTCGAACGCATCCGGGGTGAGCACGGGTCGATTGTATCGGTCGCTGCCGGGGAGGGCCGCTCACCCGCCCCGGCGCGCTGCAGGTTAGCCGCGAGGCAGCCCGAGGCCGCGGGTCGCGATGATGTTGCGCTGGATTTCGTTGGTGCCCGAGTAGATGGTCGAGGGGACGGACATGAGGTAGGACTCGGGCAGTTCGCCGTGGATGGGCGCGCGCGGCTCCTCGGGGCGCAGCTGGCCGCCCAGGCCGAGCATGTTCACCCCGAAGTTGTAGATGCGCTGGCCGAGTTCGGACTGGTAGATCTTGACCACCGAGGCCTCGTAGTTCGGCACCTGACCTTTGGACTGGATGTGGCCGATGCGGTAGCCGAGGTAACGGCCGACATTGTTGGCCACCACGAGGTCGGCGAGGCGGGTGCGGTAGTTTGCGCGGCGGTCGGCGGGACCCTCGCGCAGGTTCTTGGCGAGCTTCTCGAGCGTGCGCTTCTGGGCGGCGGTGGTGCCGATCCCGGAACGCTCGAAGTCGAGCAGGGTCATGCCCACGTACCAGCCGCGGTTCTCCTCGCCGACGAGGTTCTTCGCGGGGACGCGCACGTCTTCGAAGAAGACCTCGTTGAAGTGGTGGCGGTTGGCCATGTTGATGAGCGGCCGGATGGTGAGACCTGGGGTGTTCTTGATGTCATCGATGAGGAGGAAGCTGATGCCGCGGTGCTTCGGCGCCTCGGGATCGGTGCGGACCAGGCAGAACATCTGGTTGGCGCGGTGGCCGCCGGAGGTCCAGATTTTCTGGCCGTTGATGATGTAGTCGTCGCCGTCGCGGACGGCGCGGGTCTGGAGCGAGGCGAGGTCAGAGCCGGCGCCGGGTTCGGAGTAGCCCTGGCACCAGATGACTTCTGCGTTGGTGATGCGCGGCAGGTGCTCGGCCTTCTGCTCGGGGGTGCCGTGGACGATGAGGGTTGGGCCGATCATGCCGACGTTGAAGACGCGGCCGCCGTCCGGCGCGCCGGCGTAGGAGAGCTCCTCGCTGAAGATCATCTGGTTGATGTGGCTCCAGCCGAGGCCGCCGTACTCCTTCGGCCAGGCGGGGGCGATCCAGCCCTTCTTTGCGAGTTTCTTGTTGAAGGCGATTTGCTCTTCCCAGTTCTCCTGGGAGGTGGGGCGGACGGGGCCGACGCCCCGGTTGGGCAGGGCTTCGGCGAGGAAATCGCGGACTTCCTTGCGGAGGGCTTCGTGTTCGGCGGTGAACTTGAATTCCATGGATGGGACCCCTTTGCGGAGTTGGCGGCGGACGGCGTCGCGCCATCGTTCAGGTTACCGCAAGGTAGGCGGTGGCGCCTGTGGGCGAAGCGCGTAGGATGCGGGGGACGATCCACCCGGGGGCGAGACGTGGACGAGCCGGCAGGCCGCAGGCTGAACGTGTTCTTCGATGTGGACAACACGATCATTACGTGGGATGTGAAGCTGCGGCCGGGGGTGCGAGAGGTGTTCACCGCGCTGCGGGAGGAAGGCCACACGGTCTATCTGTGGAGCGGCATGGGCCCGCGGTGGGAGGTGGTGCGGTGGTTTTCGCTGCACGAGCACGTGGCGGACTGTTTCTGGAAGCCGCTCACCGACCACCACAACCGGCTGCGGGAGCTGGGCATCCCGGTTTGGCCGGACTTCGTAATCGACGACCACCGCGAGGTGGTGGAGGCGTTCGCGGGGGTCCAGGTGCCGGAGCCGCTGCTGCCGCTGGAGCGCGACCGCGAGATGTGGCGGGTGCTGGAGGAGATTCGGCGGTTCGCGCGCGGCGCCTACGGGCGCTGAGGCCGAACGGGGCCGGGCGCGTAGAATGCGTGCACATCCCCCGGTCCGGAGTTGCACGATGGAATACGAGTCGATCCTGTACGAGGTGGAGGAGGGGGTCGCGACGATCACGCTCAACAAGCCTGAGCGGCTGAATGCGTTCGACGACCAGATGCTGGCCGAATGGGCCGACGCCATCCGGCGGGCGGACCAGGACCGGGGCGTGGGGGCGATCATCATCACCGGGGCGGGCCGCGGATTCTGCAGCGGGATGAACGTGGCCGCGGAGGCCGGCGGGCAGGGCGTGCTTCGAACGCAGGCCACCGTGGCGGACCGGCGGCACAGCCTGCGCGATCGGGTCCACCCGATCCCGCGGGCGCTGATCCAGCTGGAGAAGCCGTACATCGCGGCGATCAACGGGGCGGCGGCCGGCGCAGGCATGGATATGGCGACGATGGCGGACATCCGCTTCGCGGCCTCGACGGCGCGGATGGGGATGACGTACGTGCGGATGGGGCTCATCCCCGGCGATGGCGGCGCGTATACGCTGCCGCGCGTGGTGGGGGTGCAGCGGGCGCTGGATCTCATCTGGACGGGGCGCATGATCACCGCGCAGGAGGCGCTCGAGATGGGGTATGTGCTGGCGGTTTACGAGCCGGATGAGCTGCTGCCGCGGGTGAAGGAGTACGCGCGGCAGATTGCGAAGGGGCCGGGGGTGGCAGTGCAGCTTTCGAAGAAGCTGGTCTACCGGTCGATGAACGTTTCGTTCGATGAGCACCTGGACATGGCGCAGATGGCGATGTTCATTGCGCAATCGACGGAGGACGCGCGGGAAGGTCCGCGGGCGTTCGTGGAGAAGCGGGAGCCGCAGTTCAAGGGCTACTGAGCGGCCGGCGGCTAGCGGAGGAAGTTGAGGAGCGACAGGTTGGAGGTCCGCCCGATGGCGCCGAGGGCGGCCTCGAGGGCGTTCTGCGAGGCGGTGAAGCGGACGATCGTCTCGGCGATGTCGATGTCTTCGATGCCGGCCTTGAGCTCCTGCAGGTTGGTATCGGTATCGAGGGAGCGCTCGGTGGCGGCTTCGAAGCGGTTGATGCGGGCTCCGACCTCGGCGCGGGCGCTGAGGATGCGGTCGAGGCCGGCATCGAGGTCGGCGAGGAACGGCCGAACCTGTGCGCCCGGGGCGCCGGCGTTGAGGGCATCGCGGAGCTGGATGAGGCGGTCGAAGAGGTTGCCGAAGACCTGGTCGCCGATGATGTTGACGGGCACCACATCCTGCGCGGAGATGCGGTGGAGGCGCTGGCCGGCATCGCCCTGCCAGGCGACGGCTGCAGGCGGCTGCCCGGCAACCGTGTAGGCCGGGGCGCTGGTTCTGTGGCCGCTGAAAATGTAGACGCCGCCGAAGTTGGTGTTGGCGACCTGGGCGAGCTGTTCGATGAGCTGATTGACCTCGGCGCCGACGCTCTGCCGCTCGGATGCGCCGAGGGTGTCGTTGGCGGCCTGGACGGTGAGCTCGCGGACGCGCTGGATGAGGTCGTTGGCGGAGCTGAGCGCCGCTTCGGTGACGTTGAGGAAGGCGGTGCCGTTTTCGAGGTTGCGGCGCATCTGGGCTTCGAAAGCGATGCTCTTGCGGTGCTGGAGGGCGAGGGCTGCGCCGGAAGGGTCGTCGCTGGCACGGTCGATGCGGCGGTTGGTGGCGAGCTGACGCTGGACGCGGTCCATGCGCTCGGCGGCGCTGGTGAGGTAGGCGACCTGCCGGGAGACGCGGGCCTGTTCGCTGAGGCGCATGGGGTTACCTCGTGACACCGGTGCGGTTGATGAGGGTATCGAGCATGTCGTCGATGACGGTGATGACGCGGGCGGCGGCGTTGTAGGCGTGCTGGGCGGCGTTGAGGTTCGTGACCTCTTCGTCGATGTTCACGCCGTGGGTCGACTGGCGGAGGGTATCGAGGTGGTCGACGAGGAGGGCGCTGGATTCCTGCATGCCGAGGGCGCGGTTGACATCGGCGCCAAGGACGGAGACGAGGTTAGCGTAATAATCGCCGGGGGCGACCTCGACGGTGATGGTGTCGTTGCCCGCGGCGGTGAGGTCGGCCACCTGCTGGGCGGGGCTGTATGGGGCGGTGACCGCGACGTGCAGGGTGGCGATGACGGTCGAGCCGCTGGTGAAGGTGATGGTGCCGCCGGGCGGGTTGATGGGGGCTGAGGGGGTGACGGAGGCGA
>NZ_DAOUAO010000016.1:0-18314 GCF_034433535.1 Tepidiforma sp.
ATCCACCAGCCGCGCCACGCACTCGCTCGCCCCCACACCGCTGCCCCCGGTCCGCTCCGTCAGCAGCTGCGCCGATTGCATCAGCGTCGAAAAGTCCGTGCTCGTCAGCCGCGGCACGTACCGCTCCTGCAGCTCGGCCGGGCCGAACATGCGCAGTACTCGCGCCGCCGAGTCCGTCATCGAAATCGGGCAGAATAGCCCGAACTCGGACTGCACAAAGACATAACTGAGCGCGAACTTCACCACGTGCGGCACACGCCCCGGCCACCCCAGCACCCCATCCCGGTGCGACATCGCCGCAAACCCGAAGCGCGAAAACCCCAGCTTTTGCATCTCCACGAACGCCGGGTGGTAGACAATCTCGTCCACCCTTCGGCCCAGCGCGTCGTGCGTCCGCAGCACCGGCGGGTTTGCATCGGCGATCGCCGCCAGCTCGTCCAGTTCCGAACCGGCGCACCGGCCCACCTCCTCCAGCAGCGGCAGCGCCCGTTCGGCATCGCCAGACGAGGCGTACGCCCGCAGCGCCCGCGCAAGGTTGGGGTCCGCCGTGAAGAAGTTCATGCCGCGCGTCACCGGCATCGCCGCGTTCGAAGGTACGGTTCCCGTCGTCATGGACGGATAATACCCCGGTGACTCCTTCCCCCGCCGACCTCTTTCGCCAAACCTTCGCTGCAGAACCCGCCGTCGTCACGGCTGCCCCCGGCCGCGTCAACCTCATCGGCGAGCACACCGATTACAGTGCCCTCCCGGTCCTGCCGTTCGCCATCGACCGCCGCACCGCTGTCGCAGCCGCTCCCCTCGACGCGCCCCGTATCGAGGCCGTCTCCGAGGCGTTCCCCGTCCCTGCCTCCTTCAGGCCCGGCACGCCTCCCGCCGAACTGCTCGAGCCCTGGCACCGCTACCTCGCGGCTGCGGTCTCGCTGCTGGAGCCTCCGCCCGGCGCCGGCGCCCGGCTGGCCATCACCAGCCAGCTTCCCCCCGCCAGCGGCCTGAGTTCTTCGAGCGCGCTCATGGTTGCCCTCGTCGCCGCGCTCAACGCCGCCTGGGGCCTCGCGCTCACGCCCGAGGCCATCGCCGACCTCGCGGCCCGCACCGAGCGCCTCGCCGGGGCAGAGACCGGCGGCATGGACCAGCAGGTCATCGCCTTCGCCCGCGCCGGCCATCTCCTCCGCATCGATTTCCTGCCCCCGGCGCGCCGCCACATCCCGGTGCCGCCGGGCTGGGCCTTCGTGGTCGCCTCGTCCGGTCAGCCCGCGCCCAAGGGCGGCGCCGCCCGCGAGGCCTACAACCAGCGCGTCGTCGGCACCCGGGTCGCCGCCGCGCTCCTCGCCGATATGCTCGGCGTCGGGCTCGAGGGCACGCCACTGCTCGGCCACGTCGCCGGCATCGATGCCGCCCCCGTCCTCGTCGAGGAGCTCCCCGAACGCGCCGCGCCCCGGGGCATCGCCCGCTCACTCGGCATCCCCCTCGAATGGCTCACCGCGCTCTCCTCCGGGGCCGCGCTCGACCCCGATGCGCCGGTCCCCGTCCGCCCCTTTGCCCGCCACGTCCTGTCCGAGGCCGACCGCGTCGATGCCGCCTGCCGGGCCGTCGAGTCCGCCGACCTCGCGGCGCTCGGCCGCCTGCTCGATGCCTCCCACGCCTCCCTCCGCGATGACTACCGCTGCAGCACCCCCGCGCTCGATGCAGTCGTCGCGGCCCTGCGCAAGGCCGGTGCGGCCGGTGCCCGACTCACCGGCGCGGGCTTCGGCGGGTTTGCGGTCGCCGCCTGTGAAAGCGGCCGGGAGTCCGCCCTGGTCGAAGCCGCCATCGCCGCCGCCGGCGGCCCCGCCTTCCCCGTGACCCCCTCCGATGGGGCCCTGCTCGAATGACCGCCCGCCAGGCCGTCATCCTCGCCGCGGGCCGCGGCACGCGTCTCGGGCCGCTTACCCTCGACCGCCCCAAGCCCCTTCTCGAGGTCGGCGGCCGTCCGCTCCTTCTGCACATCCTCGATGCCCTCGCCGGGGCCGGCATCGAACGCTGCACCATCGTCGTCGGCCACCTCGGCGACCTCGTCGAGCGCGAGGTCGCGGCCGCCGGCGTCCCGCTCTCCCTCGCCTTCGCCCGCCAGGAGGCGCTCGATGGCACCGCCCGCGCGCTCGCGGTCGCCCGGCCGCTGCTCCAGCCCGGCCCCTTCCTCGTCACCTGGAGCGATGTCTACCTTGAGCCCGCCGCCTTCGCGTCCCTGCTTGCCGCCGCGCGTCTCCCGGCCCTCGGCGCCCTGCTCGTCAACCCGGTCGATGACCCCTGGGCGGGCGCTGCGGTCTACGTGGATGGCGACATGCGCATCACCCGCATCGTCGAAAAGCCCCCGCCCGGCACCTCGACGACGCCCTGGAACAACGCGGGCCCCGCCCTGCTCGACGCATGGGTCTGGCCCTTCATCGAGGCCCTCCAACCTTCCCCGCGCGGCGAGTACGAGCTTCCCCGCGCCCTGGCCGCCGCGGTCGAGGCCGGCGTGTCCCTGGCAGCAGTCCCGGTCGCCGGTCCCTGGTTCGATATCGGCACACCGGAATCGCTCGAAGCGGCCCGCCGCTACGCCGAAGCCCGCCGGCGCGGTAAGGTTCGCCCATGAACCGCCTTCCCTGGGACCTCTGGCTCGCCCCCGCCGGTCTGCCCGAAGGCCTCGAGCTCGAAACCGCCTACGACCCGGCCTCCGGCGAGTTGGCCCTGACCGTTCGCAACGTTGGGCCTGCACCGGCCTCGCCCCGCGATATCCGCCTCGCCGCCGCCGGCGAAACTCCCGCCGCCGAAGGCTGGGTCTGGCTCCACGGCCGCTACATGCAAATGGATGCCCTCGTCCGCAACTTCGGCGCGCCCGCCCCCGAGGGCTACGACGGCCGCTTCGCCCGCCCCGGTGAGGACCACATCTGTTACGTCAGCCGCGAAGTGGCTGCCCTGGTGCTCCCCTACCACCCCGCCCCGGCCCTCCTTGCCGGCTGCCTCCAGCCCGACCGCTACTTTTTCGACATCGAATTCACCCTTGATAGGGACGAGGCAACCCTCCGCGAGATCGCCCTGGTGTACGACCTCGACGGGGTCGTCCTGAGCCCGGGCGAACAGCTCAGCCTGCCCCCCGTGCTCCTCGTCGAGGGGCACGACCCCGTCGCGATGGTCGAAGAGTACGCGGACCGCGTGGCCGCCCGCCTCCGCGCCCGGGTCCCGGACCTCGTCCCGACCGGCTGGTGCAGCTGGTACTTTTTCTACAACCGCGTCTCCGAGGCCGACGTCCTCGCCAACCTCGAGGCCATGGTCCGCGAGCGCCACCCCGCCGAGTACGTGCAGATCGACGACGGCTATCAGTCCCACACCGGCGACTGGCTGACCCCCAACGAAAAGTTCCCCTCGGGCATGGCCGCCCTTGCCGCCCGCATCCGCGAAGCCGGCTATCGCCCCGGCATCTGGCTCGCTCCGTTCGTGCTTCACGAGGACTCCGCCGCCCTTCGCGACCACCCCCAGATGGTGCTCCGCACGCCGGAGGGCGACATCCTCTTCGTCCAGACCTGGCTCGGGCGCTGCGCGGTCCTCGATTGCACCCACCCCGCGGCCGAGAGCTGGCTGCGCAACGTCATCCGCACCGTCGTCCGCGAGTGGGGCTACGACTACCTCAAGCTCGACGCCTGCACCTACGCTGCCCGGCCCGCCTCGACCGTTCGCTACCACCGTCCCGGGACCACCGCCGCGATGAACCTCCGCCGCGGCCTCGAAATCATCCGCGAAGAGGCCGGCGATTCCACCTTCCTCCTCGGTTGCACCTGCCACTTCGGCCCGGCCATTGGGCTCGTCGACGCCATGCGCGTCGGCCCCGACGTCAAAGAGACCTGGGCCGATGGGCCCAACCCCTCCGTGCGCCACGCGATGCGGCTCACCCTCCAGCGCAACTGGATGCACCGCCGCTGGTGGGTGAACGACCCCGACTGCCTCATCGTCCGCGACAACAACACCGATCTCACCGAAGCCGAAGTGCGCTTCCTCGCCACCAGCGTCGCCCTCTCCGGCGGCATGGTCGTGGCGAGCGACGACCTCCCCGCGCTCAGCCCCGCCCGTCGTGAGCTGGCGCTCGCCCTCTTCCCGCCCGCCGGCGTGGCCGCACGACCGCTCGAGCCCGGCGATGGCCCGGTCCCCCGCGCCTGGCGGGCTGATCTCGGCGACGGCCGCGCCCTCGTCGGCATCCTCAACTGGTCGGATGAGCCCCTCTGGGTGCCCTGGAGCGAAATCCTCCGTCCCGGCGAGGTCGCGTTCGACCTCTGGAACCGCCGGCCGCTGCCCATGGGCGACGTCTACCTCCGCCCCCACGAAGGCACGCTCTGGCAGGTCTACGCCCCCGCACGCACGCCCCGCCTGGTCGGCGATTCCGGGCACATCACCTCCGCTGGCCTCTACCAGCGCCAGGTCAGCGGCCGGCTGCAGCTCCGCAACGACCGCGCGTACCCCCGCAGGGTGGCCGTCCAGCACAGGGGCTATACCCGTGTCGAAGTCCTCCAGCCCGGCGAGATGCGCTGGTTCGATTAACCGCCGTACTTCACCCCGAGCTCATCGAGCGTGAGAATCTTCGCCTCGCGCTTCAGCACCGCGTGCGTCACTTCGCCCACCACGCAGCTGTGGTCGCCGAGGTCGACCTCCCCCACCACCTTCCCCTCCACGTAGCCCGGGGCCGCCGCGATGATCGGGGCGCCTGTTTGGTCGGTCTCCGTCGCCTGGCCGTTGATCGTGCTCCCCTCGACGGTCGTCGGCTTGAAAAACGCGTAGGCGATATCGCCCTGCCCGCTCTCCAGGAACGAGAGCGCGAACTGCCCCGACTGCTTCAGCAGCGCATACGCCCCGCTATCCTTCTTCACCCCCATCGCCACCAGCGGCGGCTGGAACGAGGTCTGCGTCACCCAGTTGATGGCTGCCGCCGAGACCTGGTCCCCCGCGCGCACCCCGAGCACGTACAGCCCGTAGGGAATCATCCGCAGCAGCGTTTTCTTGGCGGCCTGGGCCTGCTCGTCCATCCAGTCATCCCTCCGTGGGTGGTTTCCCGTATCCTACCCAACCGCGAACGCCCCGCGCCCGGAGGTCCCATGCCGCCGCTCTCTCGCGCCGAACGCGATGCCTTCCTCCAGCAGCCTGGCATCCTCTGCCGGATTGCCACCGTCGACCCCTCAGGAGCCCCGCACGTCACGCCGGTCTGGTTCATCCACGAGGACGGCGCCATCTTCATCACCCCGCGCGCCGGCTCCGCGTGGCTCGCCAATATCCGAACCAACCCCCGCGTCGCCCTGGCCATCGACGACCAGAACCACCCCTACCGGAAGGTCACTATCCAGGGCACGGCCGAGATCACCCACGAACCCGGCGAGGATGACGCCTGGCGCGACCTCTACCGTCGTATCGCTCGCCGCTATGTGCCCTCCGAGGCCGCCGACCGCTACATTGCCGAGACCATCGACCAGCCCCGCGCCCTCATCCGCGTCCCCCTCCATGGCGCCGTCGTCCGCACCTGGCGCATGCCCATCGAGGGCGAACCGTACCGCGGCATCTGGCACGACCGGTACTACGCCCCGGGCACGAAGCTCTCGGCTTCCCCCGGGAACCAGCGATAGCGGCGCAGGTCCAGCCGACCATCCTCGCTGAACTCAACGCCCTCCGCCTCCAGCAGCGAACGCTGCCAGTCCGCCGCCTCGCCCCGCCCCCGCAGGCTGATCCCGCCCTGCGCATTCACCACCCGCCACCATGGCACATCCGTTTCCCCGGGCAGGAAATGCAGCGCGTAGCCCACGGCCCGCGCCGCCGCCGGCGCCCCCAGCTCCAGCGCCACCTGCCCGTACGTCATCACCCGACCCGGCGGAATCCGCCGAACAAGCCCATACACCGCGCCGTAGAACGTCGCGCTGCCTTCCCGTGTACGCGCCATCGGCCTCACCGTATCATCCCACGCACCATGTCGAACCCCCCGCCCGTGGCCGCCCTCGCCGGCATCCGTGTCATCTCGCTCGGCCAGATCCTCGCCGCGCCGTTCTGCTCCACCCTCCTCGCCGAATTTGGCGCCGAAGTGATCAAGGTCGAACCTCCCCGGACCGGCGATGCCAACCGCGGCAACGTCTCCTTCGCCCAGGACAACCGCGGCCAAAAGTCCGCCACCCTCGACGTCACCCGCCCCGAAGGCCGCTACCTCTTCCGCCGGCTCGTCGACACCGCCGACATCCTCGTCGAAAACAACCGCCCCGGCGCCCTCGAACGCTGGGGCCTCGCCCCGGATACGCTGCGTGAGACGAACCCCGGCCTCGTCGTCGTCCGCATCTCCGGCTACGGACAGGACGGCCCCTACCGCGATCGCTCCGCCTTCGACCGCGTCGCGCTCGCCTTTGCCGGCATCACGGCGGTCACCGGCTATCCCGACCGACCGCCTGTTCGCCCCGGCTACTTCGTCGCCGATTACGGCGCCGGCATCTTCGCCGCCTTCGGCGCCCTCGCCGCGCTCCGCGCCCGCGAGCTCACCGGCCGGGGCCAGGACGTCGATGTCGCCCTCTATGAAGCCGTCTGGCGGATGAGCGGCACCCACGCCGCCAACTACTCCCTCACCGGCCGCGACCGCCAGCGATCGGGCAACTACTACCCCGGCGTCGTCCCGGCGGAGCAGTTCGAAACCGCGGACGGCCGCTACCTCGTCATCAACGCCACCACCCGGCGCGCATTCGAAAACCTCTGCCGCGCCATCGGCCAGCCCAAACTCATCACCGACCCGCGCTTCACCCCGCGCGCGAACCTGCTCGCCAACCACGAAGCCATTCACGCCATCATCCGCGACTGGGCGGCTGCCCACACGCTCGAACAGGCCCAGGCCGCGCTCGATGCCCACGGCGTTCCCGCCTCACCGGTCTACAACACCAGCGACATCGTCGCCGACCCCCATTACCACGCCCGCTGCCAGCTGGTCACCGTCGAGACGCACGAGTTCGGCCCCGTCCTTCAGCCGGGCGTGGTCCCACGCCTCACCGCCACCCCGGGCGAAGTCCCCGGCCCTGCGCCCCGGCTCGGCGAACATAACCGCGAGGTGTACTGCGGCCTGCTCGGCCTTGCGCCCGCCGAGCTCGAAGAGCTGGCGGCCCGGGGCATCATCTAACGCATCGCCGGGCAACAAAAACCGCCGCCACCCGGAGGAATGGTGGCGGCGGCGAACTGCTGCCGGCCGGCGGGAGAGGTCGCCGCCGGCATGGACAGGCTCCCCTCAGGCAGCCGATGCCATCGCGCGGTGCTCTTCGTTGGTGATGAAATCACCGTCGGCGAGCCAGTTCTTGAACAGCTTCTCCGCTCCGCAGACCTTGCACACCCCGCGGCTCGTCGGGCCGTTCGGCTCCTCGATCCGCCAGCGGTGGAAATGATCCATCTCGGGAGCCTTGGTCGTCTCGATCGTGGCTTCTGCCATGTGGTTGGACCCCCTTCCAGTGGTTGACTCGGAAACTGCCACCCGGCTACGCTAGTTTTCAGTGACCTCTGTCACTATCGTTTCGGTAGCAGCACCCGTGGCAAAATCATAGCACCTGCCGCTATCATGTCAATAGCCACAGCGCTAGCCGTTCGAAGCGGCTTAACACTATCAAAACCGGAGCACCAGCCCCATGGCCCAGCGCGCTGACTCCGATACCGCTCGTTCCTACAACCTCCCCTGCCTGATCGCCCAGACCCTCGATATCCTCGGCGACCGCTGGACCCTCCTCATCATCCGCGACCTGATGACCGGGCTCACCCGCTACAACGATATCCTCGAGTCCTGCGCCGGCATGTCCCCCAATGTCCTCTCCGACCGGCTCCGCCGCCTCGAAGCCCACGGCATCGTCGAACGGCACTACTTCAAGGCCCTCCCGCCGCGCGTCGAATACACCCTCACCGAGAAAGGCTGGGAAGTTCGCCCCATCCTCCTCGCCCTCCTCCATTGGGGCCGCCGCCACGTCGAGCCCATCCTCGAAGAACACGTCGGCAACCGCGTCTCCCACGATTTCGTCGCCCGCGTCATCCCCGCCTTCTCGTTTCACCCCGAGCGCGCCAACGGCCTGCAGGCCCGCATGACCCTCGAAATCCAGGACTCCCCCGACTGCAACACCTGGACCTTCGATATCCACGACGGCCACCTCCACCCGCGCCGCAACGGCGCCCCCGATGCCGACGTCCACCTCAAGACCGATACCGCCGGCTTCTTCAAGTTCATCCGCGGCCAGGCCCGCGCCGAAGAAGTCGGTCAGCTCACGGGCTCCCCCGAACTCGCGGCAGCCATCCAGGCCTGCTTCCGAACCGCCGACCCCGAACTCGAGAACTGACGCGAGGAGGCGACATGCTCAAGCCCGGCACCCCTGCCCCCGATTTCACCGCCACCCTCGATGACGGCACGCCGTTCTCCCTCGCCGAACAGCGCTGCAAGAAGCACGTGGTCCTCTACTTCTACCCGAAGGACTTCACCCCCGGCTGCACCGCCCAGGCCTGCTCCTTCCGCGATAACTACGGCGCCATCGCCGCCTACGACGCCATCATCATCGGCGTCTCCGGCGACTCCACCGATTCCCACCAGTCCTTCCGGGAGCGGCATCAGCTCCCCTTCCCGCTCATCCCCGACCCCGACGGCCGCCTGCGCGCCCTCTACGACGCCAAAGGCTGGATCCCCTGGATGCAGCCCCGCGTTACCTACGTCATCGATAAAGACGGCATCATCCGTGCGGCCCTCCGGCACGACCTGCGCGTGACCGCGCACGTCCCCGAGGTGCTCGAAGCCCTCCAGCAGATCACCGGTCAGCAGCCCGCGAAGGCCTGAGCCCCTACCGCTTCCGGGCAATTGCGGCCCGCGCCGCCGCTGCCAGCCGGTCCGGCGTCAGCCCGAAATACACCAGCAGCTCATCCCACTTCCCGCTCGTGCCGTAGCGGTCCACGCCCACGAACTCCACCGGCACCGGCACCGTCTCCGCGAGCACCCGCGCGACCGCCGTGCCGAGCCCGCCCGTCGTCTGGTGATCCTCCGCGGTCACGATGGCGCCGGTTTCGCGCGCCGCCGCGATCACCGCCTCCCGGTCGATCGGCTTGATCGTCGCCATGTCGAGCACCCGCGCGGAAACACCCTCGTTCGCCAGCAGCTCAGCCGCATCCAGGGCAGCCTTCACCATCACCCCGCAGGCGATCAGCGTCACATCGGAGCCCGGCCGGAGCTGCACCGCCTTCCCCAGCTCGAAGCGGTAGTCGCTCCCGTACACCGCCGGCACCTTTGGGCGCCCGGTACGCACGTACGCCGGCCGATTCGTCTTCCCCACCGCGACAATCGCCTGCTTCGCCGACTCGAAATCCGCCGGGACCACCACATCGAACGGGATCAGCGAGGTCACCAGCGCGAGGTCCTCAATCGCCTGCGCGCTCATCCCATCCTCGCCGACGGTTACCCCGCCGTGGCTGGCCACACACTTCACATTCAGCCCGCCCCGCGGCTGGGCCACCGACGTCCGCAGCTGGTCGAAGCACCGCCCCGGCAGGAAGGCCGCGAAACTCGCGATGAACGCCGTCTTTCCCGCTGCCGCCAGCCCGGCCGCAATCCCGACCATGTTCTGCTCGGCCACGCCCACCGTCAGCCACCGGTCCGGGTACTTCTCCCCGAACTGGTACCCCATCGTCGAAACCGAGAGGTCCGCGTCGATCGCCACCACGTCCACCCCGGCCTCCACCAGCTCCATCAGCGCGAACGGGTACGCTTCGCGTGTCGCCGCCGCGACCCCTGCCTGCGTCATCGCAGACCCTCCGCGATCTCCTGCAGCGCCTGCTCCAGCTGCTCCCGCGTGGGCGCCTTCCCGTGGAACCCCGGGTTGTTCTCCATAAACGAAACGCCCTTCCCCTTCACCGTGTGCGCCACCACCACCCGCGGCCGCTCGTCGGGGCGTTCCGCCTCGCTGAGCGCGGCATCCACCGCCGCCATATCGTGCCCGTCGCACTCGATCACTTTCCAGCCGAAGCCGGCGAACATCTCCCTCGGGTGCGTCCGCATGATCCGGTCGGCGAAGCCGTCGTTCTGGATGCCATTCCGGTCCACCAGCGCGATGACCCGGTCGCCCAGCCCGAAATGCGGCACCGCCATCGCGGCCTCCCACACCTGCCCTTCGTTCAGCTCGCCGTCGCCGAGCATCACCCAGCAGCGGAAGTCCCGGCCCTCGAGCCGCCCGGCCAGCGCATGCCCAATCGCGAACGACAGTCCCTGCCCCAGCGAGCCTCCCGACATCTCGATGCCCGGCGCCGCCTGCATCGAGGGGTGCCCCTGCAGCGGGCTGCCCAGCTTCCGGAAGCCCGACAGCAGCTCGGCCCCGAAGAAGCCGCGCTCCGCCAGCACCGCGTAGTAGAACGGGGTGGCGTGCCCCTTCGAAAGGATGAAGCGGTCCCGGTCGGGGTCCGCGGGATTCGCCGGGTCGATGCGCAGGTGGTTCCAGTACAGCGCCACGCCCAGCTCTACCGCCGACAGCGAACCGCCCGGGTGCCCGCTCTGCGCCTCGAACACCATCCGCACGATGTGCGCCCGCACGCGCTTCGCCACGTCGCGTAGCGTATCGACCGAAACCGGGGCAACCGTCGCAGGCATCGCCGCTCAGAATACGGCCTCGCCTCCCAACACGAAACGCGCCCATCCGCTAGACTCCGCCCGTGTTCGAGCAGCGCGAACAGGTCAACCGCCTCATGCTCCGCGCCCGCGACGCCATCGACCGCGATTACTACCGCCCGCTGGATATCCCCTCACTCGCCCGCATCGCCTGCACCTCCGAGGCCCACTTCATCCGCAGCTTCAAGCGCGCCTTCGGCGAGACCCCGCACCACTACCTCAAGCGCCGGAGAATCGAGCGCGCCATGCACCTCCTCCGCTCATCAACCCTCCCCGTCACCGAGGTCTGTGCCATGGTCGGCTTCGAGAGCCTCGGCCCCTTCAGCACCGCCTTCCGCGCGCTCGTCGGTTGCTCGCCGACCGAGTTCCGGCGCCACGCCACGCCGCTCCCCGTGCCCGGCTGCTTCATGCGCCGCTGGGCCGGCCCCGCCTGAGCAATTTTGAAGAAGCGGCCGCACCGGCGGTGCCCTACACTCCGGCCATGTTCACTCGCGTTGCCATCTCCCAGATCTATGTCCTCGACCAGGACGTCGCCCTCGACTTCTACGTCAACAAGCTCGGCCTCGAAAAGCGCACCGATATCGACCTCGGCGTCATGCGCTGGCTCACCGTCGGCGTCCCCGGCGACCCCCGCGAAATCTTCCTGGAGAAGCCTGGCGGTCCCATGATGGACGCGGCCACCGAGGCCCAGGTCCGCGACCTGCTCACCAAAGGCGCCGCGGGCGGCTTCCTCATCTTCCACACCGATGACTGCCGCGCGACCTACGAGACGCTCGTCGCGCGCGGCGTCGAGATGACGCAGGAGCCGATGCAGCAGGACTGGGGCATCGATGCCGCCGGCCGCGACCCCTTCGGCAACAACTTCCGCTTCACCCAGCCCTACGCCTGAGGCCGCATCCTGGCCGCCCCGCCGGTACAATCGCCCGCATGCACCGCCAGCACCGCATGTACGGGCTCTGGCCGAGCCCCATCACTCCCTCCGCCCTCGCCGTCTCGCTGCGCCTGGCCGAGCCCGCCTGGGATACCGACGGCCGCACCCTCGCCTGGGTCGAAGGTCGCTCCGACCGCGGCGTCATCGTCGCCCAGCACGAGGGCGAACCTGCCACCCGCGACCTGACCCCCGACCTCTCCGTCCGCGCCTTCATCGGCTACGGCGGCGGCGATTTCACCATCTCCCGGGGCACCCTCTACTTCGTCGGCCAGGCCGACCAGCGCATCTACCGGCAGGATCTCGCCGGCGGCCGCCCCCGCCCCATCACGCCGGCGTTCGGCGCTGCCTCGACTCCCACCGTCTCGCCCGATGGGCGCTGGCTCGCCTACGTCCATTCCGTTGACGACGTCGACTGCATCGCCGTGGTCGATACCGAGGGCCGGAACTGGCCGCGCCGGCTGGCGACAGGCCGCGACTTCTACATGCAGCCCGCCTGGCACCCCTCCGGCCGCCAGCTCGCCTGGATCGAATGGGATCACCCCAGCATGCCCTGGGATGCTACCGATCTCCGCCTCGCTGACCTCGATACCTCCGGCGAACTCCCGGCCGTGGCCTCCAGCCGCATCATCGCCGGCGGCCCTGAAACCAGCATCTTCCAGCCCGCCTTCAGCCCCGACGGCGCCGCCCTCTACTTCGTCTCCGACGAAACCGGCTGGGGCCACCTCTACCGATACGACCTCTCCACCGGCGCGCTTCGCCAGCTCACCAGCGGCGAGGCCGAGCACGGCACCCCTGCCTGGATGCACGGCATGCGCACCTTTGCCGTCCTCGATTCCGGCACCGTCATCGCCGTCAGCTCCCGCGCCGGCTTCCACGCCCTTGTCGCCGTCGACCCCGATGGCGCCGTCCGCGATCTCGCCCACCTCCACCCGGGCTACACCGCGCTCGCCAACCCCGCGGCGCGGCCCGGCAGCGCCCAGGTCGCGCTCGTCGCCAGCGGCGGGCAGCAGCCGCCTCGCGTTATCGTGGTCGATACCGCCGACCCCTTCCCCGCCCCCTCGGTCCGCCGCCGCGCCGACGCCGAAATCGTCCCGCCGTCGGCTCTCTCCGCGCCGCAGCCCGTCACCTGGACCAGCTTCGACGGCGAGCCCGCACACGGCCTCTACTACCCTCCCGCCAGCGAGGGCTTCCAGTCCGAGGGCGCGCCGCCCCTCATCGTCCTCGTCCACGGCGGCCCCACCAGCCAGGCGATCGCCAGCTGGAACTCCCAGGCCCAGTATTTCGCCACCCGGGGCTACGCCGTTCTCATTCCCAACTACCGCGGCTCAACCGGCTACGGCCGGGCCTACATGCTCAAGCTCCGCCACAACTGGGGCATCTACGACGTCCAGGATGCCCGCACCGGCGCCGAAGACCTCGCCCGTCGCGGCCTCGCCGACCCGACCCGCCTCGTCATCATGGGAGGCAGCGCCGGCGGTTTCACCGTCCTCCAGTCCCTGGTCGAACACCCCGGCTTCTACAGGGCCGCCATCTGCATGTTCGGCGTCGCCAACCAGTTCACCCTCGCCGCCGATACTCACAAGTTCGAAGCCCGCTACCTCGATTCCCTCCTCGGACCGTTGCCCGAGGCGGCAGCCATCTACCGCGAACGCTCGCCGATCTTCCACGCCGACCGCATCCGCGACCCCATCGCCGTCTTCCAGGGCGAGATTGACCGTGTCGTCCCCCGCGAACAGAGCGACACGATCGTCGCCTCGCTTCGCGCCCGCGGCGTCCCCCACGAGTATCACGTCTATCCCGGCGAAGGCCACGGCTGGCGCAAGTCCGAAACCATCGAGCACTTCTACCGCGCCGTCGAATCGTTCCTCAAGACCCACGTCCTCTACGCCTGAACCGACCATCGACACAACCCCATTGCCCTTCCACAATTTCACCCATGCAGGATTGCCTCTTCTGCCGCATGTCCCGGGGCGAAGTCCCCGTCACCCGCATCGCCGAGAACGCCCACGCCTTCGCCATCCGCGATATCAACCCCCGCGCGCCGGTTCACGCCCTCATCATCCCGAAGACCCACATCGATAACGCCCGCGAGATCGAATGGAGCCACGCCGAGCTCCTCGCCGGCATGTTCATCCTCGCCCGCGATGTCGCCCGCGTCGAAGGCGTTTGGGAGGCCGGCTACCGCCTCGCATTCAACGTCGGCGATGCCGCCGGCATGACCATCCACCACCTCCACCTCCACCTCCTCGGCGGCAGGCACCTCGGCCCCGAGGGGTGAATGCGCCGGCCCCGACCCCGCGCATGACCTCCATCCGCAGCCAGGTCGAAACCGTCCGGGCCCTCTACGACCACCTCCCCGCCGGGCTCCTCCGCCACGTCCAGCGCGTCGTCGACGAAGCTCGCGACCTCGCCCGACGCTGGGACCTCGACCCCGACCGCGTCGAACTCGCCGCCTGGGGGCACGACCTCTACCGCGCCCATCCCCCCGCCGAGCAGCTCCGCCTCGCCGCCGAGGCCGGTCTCCCAATCACCGAAGCCGACCGCCTCGAACCGGTGCTGCTCCACGGCCCCATCGCCGCCCACGTCCTTCGCCATCGCTTCGGCATCACCGACGACGAAGCCCTCGCCGCCATCCGCGACCACACCCTCGGCGCGCCCGAGATGCCCCTCATCGCCAAGGTCATCCTGCTCGCCGATAAATTCGAACCCCGCAAGCGCCGCCGCGACCCGGTCCTGCGCCACGTTCGCCGGCTCGCCCGCCGCGACCTCGATACCGCCCTCCTTTGCTGGGCCGACTGGAAATGGGTCGAAGAGCGCACCCGCGGCTGGGCCAGCCACCCCGCGCACTGGCAGGCGCGGCTCCGCTGGGTCGAAGAGCATCATCGCGCCCTTGCGCTCCCGCCGATCGAGCCCCTCCAGCCCGAAGATCGCCCGGCCTGACCGCTTCACCCAAAATCAGGGAATTCCCCCCAACGTTCACGGGTTCGTCGCCGCCGAATCGGTGACTCCCCGATGCGGAGCCGTCCCGCCCCTCGCTACCTTCGGCCTACCACCAACCGGAGGACGTCATGGGGACTCTCGAGGCCTCCCCGCTCGGGCCCTTCATCCAGCGCTGGAACCAGCTCCCACGCACCCGGCAGCTCATGCTCGCGGGTGTCGCGGTCGGCGCCCTCGTCCTCCTCTGGGTCCTTTTCCTCTCCTCCAGCAGCCCGCGGATGGTAACCGCCTACTCCGGTCTCGCCCCCGAGGACTCCGCCGCCATCGCCGATGAGCTCGAATCCCTCGGCATCCCGTACGAACTCGGCGGCGGCGGCTCCTCGATCGCGGTCCCCGCCAACAAGGTCGCCGAGGTCCGCATCAAGCTCGCCCAGGCCGGCCTCCCTTCCGGCGGCGCCGTCGGCCTCGAAATCTTCGACAAGACCAACTTCGGGGCCACCGATTTCGTCCAGCAGGTCAACTTCCGCCGCGGCCTCGAAGGCGAACTCGCGCGCTCCATCAACACCCTCGATGCCGTCAAGGCGTCCCGCGTCCACATCTCCATCCCCAAAGAAGCCCTCTTCAAAGAAGACCAGCACCAGGCAACGGCCTCCGTCCTCCTCCAGCTCAGGCCCGGCGCCCGCCTCACCGACGAGCAGGTCAAGGGCATCACCAACCTCGTCGCCAACTCCGTCGAAGGCCTCACCGAGAAGGGCATCACCATCATCGACGACTCCGGCCGCGTACTCTTCGATGGCGCCACCTTCGGCGGGGCGTTCTCTGCCGGCGCGACCGCCTCCCAGCTCGAACTCCAGCGCCAGTACGAAGTCGCCCTCCAGCGCGATGTCGCCGACGTCCTCTCCCGCATCGTCGGCCCCGGGCGCAGCGCCGTCACCATCCGCGCCAGCCTCAACTTCGACCAGGTCTCCACCACCAAAGACGAATTCGGCACCCCCGAGCAGGCCGTGCCGCGCTCCCAGTCCACCGTCGAGGAAACCTTCACCGGCACCAACCTCAACGTCGGCAACGTCCCCGGTACCGGTGCGAACGGAGGCACCGGCGGCGGCGCGAACACCACCGCCAACGGCAACTCCCAATACACCCGCACCGAGACGACCACCAACAACGAGGTCCCGCGCACCAGCTCAACCACCATCCAGGCGCCCGGCAAGCTTGAGCGGCTGTCCGTCTCCGTGGTTCTCGATGAGAGCGTCTCCGCCGCCCAGGAGGCCGCCATCACCAGCGCGGTCGCCGCCGCCGTCGGCCTCGACCAGACCCGCGGCGATATCCTCAGCGTCACCCGCCTCCCGTTCGACGAATCGGCCATCACCGACCTCATCGGCGAATCCCCCAACGGCCTGGCCGTCTACTTCCAGTACCTCCGGCTGCTCATCCCCATCCTCGCCGTCATCCTCGCCTTCATCCTGGTCATGCTGCTCCTTCGCTCGCTCTCGAAGCGCCAGCTCCGCCTGCCGGCGCCGGTTACCCCGCAGGCGCTGCCGGCCGGTGCAGCCGCAGCCCTCGCCGCCCTGCCCACGCCGCCCCAGGAGGAGCTCCCCTCGCTCCAGACGCCCTCCGACCCCCACGAAGAGCGGGTCCTCCGCCTCGCCGAGGCCAACCCGCGCGCCGTCGCCGACGTCATTCAAACCTGGATGCGAGAAGACTAGCCGCCTATGGTCGCCAGGGACGAAAAGCTCAAGGGTCGCCGGAAAGCCGCAGCGCTCCTCATCACCATCGGCAAGGAGCGCTCCGCAGAGGTCCTGCGCCACCTCTCCGATGAGGACATCGAGCGTATCACCTGGGAGATCACCGCCCTCGGCGAACTCCTCCCCGAGCAGCGCAAGGAAGTCATCGAGGAGTTCGAAGAAGCCGCCGTGGCCCGCAACGTCATCTCCCTCGGCGGCCTCGAGTACGCCGAAGACCTCCTCCGCCTCGCCCTCGGCGAAGAAAAAGCCGCCGAGCTCATCGACCGGCTCTCCGCCACCTCCCCCACCGTCCCCTTCGGCTTCCTCCGCCACCTCAACGTTCAACAGCTCGTCAACTTCCTCGCGACCGAGCACCCCCAGACCATCGCCCTCCTCACCTCCTTCCTCCAGCCGGACAAGGCCGCCCAGGTCCTCGCCGGCCTCGAACCGGAACTCTCTGCCGAAGTCGCCCAGCGCATCGCCCTGATGGACCGCGCCAACCCTGAAATCGTCAACGAAGTCGAAGCCGTCCTCCGGCGGAAACTCTCCGCAGTCCTGCAGCCCACCCGCCAGGCGCAGAGCGTCGGCGGCATCGAAGTCCTCGTCCAGATCCTCAAGCAATCGTCCCGCATGACAGAGAAAACCATCATCGAGGCCCTCGAAGAGAACGAGCCCGAGCTCGCCGAGCAGATCAAGAAGCGCATGTTCGTCTTCGAAAACATCGCGACCCTCGATGACCGCTCCATCCAGCGCATCCTCCGCGAAGTCGAAGTCCGCGACCTCGCGCTCGCGCTCAAGGCCACCTCCGATGCCGTCAAAGAATGCATCCTCCGCAACATGTCCACGCGCGCCGCCCAGATGCTGCGCGAGGACATGGAAGCCTCCGGCCCCGTCCGCCTGCGCCAGGTCGAAGAAGCCCAGCAGCGCATCGTCGAAGTCATCCGCCGGCTCGATGAAGCCGAGGAAATCGTGATTGCCCGCGGAGGCGATGATGAGCTCGTCGGCTAGGCCGCCCCGCGTTATCCGCTCCGCCCCCGCCGCCCCCGCCGAGGTCTTCGTGGTCGGGAGCTCCCGGCCCGCAGTCCCCATCGATGCCCCGATTGCGACCGCCGCCGAGGTCATCGCCGCCGCCGAAGCCCGCGCCCAAGAACTCCTCCGTGCTGCCCGGGCAGAGGCCGAGTCCATCCGCGCCGCCGCCGACGCGCTGGCCGAGGAGGCCCGCCGCCAGGGGTTCGAAGCCGGGCGCCAGGAAGGCCTTCAGGCCGCCCAAGCCGAGGCCGCCGGCCTGCTCGCCCTCGTCCGCGCCGCCGCCGCCGAGGCCGCCGCCGCCCGTGAGCAGATCATCCGCTCCTCCGCCGATGCCCTCACCGAGGCCCTGCTCCTCGCTCTCCGCCGCATCGTCGGCCAGGCCTACGCCGCCGACCCCGGCCTCACCGCCCTCGCCGTCTCCGAAGCCGTCCGTGCCGCCGCCGGCCAGGAGATCCTCTCCATCCGTGTCAACCCGGGGGTCGAAGCCGAAGTCACGGCAGCCCTCGGCGACCTCGGCGCCTACGTTCGCCCAGACGACGCCGTGGCCATTGGCGGCTGCCTGGTCGACCTCCGCCACGGCACCATCGATGCCGCCCTCGATACCCGCCTCGACCTCGCCGAAGCAGCCATCAGGGCCGCAGGGGGCGCGCCATGACCTCCGCCCACCTTGATGCCCTCGTCCGCGCCATCGCGGGCGCCGGCCTCCATCGCCGGGCCGGGACGGTGCTCCACTCCGGCCCCGAAACGGTCGTCGCCGCCGGCATCAACCTCCAGGCTGGCGAAATCGCCCTCGTCGAAGACCCGGCCGGCCGGCCGCTCGCCGCCGAGGCCGCCGGCGCCGTCAACGGCCTCGCCCACCTCGCCCTCCTCGACCGCGGCACCGTCCCCCCTGGCAGCCGCGTGACCGCAGAGGGTACCCCGGCCCTCGCCCCGGTCGGCCGCGCCCTGCTTGGCCGCATCCTCGACGGCCTCGGCCGACCCATCGATGGCGGACCGCCGCCGGCCCCCGTCCGCCGCGTGCCCGCCGCCGCCGAACCGCCCCACCCCCTCGACC
>NZ_DAOUAO010000017.1:0-13090 GCF_034433535.1 Tepidiforma sp.
TCAACCTCGCCAGCCCTGCTTCGTTCCAGCCCGACTACCTGGCCGCCAAGTTCCGCCTCGACCGCCGCGGCTACGGCTACACCCCCGAAGAGCTCGCCGCCGCGCTCCGCCTCATCGCCGCCGACCTCGCCAAGGAGGAATCCCTCGACCAGTGACCACCCTGCTCATCGATAACTACGACTCGTTCACCTACAACCTCTACCAGTACCTCGCCGAGCTCGGCGAGGACGTCCGCGTCTACCGCAACGATCAGGTCACCCTCGAGGAGTGCCGTGCCCTCAAGCCCGACCGCGTCGTCATCTCCCCCGGCCCCGGCGACCCCTCGGATGCCGGCATCTCCTGCGATGTCATCCGCGAATTCGCAGGCCGGGTGCCCATCCTCGGCGTCTGCCTCGGCCACCAGTGCATCTACGAGGTCTACGGCGGCACGGTCGCAGGCGCCGGCGAAATCAAGCACGGCAAAACCTCCCGGATCACCCACGACGGCCTCGGCGTCTTCGCCGGCATCCCCTCCCCCTTCGAGGCCGTGCGCTACCACTCCCTCTGCGGCACCCCGGAGACCCTCCCGCCCGATTTGGAGGTAACCGCCCGCTCCGAATCCGGCATCATCATGGGCGTCCGCCATCGCCGCCTCACGGTCGAAGGGGTCCAGTTCCATCCCGAATCGATCGCGACGCAATACGGCAAAGACCTCCTCGCCAACTTCCTCCGTCTTGAAGGTGGCGAATGGCCAGCCTGATTCGGCAGACTGTTTCCATATCCGCCCGGCGGAGCACGCGCTGATGGCTGTCCAGGAAGCGATCAAAGCCCTCGTCGAAACCGGTGAACTCCCGCCGCAGCTCGCCGCCGGCGCGCTGGAAGAGCTCATGACTGGCGCCGCCACCCCGGCGCAGGTCGGCGCGTTCCTCTCGGCCTGGCGCATCAGGGGCGAAACGCCGGAGGCGATCGCCGCCTGTCTTGAGGTCATGCTCCGCCACGCCGAGCCGGTCGACGCCCCCGGCGTCATCGATATTTGCGGCACCGGCGGCGACGGCATCGATACCATCAACGTCTCGACGGCTGCCGGCTTCGTCGTGGCCGCCTGCGGCGTGCGCGTCGCCAAGCATGGCAACCGCGCCGCCTCATCGAAGTGCGGCAGCGCCGATGTCCTCGAGGCACTCGGCGCTCGCATCGACCTCGATGGCTCCGCCATCGCCCGCATCATCGACGCCTGCAACTTCTGCTTCCTCTTCGCCCAGCGGATGCACCCCGCCATGCGCCACGTTGGCGGCCCCCGGCGCGAAATCGCCATCCGCACCGCCTTCAACATCCTCGGGCCGCTTTCGAACCCGGCCCGCCCGACCCGCCAGCTCGTCGGGGTCGGCGCCCGCGTCCTCGGGCCCCTCATCGCCTCGGCGCTCGCCCTCCGCGGGATCGAATACGCCCTTGTCGTCCATTCCGAAGACGGGCTCGACGAGATCAGCCCGGCCGCACCCACCACCGCCTGGGTGGTCGCCGATGGCGCCGTCGCCGAGCGGACCATCGCCCCCGAGGACTTCGGTCTCTCCCGCGCTCCGCTCTCGGCAGTCGCCGGGGGTGATGCCCGGGCCAACGCCGGCGACATCCTCGCCATCCTCGATGGCGCGGAGGGACCCCGCACGGACTTCACGCTCATGAACGCCGCGGCCGCCCTCGTGGTCGCGGGCCGGGCCCCCGATTTCACCGCAGGGGTGCAGCTTGCGCGCGAAGCCGTCGCGAGCGGCCGCGCCCGCGAGGTGCTCGATACCTACATCACCCTTGCCCGGGAGGCAGCCGGTGGGTAGCCCCACCATCCTCGACACGATCCTCGAACGCCGCCGCGTCGATGTTGCCGCGGCCCGCCAGGCGGTGCCTCCCGCGGAACTCGAGCGCCGCCTCCCCGGGGCGCCGCCAGAGATCGACTTCCTCGCCCGCCTGCGCCGCGACGCCCCCATGGCCGTCATCGCCGAGATCAAGCGCGCCTCCCCCAGCAAGGGCGACATCGCCCCCGGGCTCGACGCCGCCGAGCAGGCCCTTCGCTACGCGCGAGGCGGCGCCTCCGCCATCTCCGTCCTGACCGAGCCCACCTGGTTCAAAGGCACCCTCGATGACATGGCCGCCGTTCGCGCCGCCCTCGAAGCCCTTGGCCCGGACCGCCCCGGCGTCCTCCGCAAGGACTTCATCATCGACGAGTACCAGCTCCTCGAGGCCCGCGTCCACGGCGCCGATGCCGTGCTGCTGATCGTCGCCGCCCTCGATGACGCCCGCCTCGCCGCGCTCATGGCCGGCGCCCGCGCCCTCGGCATGCAGGCGCTCGTCGAGGTCAACAACGCCGACGAGATGGAGCGCGCCGCGGCCCTCGGCACCGATCTCATCGGCATCAACAACCGCGACCTTCGCAGCTTCCGGGTCGACCTCGCCACCACCGAGCGCCTTGCCTCCCTGGTGCCGCCGGGCGCGCTCCTCGCCGCACTCTCCGGTATCTCCACCCGCGCCGATGTCGAGCGCTTCGCCTCCGTCGGTGCCACCGCAGTCCTCGTCGGCGAAAGCCTCATGCTCGCCCCCGACCCCGCCGAAAAGGTCCGCGAGCTCCGCGGGCTCCCCGTTTCGACCCGGAGCGCGCCATGACCCTCGTCAAAATCTGCGGCCTGCGCGACGCCGCCTACGCCGTCGCGGCCATCGATGCCGGCGCCGATTTCATCGGGCTCGTCTTCGCCCGGTCGCGCCGCCAGGTCACCCCCGAGCAGTGCCACGAGATCGTCGAGGTGGTGGCGTCCCGCCGCCGCGCCGCTCCGCCGGTCGATTTCGATGCCCCATCCCGCGGCCATGTCTCGGCCCGCACCTGGTTCCCCGCGTGGGCCGAGGCCATCGAGCTCTCCCTCGCCCGCGCGCGCCCGCTGCTCGTCGGCGTCTTCGCCGGGATGACCCCGGACGAGATCAACGACATCGCCGATGCCGCCCGCCTCGACCTTGTCCAGCTCTCCGGCGGCGAAGACAACGCCTTCGTGCGCGCCATCCACCGCCCGGTGCTGCGCACCATCCACGTCGAACCCGGCCACGAAACCGCCGATATCACCGAGCACATCGTCCCCGGGCTCGCCGCCGCCACCCTTCTCGACACCGGCGGCACCGGTGCGCTCGGCGGCACCGGCCAGGCCTTCGATTGGGACCTCGCCGCCGATGTCGCCGGTCGCTTCCCCGTCATGCTCGCCGGCGGCCTCACCCCCGAGAACGTCGACGAGGCCGTCCGGCGCGTCCGCCCCTGGGCCGTCGATGTTTCCTCCGGCGTCGAAACCGACGCCGTCAAAGACCCCGCCAAAATCCGCGCGTTCATCCGCGCCGCGAAAGGTGCCGCCCGTGACCACTGAAACCCTCCCCGCACGCTTCGGCGAATTCGGCGGCCGCTACATTCCCGAAACACTTGTTGCCGCCCACGAAGACCTCGAAGCCGCCTACAACGAAGCCCGCAGCGACCCCGCCTTCCACGAGGAGCTCAACCGTCTCCTCCGCCACTATGTCGGCCGTCCCACCCCGCTCTACTTCGCCGAGCGCCTCTCCCGCGAGTGCGGCGGCGCCCGCATCTGGCTCAAGCGCGAAGACCTCGCCCACACCGGCGCCCACAAGATCAACAACGCCCTCGGGCAGGCCCTCCTCGCCCGCCGCCTCGGCAAGCGCCGCATCATCGCCGAAACCGGAGCCGGCCAGCACGGCGTCGCCACCGCCACCGTCTGCGCCATGCTCGGCCTCGAATGCGTCGTCTACATGGGCGCCGAGGACATCCGCCGCCAGTCGCTCAACGCCTTCCGTATGAAGATGCTCGGTGCCACCCTTGTCTCCGTCGAATCCGGCAGCAAGACCCTGAAAGACGCCATCAACGAAGCGATGCGCGACTGGGTCACCAACGTCCGCACCACCCACTACATCATCGGCTCCGCCATCGGCCCGCATCCCTTCCCCACCATCGTCCGCGATTTCCAGTCTGTCATCGGTCGCGAAGCCCGCGCGCAGATGCTGGAGCAGGCCGGACGCCTCCCCGATGTCGCAGTCGCCTGCGTCGGCGGCGGCTCCAACGCCATCGGCCTCTTCCACCCCTTCCTGGATGACCCCGTCCGCCTCGTCGGCGTCGAAGCTGGCGGGAGCGGCGTCGGTTCGGGCAGGCACTCCGCCACGCTCGTCGCCGGCCGCCCCGGCGTCCTCCACGGCACCCGCACCTACCTCCTGCAGGATGCCGACGGCCAGATCCTCGAGACCCACAGCATCTCCGCCGGCCTCGATTACCCCGGCGTCGGCCCCGAGCATTCCTGGCTGAAGACCAGCGAGCGCGCCGAATACGTCGCCGTCGATGACCAGCAGGCCCTCGAGGGCTTCCAGGCCCTCACCCGCACCGAAGGCATCATCCCCGCCCTCGAACCGTCTCACGCCATCTACCACGCCATCCAGCTCGCCCGTGAGCTCGGCCCCGGCCACGATATCCTCGTCGGCCTCTCCGGCCGCGGCGATAAGGACATGCACACCGTCGCCGCCGCCCTCGGGGTGACCCTCTGAGCGACGCCCCCCGCGGCAGCCTCGTGCCCTGGGGCCCGCGCGAGGCCTTCACCGGCCTTGCCGCCTTCGTCGCCCTCCTCGTCCTGACCAACGTCGTTGCTGCCGGCGTTGCCGCGGCCTTGGACTTCGACCTCCGCACCCGCGATGTCGGCGACACCTTCGAAAAGGCCGGGCGCATCGCGGAGTACGCCGACGCCCGCCTCGCCGCCGCAGCCAGCGGCGAGGCCCTCCCGTCTCCCCCGGAGCTCCTGGCCTCCCAGGACGCGCTCCAGGTGCTCCTCAGCGTCACCGCTGTCTCCCAGGCGGCTACCCTCGCCATCGTCGGCATCGTTACCCGGCGCCCGGACCGCCAGCTCCTCCGCGACCTCCGGCTCGATACCTTCGCCTGGTCCAGCGCCTGGCTGCCGCTCGCGGCTGTCCTCGGCGCCTACCTGCTCACCTTCGCCTGGGTCGCCGCCGTCGAACGCACCGGCATCGACTGGCTCATCCCCACCAGCACGGTCCCCTACGAAATTACCCGCGACGACCTCACCCTCGCCATCGCTGCCGCCGTGACTGTGGTCGGCGCCCCGGTCACCGAAGAGCTCTTCTTCCGCGGCCTGCTCTTCGGCGGCCTCAGCCGCTGGGGGTTCTGGCCGGCGGCCGGTATCTCCGGCCTCCTCTTCAGCCTCGTCCACTTCGACCCCGGCAGCGTCGTCCCCTTCTTCCTCATCGCCCTAATCCTCGCCTGGCTGAACTGGCGCTCCCGCAGCCTCTGGCACCCCATCATCTTCCACTTCCTTTTTAACGCCATCAGCTTCTCCATCCTCGCCTTCTCATGAGCCCCCGGCGCCTGCACCCGGCACCCTGGCACGAACTGAGCCTCCTCATCGGGACCTGGCTCGCGGTGCTCGCCTACGTCCTCCCGCTCGCCCTCGTCGGTCCGATTGCCCGCGCCTTCGGCGGCGAACCCGAGTTCCGCGATGTCGGCGATACCTTCACGAAAGCCGCCGAGATCGCCCGCTACGCCGATCTCGCGCTCGCGCGTGCGGCGGCCGGCAATCCCCTGCCCCCGCCGCCCCGGCTGCTCGGCGACCCGATCGCCGCCCGCGTCGCCTGGTCGATGGCCATCCTCAGCTCCGCCGCTTTCGTGCTGATTGCGGTCGCCGCCAGCCGGCAGGGCACCGCCGGGTTCGCCCGCGCCGTCGGCCTCGACCGCTTCCAGTTCGAACGCCTCTGGCTCCCGGGCGCCCTCGTCGCACTCACCTTCCCCCTGGTCAGCCTCTACGCCGCCGCCGTCGAGGCCCTTGGCTGGCACGCCATCGCGCCCGCACCGCCCACCCTCGATGCTGTCCTGCGCGACCCCGCCGCGCTCGCCCTCTACGGCCTTGCCACGGTCATCGCCGCGCCGCTCTCCGAAGAAGTCTTCTTCCGCGGCTTCCTCTTCTCCGGGGCCCTCTCCTGGGGATTTTGGCCCGCCGCCGCCTTTAGCTCCGCCCTCTTCTCCCTCGCCCATACCGATGCCGGCGCTGTCATCCCCTTCTTCCTCATCGGCCTGCTCGTCGCCTGGCTCTACTGGCGGACCGGCTGCCTCTGGGATGCCGTCGCCTTCCATGTGCTCTTCAACGGCCTCAGCTTTATCCTGCTCGTCACGAGGTACTGACCCCGCCATGTCCCAGCGTCTCCGCGATACCTTCGCCCGCGCCCGCCAGGAAGGCCGCACCCTCTTCGTTGGCTACGTCACCGCAGGCTATCCCACCCCCGCCGAGACCGTGCCCATCCTCCTCGCCATGCAGGAGGGCGGCTCCGACATCATCGAGCTCGGCGTCCCCTTCACCGACCCCCTCGCCGACGGCGCCACCATCCAGCACGCCAACCAGGTCGCCCTCCAGCAGGGCGTCACCCTTGCCCGCTGCTTCGACTTCATCCGCGACGCCCGCCAGCACGGGCTCACCGTCCCCGTCCTCCTCATGGGCTACTACAACCCCATCCTTGCCCGTGGCGAAGCACGCGCCTGCGCCGAGGCCGCCGCCGCCGGCGCCGACGGCTGGATCGTCGTCGACATGCCTCCCGAGGAGGCCGGCTCCTTCCTCCAGGCCTGCCGCGCGAACGACCTCAGCTTCGTGCCCCTCATCGCCCCCACCACCCGCGATGAGCGCATCCCGCTCATCGCCGCCGCCGCCGATGCCTTCATCTACTGCGTCTCGGTGACTGGCACCACCGGCAAGGGCAACGTCGCCCTCGAAGAACTCCCGCCCTTCATCGAGCGCATCCGCGCCCGTACCTCGCTCCCCCTCGCCGTCGGCTTCGGCATCACCACGCGCGAACAGGCCCGGGCCGTCCGTCGCATCGCCGATGCCGCTGTCGTCGGCTCTGCTATAATCACCGCCATCGACGCCGCGGAGGTTGACCGCCGCGTCCAGCGCGTCAGGGAGTTTGTGGAGGATGTCTCCGGCCAGTAGCGGACAAGTGATCCCGGCCCACAGCCAGCCGGCTGCGCCTCAACGGGCGTGGCCTCGGCCTCCTGTGGGCCGCGAGTATGGGTGTCCGCCGGCCGGGGCCTTTACGCCCCGCTGCTTCTAACGGCCTTCCAACAACCTGAACGCTCCAGGAGGACCTCCGCGCATGCCGGTCCGCGGCGTACGTGGCGCTACCACCGTCACCCGTAATCAGAAAGAAGAAATCCTCGAACGAACCCGCGAACTCCTCATCCACATGGTGGAGGCCAACGGGATCAAAACCGAGGACATCGCCTCCGCCTGGCTGACGACGACCCCCGACGTCTACGCCGAGTTCCCCGCCGTCGCCGCACGGCAGCTCGGCTGGACGCAGGTCCCCCTCATGCAAAGCCACGAAATGTCCGTGCCGGGCATGCTCCCGCTCTGCATTCGGGTCCTCCTCCACTGGAACACGGAGAAATCCCAGAGTGAGATCCGGCACATCTACCTGCGCGAGGCCGCCCGCCTCCGCCCCGACCTCGCCTACCCCATCGAATAACCTATCACCGAACGGAGTACTGCATCCCGTGATTATCGTCGTCTCCCCGGAAGCCACCCCGGACGATATCGATACCATCATCGCCCGCATCGAAGAGACCGGCCGCCAGGCCCACCTCTCCGTCGGCGCCGAACGCACCATCATCGGCGTCATCGGCTCCGATGACCCCGGCCTCGAGGACATCTTCCAGTCCCTCCCCCACGTCGAATCCGTCCACCGGGTCACCAAGCCCTACAAGCTTGTCTCCCGCGAATTCCACCCGGCCGATACCGTCATCGACGTCGGCTACGGGGTCACCGTCGGCGGCCAGCAGCTCGCCGTCATGGCCGGCCCCTGCTCCATCGAAAACGAAGAGCACATCTTCGATGCCGCCCGCGCCGTCAAGGCCGCCGGTGCCAACATCCTCCGCGGCGGCGCCTTCAAGCCCCGCTCCTCCCCCTACACCTTCCGCGGCCTCGGGGTCGAGGGCCTGAAGTACCTCCACGCCGCCGGCAAAGCCCACGGGCTCCCCGTCATCACCGAGCTCATGAGCGTCCGCGATATCGACGCCGTCTGCGAATACGCCGACATCATTCAGATCGGCGCCCGCAACATGCAGAACTTCATGCTCCTCGATGAGGTCGGCCGCGTCCGCAAGCCCGTGATGCTCAAGCGCGCCCTCTCCGGCCAGATCGAAGAGTGGCTGCTCGCCGCCGAGTACATCCTCGCCCAGGGCAACCCCAACGTGATCCTCTGCGAGCGCGGCATTCGCACCTTCGAAACCGCCTACCGCAACACCTTCGACGTGAACGCCATCCCGCTCGTGCGCGAGCTCAGCCACCTGCCCATCATCGCCGACCCCTCCCACGGGACCGGCAAGGCCGCCCTGGTCACCCCGGTCGCCATGGCAGGCATCGCCGCCGGCGCCGATGGCCTCATGATCGAAGTCCACAACAACCCGGAGCACGCCCTCAGCGACGGCGCCCAGTCGTTGACATACGAACGCTTCGCCGCCATGATGCGCTCGGTCGCCGCTGTTGCCGCTGCCGTCGAACGGACGCTCCCGGGGGTGTGGGCGCCTGCCAGCGCGTAACAGCACCAACGGTCGCAAGACCGCACCGGCCGCGCTTCAGCGGGGGAGCGCCGCGCCGGCAGGAGCCATGGCTGAAATCTCCCTGCCCGTTTTCCAGGGGCCGCTCGACCTACTTCTCCACCTCATCGAGAAGGACGACCTCGACATCACGGCCGTCTCCCTCGTCGCGGTCACCGACCAGTACCTCGCCGCCATTCGCACCGGCGAAGGGTTCGACCCCTCCGCCCTCGCCGAGTTCGTCGCTATCGGTGCCCGCCTCATCTACCTCAAGTCGCGCGCGCTCCTTCCCCGCCCGCCGGGGGAGGAGCCGCCCGCCCTCGAGGACGACGCTGTCGGCGCCGAGCTGGTCGAGCTTCTTCGCGAATACCGGCGCTTCCTCCAGGTTGTCGAACTCCTCGAACAGCGCCAGGAAGCCGGGCTCCGCATCTATACCCGCCTCGCGCCCCCGCCCGACCTCCCCCAGCCCTCCCCCCTCGCCGGCGTCAGCTTCGAGCGCCTCCACGCGCTCATGCTCCGCCTCCTCGAACGCAAGCCGAAGGAGCCGGCGCCCCGGGCGATCCTCCCGCGCGACACCACCATCACCCTCGCCCAGCGCATCGAGCAGCTCCGCGAGCGGCTCCAGCGCCGCGGCAAATTCTCCTTCCGCCGCGCCATCCTCGAATGCGCCAGCCGCCTCGAAGTGATCATCTCCTTCCTCGCTGTCCTCGAACTCCTCCGCGCCGGCGAAGCCGAGGCCCTGCAGGAGACCCCCTGGGGCGATATCCAGGTCATCGCCCTCGCCCCCGCCGCCTGAGGCCCCCGTCAACCCCTTCCGTACCGCACTGCGGCCTGCTACCCTCCGCATAAGCGTCAAGAGGGCATCCCAGCCCGGCAACCTGGTTATGCCTCCAAGGTGCCGAAACGACGCGGCTCCCCGGCACCCGCCGCGGGAGCAACAAAAGGCGGGCTCGCGGGAACGCCCGCCCCTCGAACCCGGCACGCCGGGCGAGGGGATTTTTCATGCCCGCACGCAAGCCACCTCCAGAGAAAGGGCAGCCCGTGTCCGAGCGCAAACTCCTTACCTCCGAATCCGTCACCGAAGGCCACCCTGATAAAATCTGCGACCAGATCTCCGACGCCGTCCTCGATGCCCTCATCGCCCAGGACCCCAACTCCCGCGTGGCCTGCGAAACCGCGACCACCAACGGCCTCGTCCTCGTCATGGGCGAAATCACCACCGAGGGCTACGTCGATATCAACAAGCTCGTCCGCGAAACCATCTGCGGCATCGGCTACGACTCCTCCGTCAAGGGCTTCGATGGCCACACCTGCGGGGTCATCACCTCCATCGCCGAGCAGTCCCCGGACATCGCCCAGGGCGTCAACAGCCACGACCCCCGCAGCATTGGCGCCGGCGACCAGGGCATGATGATCGGCTTCGCCTGCAGCGAAACCCCCGAGCTCATGCCGCTGCCTATCTCGCTCGCCCATCGCCTCACCCGCCGCCTGGCGGAAGTCCGCAAGCAGGGCATCCTCCCCTGGGTGTACCCCGACGGCAAGTCCCAGGTCACCGTCGAATACGATGACCACTGGAACCCCATCCAGGTCGATACCGTCGTCATCTCCACCCAGCACTCCGCCGACGTCCGCGACCCCGCATTCATCAAGCAGGAAGTGCGCAAGCACGTCATCGAACCCGTCATCGGCGAGCTCCTGAGCCCGCAGGCCACCATCCACGTCAATCCCACCGGCAGCTTCATCCTCGGCGGCCCCCGCGCCGATGCTGGCCTCACCGGCCGCAAGATCATCGTCGATACCTACGGGGGCGTGGCCCGCCACGGCGGCGGCGCCTTCTCCGGCAAAGACCCGACCAAGGTCGACCGCTCTGCTGCCTATGCCGCACGCTGGGTCGCCAAAAACATCGTGGCCGCCGGCCTCGCCACCCGCTGTGAATTCATGCTCTCGTACGCCATCGGTGTCGCCCAGCCGACCTCCATCGGCGTCGAAACCTTCGGCACCGGCGTCGTCCCCGATTCGGTCATCCTCCAGGCCGTCCGTAAGCTGTTCGACCTCCGCCCCGGCGCCATCATCGAGGACCTCCAGCTGCGCCGGCCCATCTATCGCCCCACCGCGGCCTACGGCCACTTCGGCCGCGCCGACCTCGACCTGCCCTGGGAAAATACCTCCCGCGCCGCGGACCTCCGCGCAGCCGCCGGCCGCTAGCAGCCCCGCGTGGACGCCATCCTCCTCGTCGGCGGACAGGGCACCCGCCTCCGCCCGCTCACTGCCCACCGCCACAAGAGCCTCGTGCCGGTCTGCAACACCCCTGCCATCGAATTCCTGTTCGCATGGCTGGCGAAGGGCGGCATCTCTCGCGCCATCCTTGCCCTTGGCCTCGCCAACGAAGACCTCGCCGCCCGCTACCCGCCCGGCCGGCACCGCAGCCTTGAGATCCTGCCCGTCATCGAAACCTCCCGCCTCGAGTCCGGCGGCGCCATCCGCAACGCGGTCGCACAGGCCGGCATCGAGGGGCGCTTCGTCGTACTCAACGGCGACGTGTACCTCGATTTCCCGCTCCAGCGCGCCATCGAAGCCCACGTGGCCGCCTCCGCCGAGCTGACCCTCGCCCTCTACCCCGTCGACGACCCCTCTCCTTTCGGCGTCGCGGTCTGCGATGACCGCTCACGGGTCACCGGCTTCGTCGAAAAGCCGCCTCCCGGCAAAGCCCCATCCAACCTCGTCAACGCCGGCGCGTGGATTTTCGAGCCCCACCTCGTCGAGGAGATCCCGCCGGGCCCTGTCCGCGTCGAAGAAACGCTGTTCCCTTCGCTCGTCGCCCGCGGGCGCACCGTCCTCGGCTACCGCTTCGAAGGCCACTGGGCCGACCTCGGCACCCCCGCGCGCTACCTCGCACTGCACCGCGAGCTCCTCGGCGAGGGCAACGCCGTCCATCCCGGCGCGACCATCCAGCCCGGGGCGTCCGTCACCGGCTCCGCCATCGGCGAAGGGTGCTTCCTTCGTGCCGGGGCCAGCGTGAGCGGCTCGGTGCTCTGGGAGCGGGTCCACGTCGGCGAACGTGCCCGCATCACCGCCAGCATCATCGCCAACGATGCCACCATCGGCCCCGGGGCGGTCGTCGAAGGAGCCGTCATCGGTGCGGGCGCGGCCATCGAGCAGGGCGCTGTGCTCCCCCCGGGGGCGAGCGTTCAACCGGGCGCCCGCTATCATGCTTCCCATGCCTGAGAACCCCGTACGCTTCGGCACCGACGGCTGGCGAGCCCTCATCGCCGATACCTTCACCTTCGAAAACGTCCGCGCCTGCGCGCAGGCCATCGCCGACCACTTCCGAGAGACCGCCGGGACGGCCCGCCCCCTCATCGTCGGCTACGATACCCGCTTCCTCTCCGACCACTTCGCCGAGGCCGTCGCCCGCGTCCTCGCCGGCAGCGGCTTCAGCGTCCAGCTCGCCAGCCGCCCGGCGCCCACGCCAGCCATCAGCTACCGCATCATCGAAGTCGGCGCCGCCGGCGGCGTCGTGGTCACCAGCTCCCACAACCCCTTCAACTGGAACGGCATCAAGGTAAAACCCCACTACGGCGGCAGCGCCAGCCCCGAAATCGTCGCCGATATCGAACGGCGCGTCCCCGCCATCCTCGAAAACCCCGCCGCCATCCGCCTCGCCCCGCAGGGCGCCGATGCCATCGCGCAGTTCGACCCCATCCCCGGCTACCTCGCCGCCCTTGGCTCCCGTGTCGACCTCCAGCGCATCAGGTCCGCCGGCCTCCGCGTCGCCGTCGACCCCATGTACGGCGCAGGTGCCGGCCTGTTCACCGAGCTCCTCTCCGGCGGCTCCACCACCGTCCACGAAATCCACACCGAGCGGAATCCCGCCTTCCCGGGGATCCGCGCGCCCGAGCCCATCGAATCGAACCTGTCCGAATTCCTCCTCCTCCTCAGCACAGGCCGCTACCACATCGGCATCGCCAACGACGGCGACGCCGACCGCGTCGGCCTCGTGGATGAAGCCGGCAACTACGTCGACCAGCTCCGCACCTTCGCTCTCCTCATCGAATACCTCCTCGGCGAGCGCAACCTCCGCGGCCCCATCGTCCGTTCCATCACCACCACCCGCATGGCCAACCTCCTCGCCGACCACTACGGCGTCGAATGCTACGAAACCCCCGTAGGCTTCAAGTTCATCGGCCCCCTCATGATGGAAAAAGACGCCCTAATCGGCGGCGAAGAGAGCGGAGGCTACGGCTTCCGCGGCCACCTCCCCGAGCGCGACGGCATCCTCGCCGGCCTCTACCTCCTCGATTTCGTGGCCGCTACCGGGCGTTCGCCGTCCGAGCTCCTCCAGCGGGTCTTCGCCATCACCGGGCCCCACGCCTACGCCCGCCGCGACTACGACCTCGCACCCGGGGCCAGCCAGCACATCCGCCAGCGCCTCGATGCAGCCGCCCCCGCCCAGCTCGCCGGCCGGCCAGTCACCGGCTCCGACCGCACCGACGGCTGGCGCTT
>NZ_DAOUAO010000018.1:0-14286 GCF_034433535.1 Tepidiforma sp.
CGTCGCCCGCGCCCTCCTCGAACGGCGCGATTACTTCGCCCGCCAGGTTGGCGCTCCCCTCGTGGTGCGCCGGGCGGCCGTGCGCGATCCCGCCAAGCCGCGCCCCGTAGAGCTCCCGCCCGGCACCATCACCACCAGCGTCGATGCCGTCCTCGAAGACCCGGCGATCGACATCATCGTCGAGGTCATCGGCGGCGAAGAACCGGCCGGCACCTACATCCGCCGCGCCATCCATGCCGGCAAGCACGTGGTCACTGCCAACAAGGAGCTCATCGCCAAGTCCGGCCCCGAGCTCCTCGCCGAAGCCCACGCCCGCGGGCTCGACATCATGTTCGAAGCCAGCGTCGGCGGCGGCATCCCCCTCATCGCACCACTCCGGCGCGACCTCCTCGCCAACCGCATCTCCTCCATCCGCGCCATCATCAACGGCACCACCAACTACATCCTCACCAGCATGGCCACCTCCGCGGCCGTCGCCGAGGCGCTCCGTCGCCAGGGCATCGAACCCCCGGCGGGCGGCTACGAGGCCGCCCTCGCCGAAGCCCAACAACTCGGCTACGCCGAACCCGACCCCACCAACGACGTCGAGGGCTACGACGCCGCCTACAAGCTCGCCATCATGGCCACCCTCGGCTTCCGCACCACCGTACGCCCCTCCCAGGTCCACACCGAGGGCATTACCCGCCTCGCCCGCGCCGATTTCGAAGCCGCCCACGAGCTCGGCTATGCCATCAAGCTCCTCGCCATCGCCGAACGCACCGACGGCGGCATCATCGCCCGCGTGGCCCCCGCCTTCATCCCCCTCAGCGAACCCCTCGCCCGCGTCGATGGCGTCTACAACGCCGTGCAAATCCACGGCGACCTCACCGGCACCGTCCTCTTCCAGGGCCGCGGCGCCGGCTCCGAACCCACCTCCTCCGCCGTCGTCGCCGATATCCTCGACCTCGCCCACGCCATCGTCCTCGGCACCCGCGAGCGCAAATACTGGGGCCCCGAAGGCGATATCCCCGTCCTCGGCCTCGAACACCTCGAAACCCGCTACTATCTCCGCGTGAACGTCGCCGATAAGCCCGGCGTCCTCGCCCAGATCGCCCAGGCCCTTGGGAATCACCAGGTCTCCATCGCCGCCGTCAACCAAAAGGAGACCGACCCCGATTCCGGCACCGCCGACCTCGTCATCATGACCCACCGCGCCCGCGAAGGCGCCATGCAGGCCGCCCTGCGCGACATCCAGGCCCTCCCGGTCGTCGTCCAGCTCTCCTCCTTCCTCCGCGTGGAGGGCTGACATGCCCGGCGAACCCCAGGCCCAGGCCATCGGCGAAATCCTCACCTTCCTCGAACAGCAGCTCCGCGCTGCCCGCGAAGAACAGCAGCACCAGCTCGCCTACGTCGAACAGCTCCGCCGCCAGGTCCAGGACATCGCCGAGCAGCTCGATGCCGCCCAGCGCACCATCCGCGAGTTCGAGCCCCGCTTCAGCCCCTTCCGCGGCCTCCCCGAAAAGCTCACCGCCATCGACCAGTCCATGGAGGACCTCCGCCAGGCCGTCACCGCCACCCGCTCCGACGCCGAAAACAACTTCCGCATCCTCCGCGCCGAATCCGAATACGACCGCCACGAGCGCGCCGACGTCCTTCGCCGCCTCGAATCCATCACATCCCAGCTCGGCCTCGCCCTCGCCGATGTCGCGCAGGTGCAGCAGCAGGCCGCCCAGGCAAGCCACCAGCTGCAGGTGCTGGCCGAACGCCAGCGCGAGGTCGAGCACCGCGTCGAGCAGTTCGGCCTCCGCCTCGAACGCACCATCGAAGTCAACCGCGACCTCGAAGAGCGCATCAAGCAGGTCGTCTTCGAAGGCCTCGATGACCGCTTCGATGTCGTCTTCGAACGCCTCCAGGTCGTCGGCGAAATGGTTCGCCGCAACGAAGAGCTCATCTCCAGCGTCGCCCGTGAACGCGACTACCGCCAGGAGCTCATCGAAGAGATCGCCCTCTGGCGGCAGGAACAGCAGCGCATCGAGTCCCGCCTCAACCACCTCGAAGAGCTCACCGACGGCTTCAGCGGCGCCATCGAGCGCCTCCACGGCGAACTCACCCTCCTCGAAGGCCGCCACTCCGGCCTCGGCGAACGCGTCGCCAACATGCGGCGCGATATCGCCGAAGTGGTCGACCACGTCCGCGAGGAGTTCCAGAAATTCAACACCATGCTCGAAAAGCAGCGCCGGAAGCAGATCCAGGTCCTCGAACAGGAACTGCGCGAGATGAAATTCCATGCCTTCCGGCCGCCGGAGGAACCGTGACCCCTGCCGCCGCCCGGCCCCGCGGCGTCCTCTACCGCTGGGCCCACATCCTGCCCATCACCGAAGCCACCCCCCGCATCACCCTGGGCGAAGGCGAAACGCCGCTGGTCCGCTCCGCCGCCCTCGCCGCCGAGTGCGGGCTCGATGAGCTCTGGTTCAAGCTCGAATCCTGCAACCCCACCGGCTCATTCAAAGACCGCGGCATGGTCGTCGCCGTCGCCCGCGCCCTCGAAGCCGGTGCCCGCGCCATCCTCTGCGCATCCACCGGCAACACCAGCGCCAGCGCCGCCGCCTACGCCGCCCGCACCGGTCTCGAATGCCTCGTCCTCGTGCCCGGCGGCAAGGTGGCGGCCGGCAAGATGGCCCAGGCCGCCGCCTACGGGGCCCGCATCATCGAAATCGACGGCAACTTCGATGACGCCCTGCGCGCTGCCCGGGAGCTGACCACCCGCCACCCCATCGCGCTCGTCAATTCGGTCAACCCCGACCGTATCGAAGGCCAGAAAACCGCCGCCTTCGAAATCTGCGATGTCCTCGGCGATGCCCCCGATATCCTCGCCATCCCGGTCGGCAACGCCGGCAACATCACCGCCTACTGGAAGGGCTTCCGCGAATGCGCCGAGCGCGCTCTCGCCACCCGCCACCCGCGCATGTGCGGCTTCCAGGCCGCCGGCGCCGCACCACTCGTCTCGGGGCAGCCGGTCGCCAACCCCCAGACCATCGCCACGGCCATCCGCATCGGCAACCCGGCCAGCTGGCGCACCGCCGTCGCCGCCCGCGACGAGTCCGGCGGCCTCATCGAAGCCGTGACCGATGACGACATCCTCGAGGCCTACCGCCTGCTCGCCCGCCGTGAAGGCCTCTTCGTCGAGCCGGCCAGCGCCGCCTCCGTGGCGGGCCTGCTCAAGCTCGGCCGCAGCGGCCGGCTGCGGGGCGGCACCGCCGTCGCCATCCTCACCGGCAACGGCCTGAAGGACCCGGATACCGCCATCGCCGCCTGCACCCCCGAGATCACGCGCGCCCCGGCCACCATCGAGGGCATCGAGGCCGCCCTCGGCTGGTAACTGCCCTCACTCCACCCGCAGCCCGGCAATCGCCGGGTCTCCCGGCGGGTAGCGCAACTCCAGCGACTCCAGCTTCTCCACCAGCGCCGTCGCCACCACGAGGTCGCGGTACCACTTCCGGTCCGCCGGGACCACGTGCCACGGCGCGTGGTTCGTGTTGCACCGCTCGAGCATCTCCTCGAACGCCTCGAGGTACTCATCCCACAGCTTTCGCTCCTCGAGGTCCCCGAGCCGGAACTTCCACTGCTTCTTCGGATTGTCGATGCGCTCCTGCAGCCGCTCCCGCTGCTCCTCCTTCGAAATCGCGAGGAAGAACTTCATCACCACGGTCCCGTTTCGCTGCAGGTACTCCTCCATCCAGTTGATGTCGTCGTAGCGCTGCTTCCAGACCTCGGGCGGCACGATGCCCTTGACCCGCTCCACCAGCACCGCTTCGTAGTACGAACGGTTGAAGATGGTGATGTGGCCCCGCTCGGGCAGCTGCTTCCAGTAGCGCCAGAGGTAATCGTGCGCTGCTTCCTCCGGTGTCGGGACCTTGAACGTCGCCACCGAGCACCCGATCGGCCCCACCTGCTCGAACACGGAGTTGATCGTGCTGTCCTTGCCGGCCGTATCGATGCCCTGCAGCACCACCAGCAGCGCGTAGCGCCGGTCGGCATAGAGCACGTTCTGCAGCTCGTTCAGCCGCACCCGGAGTTCAACCAGCCGACCCTCGGCTTTCTCCCGCGTGAAGCCGTTCGTCGCTGCGGTGTCGAACGCGCGCAGGTTCACCCGCTCGTGCGGCGAAAACACGATCGGGGTGCCCCCGTGGTGATCCACCCCGCTCACCCGACAGCTCGCCCCGGCGGTGTGCGAGAACCCCGGTCTGCCATGCTCATCATGTGGCTCCTTGCCAGCGGCCGCTGCCGTACGGTCTACTGGGTCCGCATATTCTAGCCCCTCAGGATTCGCCCCATGCCCAGCCGCCGCGCCGAGATCGCCCTCACCCCCGAAGAGCAGGAGGAGTTCCTCAAACAGGGCTGGACCCTGCAGGTCGCCTCCATCGGGCCGAAAGGGTTCCCGCACCTCGTCGCCATGTGGTACGTCGTCATCGATGGCCGCATCCACTTCACCACCTTCGCCCGCAGCCAGAAGGTGCTCAACCTCCGCCGCAATCCGAAGATCACCGTGATGCTCGAATCCGGGAAGTACTACCAGGAGCTCAAGGGCCTCGTCATCGAAGGGAACGCCGCCATCATCGAGGACACGCCCTTCACCGCCCGGGTCATGGGCCTCGTCGGCGAAAAATACAACGGCATCCCCGCGCCAATGGAAACCCCCGAAGCCGCCCTCAAGCTTGCCAGCAAGCGCGTCACGGTCCGGGTCGACCCCGTTGACGTCTATAGCTGGGACCACGCCAAGCTCGGCGGCCGCTACTAGCAGCCTCCCGGCGCCCTACTTTGGCGGCCGCTTCGCTGCCCGGCGGATCGCAAAGCCCGCGGCCTCCACCCGGCGCGTCATCCCCAGCTTGCTGAGAATGTCGCTCACATGGTGCTTCACCGTCTTCTCCGAGAGGTACAGCTGCTCGCCAATCTCCCGGTTGGTGAGCCCTTCGGCGATGAGGTCGAGGATCTTCAGCTCCCGCTCCGTCAGCTGCGCCGCCAGCCGGTCCTCCTCGCTCACCAGGTTGCCCCGCCGGATCTGCTCGATTACCGCCGCCGAGCTCGCCGGGTCGAGCGTCTTGCCGCCCCGGCCCACCACCCGCATCGCCTCGATCAGGTCCGCCGTCTGGACCTCCTTCAGCAGGAAGCCGCTCGCCCCCGCCACGATGGCCTGCATCACCGCCTCCTCGTCGCTGTAGGAGGTGAGCATCAGGACATTGGCCCCCGGCACCGCCGAGCGGATCTCCCGGCAGGCCTCGATGCCGTTCATCTTCGGCATCCGGACGTCCATCACCACGAGGTCGGGCTTCGTCCGCTTCGCCTCCCGCACGGCCTCCTGGCCGTCTCGCGCCTCGCCCACCACCGTGAACTCCGGGTAGCTCCGCAGCGCGGCCTTCAGCCCGGAACGGACCAGGTCGTGGTCGTCGGCCAGCAGGACGTGGATGGTTCCCTCGTTGTCGCTCACAGCGCCTCCTCGTCGTCGTCATCGTGGCGGCGCGGGATGGCGACCCGCACCGTGGTGCCCATGCCGGGGATCGGGATAACGGTCAGCTCGCCGCCGAGCCGCTCCGCCCGGGTGCGCATCGTCACCGTGCCCAGCCCGCGACGGGTCGTTGCTTCATCGAAGCCCACCCCGTTGTCCTGGATGGTCAGCACCGTCGCCTCGCCCGTCTGCCGCAGGTCCACCGCAATTTTCGTCGGCGCCCCGTGCCGCACCGCGTTCGAAAGCGCCTCCCGGGCGATGTACAGCAGGTCCTCCGATTCGCGTGCGGTCAGCTCCTGCAGCGCCGCCGCCGAAATGTTCACCACCGTCGCAATCGACGACGGCACCAGCTGGCGGATGACGAACGCGAGGTCGCGCGTCAACTCCGGCTGCGCAATCGGACTGGCTGCCTCCAGCATGGTGATGTAGCTGCGGATATCCGCGATGATCTCGTTGATCCGCGAGACGGCATTCGTTAGCGCTTCGCGCGCCTCGGCGGGGTAGTCGTCCCGGTTGGCCATCGCATCGCACTCGAGACCGAGGGCGTAGAGCGCCTGGATCGTCCCGTCATGCAGGTCGTGCGCGATCCGCTCCCGCTCCTCGAGGAGGAAGATGCGGCCCCGCCGCTCCCGCGCCATGGCGTACGAAACGCTGACCGCCGCCTGCAGCGCCAGCACCGCAGCCGCCACCTCGTCCTCCGGCGAGAACGGAGGCCTGTCTGCCCCCCGCGTCATGTAGAACGAGCCGATGGTCCGGCCCCCTGCCCGGATCGGCACGCCGAGGAACCGCGTCATGTCGGGGTGGCCCGGCGGCCAGCCGGTGAAGTGCGGGCTCGAACGGAGGTCATCCAGCCGCAGCGGCCGGTCCATGTTGCGCAGCTCGCCGAGCAGCCCCCGCCCGCGGGGCGGGTCGCCCAGTCGCCGCGCCTGCGCATCGCTGATGCCGGAGTAAATGAAACGGGTCAACACCCCGTCTTCGTCGAACGTCGAAATCGCGGCGTACTCGGCCCCGGTCAGCTCGCGCGCCCGCTGCGCCAGCCGGCTCAGGATCTCAGCGAGGTCCTCGCTGGTGGCGAGTAGCTCGCTCGTTACCGCCATCTCGGTCAACCGCTCGAAAATCCCGGCGGCCTGCGCCGGCTCTCCCGTGCTGCTCCCCATTACGCGCATCGTACCCCAATCTTGACACTCAGCGCCCTTCGGGACCCTCGGCCCGTACCGGCGGACCATTCGACCGTGCACGCCCCGGGCAGCCCCTGCCGAAACTTGCCCCGTGCAGGGCAGTGCCATCCACGTCATCTCCCACGACCCCGCCCTCCGCCGCGCCGTGGTCGCCCGCCTCGAACGCGCCGCCCAGCTCGGCGAACACCCGGAGGGCGGCGTCGACTTCGATGGCCTGGGGGCGGGCGACATCGTGATCACGACGCCCGGGGATTGCCCGCCCGAAACCGCCCACCTGGCCGCCCGCGCCGGCGCCGCCGTCATCATCCTGGCCCCCATCCCCCGCCCGGAAGAGGCCGACCGCTACCGGCGCGCCGGCGTCGCCGCCTACCTCCCCATGCTCATCGACGGCACCGATCTCGTCGAAGCCGTCCGCTCAGCGCTCGACCGCGGGCTGCCCTCCCGCAATCACTGCCGCGCCAGGTAGCCGGGCTGCGGCGCTCCTGCTGCGAGCTCGCGGACGGTCGCCAGCCAGCTCCCGTCCCCGTACCGCTCCCGCTGGTAGAGCCACCACTCCGCACCCCACAGGTAGATGCGCAGCGCCCCGGTCCGGCGGGCGTACTCCACGTTCCTCCGCAGCGTCGCCGGCGAAAGGTTGGGCGACGGCCGCTCCGGGGAGATGAGGCGCGCGTCCCCGTCCGTCCACGGCTCGGCCTGCAGCTCCGTTACCCAGAATTCCTTGCCCTGCGCCCGCGCGACCCGCGCCTGGTGGGCGTAATTTGGCATCAGCCACCCCAGCTGCATGATGTCGATCACCACCGGCCGCCCCAGCAGCGACCCGTTCCGCCGCGGGTACATGCTCTGCGCCAGCACATCCGCATCCGCAAGGGCATCCTTCCAGCGCCGGTCGAACACGTAGTGCTGCGCATGGTTGATCACCACGGGCCGCCCGAGCGGGTCGGCCGCCCGGATCGTCCGCGCGACCTCCGCCACATACTCCTGGCTGAGCGAATAGCGGTGCGCCCGGTGCGAGGCGATATACCCCTCGTTTTCAGCCGTCCACGAGTCGATCTCCGGCCGCCCGGCGAGGTGCGCCGCCACCGTCCCCACCATCCGCAGCGCGCGCGCCCGCAGCGCCGGCACCTCCGAGAGCACCAGCCCCTCCCGCAGCTCGACCCCCTCCAGCGCCCATCCCGGGATGTAAAACTCCGGGTGCCGCTGCGCCTTCATCCCAATTGAGACGTTCGCCCCCCCGCCCATCGCACGCACCGCGTCCAGCTCCGCCTCGATCACGGTGAAATCGAACCGCCCCTCCTCGGGCTCCACCTCGTCCCAGCGGACAGAGAGCCGCACCAGCCGAATGCCGGTCTCCTCCATCAGCTGCCGGAGCACGCCCGCGCACCACTCCGCCCGCCCCGGGCGTCCGTCATCCGCGAAGCCGTCGGGCCCGGCGCCGGGCTCTTCCAGCAGCAGGTACTCCGCCTGGTCGCAACTGAAATTCAGACCCAGCAGCGAATCGGCGAGCGGTTCGCGGGTCGTCCATTGGAGCCGCAGCGTGAGCCACAACTGGCCCACGAGCAGCAGCGCTGCGAGGACCGCGCCGGCCGCGGTCAGCCCCACCTGCCAGCGCCGGCGATGCCCCATCGCCCTCCATTCTCGCGGCCGCGCCGGCTTAGCTCACCATCCTCCGGACGATCTCATACATCAGCTCGCAGCCCATGTTCAGGTTCTCCACGGTCAGGAACTCATCGTTCCCGTGGAACCCGCGCCGCTCCTCCGGGCTCAGCAGGCACGGGATGAAGCCGTAGGCCGGGATGCCCCGCGCCCGCAGGAAGCGGTTATCGGTCCCGCCGATCGTCATCCCCGGGACCACCACCGCGTCCTCCATCGCCTCCTTCACCACCGCGTTGATCGTGCGGTAGAGCTCCGTATCCCACGCCACCGGGGCCGGCTCGCCCCAGTCCGGGGAAGAGAGCGACACCTCCACGCGGTCGTCCCCGATCCGCTCGCGCACCTGCCGGATCCAGTCCTGCTTCGATTGCCCCGGCAGCAGTCGGCAGTCGATCACCGCCTCGCTCCGGGCCGGGATGACATTCCCCTTGATGCCCGCATTGAGCATCGTCAGGTTCAGGGTGTTCTGGAACATCGCCAGCATCTCCGGCGAATTGCGGATCCGCTGCTCCACCGCCGCCCTGTCCGCCAGCGGCGGCATCAGCCCGGCCTCTGCCAGCCGGGCAAGGTAGGCCCGCGTCTCCTCGGTGTACACGAGCGGCCTTTCCCACTCGACCAGCCGGTTCAGCGCCCGCACCAGGTGCACCGCCGAATTGTCCGCGTGCGGCACGCTCCCGTGACCCGGCCGGCCGATCGCGGTCAGCTTGAGCCAGCAGATATCCTTCTCGTTGGTCGCCACGCTGAACAGGCGCACCTCCTGCCGCCCGAACCGCGTCGACCCCCCGCCGCCCTCGCTCAGCTCGAACTCGACATCCACCACATCCGGGCGGTGTTCGCACAACCACGCCATCCCGTAGTCGCTCCCTGCCTCCTCATCCGGGACCGCGCAAAACACCACGTCCCGCCGCAGCGGCACGCCCTCGCGCTTAAGCAGCAGCATCGCCATCAGCTGCATCACCCCGCAGCCCTTCATATCCACCGCGCCCCGCCCGTACACCCGCCCATCCTGCACCAGCCCGGCGAAGGCTGGCACCGTCCAGAACTCCTCCTCCACCGGCACCACATCGGTGTGGTTGCAGAGCATCAGCGCCCGCTTCGAGCCGTCCCCGCACAGGCGCGCCACCAGCACCTCCCGGTTGGGCGCCGTCTCGATGTACTCGGTTGGGATGCCCTCAGCCTCCAGGATCGACCCCAGGAAGCGCGCCCCCGGCTTCTCGTTGCCCGGCGGGTTCGAAGTGTCGATTTGCAGATACCGCACGAAGATCTCGAGCGCTTCCCGGTGCACGGCCGGCCAGTCGATCGCCATCAGAGCTCACCTCGCCCAGCGCGTTGGAGCGCGATTCTCCCCGCTTGGCCCGGCCCGGCGCAACTGAGTTGCATGAAGCAACGAACTCTGACAAACTCCGCACACCGCCGCCGAGGAGCGCCCCATGTTCGACCCCGCCAGCGACAGGGCCAACCCCGCCTTCTGGAACCGCGCCTCGCATGAGCGCCTGCCGGGTCACCTCGGGGTCGAGGTCACGGCCATCGGCGCAGGCGCCGTCGAAGGCCGCCTGGCCATCGCGCCGCACCACCTGGCGCCGAACGGCTACCTCCACGCCGCCACGGTCATCGGCCTCGCCGATACCCTCTGCGGCTACGGCTGCTCCGCCAACCTGCCCGAAGGCGCGGCCGGCTTCACCACCATCGAGCTCAAGGCGAACTTCCTCGGCACCGCCACCGAAGGTGCCATCACGGCCCGCGCCACAATGCTGCACGGCGGCCGCACCACCCAGGTCTGGGACGCCGACGTCCTCCACGCCGAGACCGGCCGGCGGATCGCCGCCTTCCGCTGCACCCAGGCCATCCTCTGGCCCCGCCCCTGACGGGCCCCGGCTCGCCTTCGAACCCAAAACCTGCTAAACTGCGAAGGTGAGCGAACGAATTCCCGGGCACCCCGCGCCCCGCCCGTCCCCCCGAGGCTGACCCCCGCCCATGGCCACCCAGGCAACCTCCTCCACCTATACCGCCGAGAACATCCAGGTCCTCGAAGGCCTCGACGCCGTCCGCAAGCGGCCCGGCATGTACATCGGCACCACCGATAAGGCCGGCCTCCACCACCTCATCAAGGAGCTCGTCGATAACGCCGTCGACGAGGCCATGGCCGGCTACTGCGACCGCATCGAGGTCACCCTCCACGCCGACGGCTGGTGCACCGTCCGCGATAACGGGCGCGGCATCCCCGTCGATATCCAGAAGCAAACCGGCAAATCCGCCGTCGAAACCGTCATGACCGTCCTCCACGCCGGCGGCAAGTTCGGCGGCGGCGGCTACAAGGTCTCCGGCGGCCTCCACGGCGTCGGCGCCTCCGTCGTCAACGCCCTCAGCGAGGCCATGTGGGTCGAAGTCGTCCCCGACCCCGACGCGCAGGGGCCCGATAAGGCCGGCAAGGTCTACCGCCAGGAGTACCGCCGCGGCCGACCGCAGACCCCGCTCCTCGAGCGCCCGCTCGATGACCCCGCCCGCGGCCACGGCACGACCGTCTCCTTCAAGCCCGATGCCGAAATCTTCGAAAGCGTCGACTTCGATTTCCGCATCGAAGCCGAGCGCCTCCGCATGTACGCCTTCCTCACCAAGGGCGTCTGGTTCCGCCTCCTCGATGAACGCTCCGACAGCGAGGTCAACTACTACTTCGAAGGCGGCATCAAGAGCTTCGTCCGCTACGTCAACCGCGACCGCGAAGTGCTCAACCCCGACCCCGTCTACGTCGAACGCGAGGTCGATGGCAACCTCATCGAGTGCGCAATCCAGTACAACGACGGCTTCAACGAGACCGTCTACACCTTCGCTAACTCGATCAACACCATCGACGGCGGCTCCCACCTCACCGGCTTCCGCCAGGCCCTGACCCGCGTCCTCAACGATTACGCCCGCAAACAGAAAATCCTCAAGGACGGCGACCAGAACCTCACGGGCGATGACGTGCGCGAAGGCCTCGTCGCCGTCATCTCTGTCAAGCTGCCCGAGCCCCAGTTCGAAGGCCAGACCAAGACCCGCCTCGGCAACCTCGAGGTCGCCGGGCAGGTGCAGACCGTCGTCGCCGATGCCCTCTCCGTCTACCTCGACGAGCACCCGAGCGAAGCCCGCCGCATCGTCGAAAAGTGCCTCGTCGCCTCCCGCGCCCGCGAGGCCGCCCGCAAAGCGCGCGACCTCGTCCAGCGCAAGAGCGCACTCGAAAGCGGCGCGCTCCCCGGCAAACTCGCCGATTGCTCTTCCCGCGACCCCGAGGAGTCCGAGCTGTTCATCGTCGAGGGCGACTCCGCAGGCGGCTCCGCCAAGCAGGGCCGCGACCGCCGCTTCCAGGCCATCCTGCCCCTCTTCGGCAAAATCCTGAACGTCGAAAAGGCCCGCCCCGACAAGATGCTCGGCCACGAGGCCATCCGCCTCATCATCTCCGCCCTCGGCACCGGCATCCGCGAGACCTTCGACGTCTCGAAGCTCCGCTACCACAAGATCATCATCATGACCGACGCCGATGTGGACGGCGCCCACATCCGCACCCTCCTCCTCACCTTCTTCTTCCGCAACATGCCCGAGCTCATCGAAAAGGGCCACCTCTACATCGCCCAGCCCCCGCTCTACCGCGCCCAGCACGGCAAAGAGATTCGCTACTTCTACTCCGACCAGCAGCTCGAGGAGTACCGCAAGCAGAACCGCCGGGCCAACCTCAACGTCCAGCGCTTCAAGGGCCTCGGCGAAATGAACGCCGAACAGCTCTGGGAAACCACCATGAACCCGGCCAACCGCACCCTCCTCCAGGTCAGCATCCACGATGCCGCCACCGCCGACACGCTCTTCTACGAGCTCATGGGCGATGAGGTCGCCCACCGCCGCAAGTTCATCCAGGCCAACGCCACCCAGGTCAAAAACCTCGATATCTGACGCCGGCGGCCAAACCGGCGTTCACCCCCGCGGCGGCTCCCAGCTCACCACGCCGATGAATCGCCGGAACGCCGGCATGCGAATGCCCTCTGGCGTCCCCCACCACGCCTCAATCAGCTCCCGCATGCGCGCGTCCTTCGCGCTCCCCGGCGCCAGCCAGAGCATCCGCCGGGCCAGCTCGAATGCCTCGTCCCGCTCCATCAGCTCAAACGCCTCGGGCCGCCCCACGGTCCGCACCTCGTAGCGGCGGTTGCGCGCCCCCAGCAGCGCGACAAACTCCTTCAGGGCCGGGAGCGTCTGCAGCGGCTCGCCGTGCACCGCCTCGAACAGCGGCGCCAGGTTCGCGCCACGCCCGTACTGGCCGAACATCGCCACGCAGAGCCGCCGCGTCCAGCGCTCCATCGCATCGAGGAACGGCCCGATCGCCGCGATGTCGTAGCAGACATGCGCTGCCAGCGAAACGTCCACCTCCTCGCTCCAGCCCGGCGCGGGCCAGCGCGAATCCGCCACCCGGATATCCACGCTGGACTCCGCGGCCGCTGCGGTCAGCACCCCGCGCATCGCCTCGCTCGGCTCCAGCGCGATGACCCGGCAGCCCTTCTGAGCCAGCGGCACCGCAAACCTTCCCCCGCCCGCGCCGATATCCAGCACCGTCTCCCCGGGCTCCACCAGCGCATCAAGCACCGGCCACTCAAGCGCTGCCATCGCCCCGGGGCGGAAGCGCGGCGCCACCGAGCCGTAGTGGTCAGCCGGCGGCTCGGGCTCCCTCACGCGGGCCACCTGCTCGGCATCGGCCGCCACCAGCCCGGCCCACGCCTCCAGCGCTTCCCCTTCGCTCGGTCTCAGGACATTCGCAGCCACCGGGTGCACCTCCGCGGGGGATGGCCCGCAGCCTACCCGGTCCCCGGGCGAAGCGCAGCCTCAGTCGCCGTCGTCGAACCGCTGCACCAGCCGGCCCGTGCAATCGTAGAGCAGCGCATCGTCGTCCAGGCTGTTGTTCCAGATCGCGGCGTCGCTCCACCACAGGCGCGTCGCCGTATTGGTGAACCGCGGCGTGTCGGACACGATCTCCACCCGGCCGCTGAGCACGAACCCCTGCGGGAAGTCGAACCGCTGGTTGCCCCGCTCGCTGATCACGTACCAGCCGGACATATTCCCGCTCCCTTCGATGACCAGCACTTCGGTGGACTTATTCAGCGAGACAATCCGCGCCGTGGCCGCGCCGCAGCTGCCGCCCGGGGTCGGGGTCGCCGACGGGGTCGGGCTCGGCGTGCGCGTGGGCGTCGGCGAAGCCACGCCAACCGGCGTCGGCGTCGCCGGCCGGTCGATTCCGCCGCAGGCCGCCCAGAGCCCCCGGTTCGCCGCCCGGGCCTCGGCCTCAGCCGCCGCGATCCGGTCCCGGTACTTCAGGTCGGGCGGGAATTCGGCCAGCACCGCGTAGCCGTCGCGCACAATCCGCTCGTTGAAGAGCTCGCCGTCGAGCCAGGCGTAGCGCAGGAAGCGCCCGTACCTGTCCGTGTTCGAAACGTTCCGCTCGAGCCCCACGGTCCGGCCCAGCAGGAACTGCTTCGTGTAGTCGCTCGCCTCGCGGCTGAAGCAGCGCGCCCCGCCGAAGATCTCGGGCGTATCGATCAGGATGAGCCGCACCCGGCCGGCGTCCGCGCACCCCCCGACATCGATCGTGTCCCCATCGACCACCGCCGTCACGGTGCAGTACACCAGCCCCGTCGGCCCGGCCGAATCGGCCGCCAGCATCGGCGCGTAGGCCCGGTACTGTCCGCTCGTGCCTGACTGCTCCTGCAGCAAACTCCCGCTGCCCGGCGGCAACCCGCCCCCGGCATAGACGGAACACCCGGCCGCCAGCAGAAGCATCCCCGCCAGCAGTCCCGCAAACACCCGCCGAAGTCCCACGTTGCTCATCATGCCCGCATCCTGCCAAACCAACGCGTCCACCCCTGTCGTTTTTACCCCGGCACACCCCTCCATCTCCACCTCCCCGCTCCCCGTTCCCGGTCGGGGATGGGGCACTGCGGGCCTCCCACCTCCCGGCTCCCG
>NZ_DAOUAO010000019.1:0-33111 GCF_034433535.1 Tepidiforma sp.
ACGCCTACCTCGGCTGGGCGTTCGGCAGCATCGTCGGGGACAGCGTGACCTGCCCGGCGCAGCCGACCGGCACCGGGAACGCGAGCGTGCTGCTGACCACCGTCAGCCCGCAGGCCGCGGTCTGCTTCTACAACCAGGCGCGGGTGACCATCCGAGTCCACAAGACGCTCAACGTCGTCGGCTTCACCTCCAACGGCCAGGGCTGGTCGTTCACCCTGGCGGGCTGCGGCATCACCCCGCAGACCGGCACCACCGACGCCCAGGGCATCGTCGAGTTCACCAACCTGCCGCCGGCCATCGGCTGCAGCTACACGGTGACCGAGACGCAGAAGCCCGGCTGGACGCCGCAGTACATCTCGCAGAGTGCGGCGCCGACCCAGGGCGGGCAGGTGGTCACGCTCGAGTTCCTGAACATCCGGGACTACAACCCGCCGTGCGTGGACCCGAGCGACAACCGCTGCCAGCCGCCGGTGACGACCACGCCGACGCCGCCGACGTCGACCCCGACCCCGCCGACCAGCACCGCGACGCCGCCTCCGTCGGAGACGCCGTCGGAGACCCCGCCGCCGTCGCAGCCGTCGCCGACCTCGACGGTCGCGGGTGAGCGGACGCCGGGCCCGGGCACCTCGCCGACGCCGCTGGCGCCCGCGACGGGCTTCGGCTTCGGCAGCGGGCAGTCGGGCATGAGCACCCTGCTCATGGTCCTCGGGCTCATCACCCTCAGCCTCGGCCTCGGGTTCCTCGCCCTCGGCCGCCGCACCAACCGGTAGCCCCACCCCGCGCCTCCCCTCCCGGGAACGGGGAGCCCCTCCCCGGGGCCTCCCCTCCCGGGAGCCGGGAGCCCATCCCCGGGGCCTCCCCGCCCCACCGGGAGCGGGGAGCGGGGAACGGGCACCACAGCACACCTCAGCAGGGGCCCTGGCAGCCAGCCGGGGCCCTTTTAGGTTGGAGGTGGGAGGTGGGAGGTGGGAGGTTGGTTCGCTCCCGGCTCCCCGCTCCCACCTCCCTCGGCTCCCTGCTCCCGGTTCCCTGCTCCCCGCTCCCTGGGGCGGCCGCGGCGGCGGGAGGCTCCCTGGGGCGGCCGCGGCGGCGGAGGTGGGCTCCCGGTTCCCGGGTGGGGGAGGGTTGGGTAACGTTGGGGTGATGGCGACGCCGACGGTGGAGCTGGACCCTGAAGTGATTGAGCGGCTGCTGCCGCCGTATCGGGTGGTGCTGCACAACGACGACCACAACACGATGGACTACGTGGTGCGGACGCTGCGGCGCTGCGTGCCTTCGCTGACGCTGGAGGAGGCGGCGGAGATCATGCTGACGGCGCATCTTCGCGGCAGGGCGACGGTCATCGAATGCCCTAAAGAGGCAGCCGAGCACTATCGGCATTGCCTCGAAGCGGCCGGATTGACGGCCACCATTGAGCCGGTCTGAACCGGCGCGTTTCCCGAGCGGGCCGGGAGCGCGTACCCTAGCGTCGCGATGAGCGAGACGCTGTGCCACTACTGCGAGCGCGCGGCGGTCGCGGACTGCCCGAGCTGCGGTCGGCTCTACTGCGAGGAGCACGGGGGCGAGGTCTGCCTGCGATGCATGGCGCCCGAAACGGCCGTGCCCTCGGCGCGGGTGTTCCGGGGGTCGCTGGCGGCGCTGGGGCTGGTGACCCTGATCACGGCGTTCCTGCTGATTCGGCCGCCATCGAGCGGCGGGGAGGCGCCACTGGTGCGTGAGCTGCCGAGCCCAACGCCGGCGGTGACGGCAACCGCCACGCCAACGCCGCGCGGCGGCCAGCCTTCGCCCACGCCACAGCCGGGGACGCCGGCAGCGACCACGGCTCCCGGCACCGCAACGGCGAGCCCCGCCGCAAGCCCGACGGCACAGGCCACGCCGACGCCCTCCGCGCGGGTATACACGGTGAAGTCCGGCGACACGCTGTTCCAGATCGCGCTGGATAACGGGACGACGGTGGACGCGATCCTGGCAGTCAATCCCGGGCTGGACCCGGATACGCTTACAGTGGGGATGGAGATTCGGCTGCCATGAGCGCCTACGGCGACCCCCAGCTCGAGCGCGAGCTGAAAACGCGGGCGGTGCGAGCGGGCATCCTGAGGTCCGCCGTGCTGTGGACGCCGCTGGGGCTCGTGGCCGCGGGCGCCTTCGTCTATTTCTTCATCGACCGGGCGTTCCGTGGCGGCGAAGGCGGCTCGACGTGGTTCCTTGTGGTGGTGCTGGGCCTGCTGGCGCTGCTGTTCGGCTACCAGGCGGTGCAATCGGTGCTGGACCTGTTCACGCAGCCCCGAAAGCGTCGCGGGCGGGTGACGCGGATGTGGTCGCGGCGGGATTCGCTGGTGGCGAAGACGTACTACCTGCGGGTCGATCGACAGATCCTCCGGGCAGACGCGCACGGGATTGCGGGGGTGCGCGAGGGCGACTGGGTGGAGGTGACCTACTTCCCGCACTCGGCGGTGCTGGTATGGGCGGATGTGGTGGACGGACCGGGCGACGAAACTGCGGCAGAGGGCGGGGGCCCAACCGAGCGGCGGCGGGAATTGTGAATGTTTTGCGGGGCCGCGGGGTGATTGAGGAACTCGTCAGGTGGTGACGCCCGGGCGGAGCATGCTGCCCCCATTCCTCGGGGAGGGCGAACATGCGCCGGGCGCTGTTGTTGACGTTTCTTGGACTTGCCCTTGCAGCGTTTTCGGCCACTGGATGGAGCGCTTCTGCGGACCAGCGGCCCGGGGACGACGCTTTCGAGCCGGTTGTTCGTCGACTCGAAACGCCTCCACCAGATGCTGTCGAGCGCGCGATCGAGTACCTTGCACAGGTTCCGGATGCGCGCGGGGCTACCGTATTTCCTCCGGACGACCGCACAGCGGTCCTGAATACGACAGGGGAGTTCTATCGAACTGTCGTCCTCATTGTCTATTACGACTTCCATGGACACATTAACGGCCACTGCAGCGGCGTCCTGGTAACCAATAACCTGGTCCTGACGGCGGCTCATTGCATCTATCAGGATGGATGGCAGGTCAGCTCCGCGGTGGTGTTTCCCGGAGCGACCCCCTCGGGCCCGCCCTTTGGCTACGGCATCCCGTACGACGCGATTGTGCCGAGGGCTTGGGCGGATGGCCGCGGGTCGCTGCCGGTCGGGGTGCCGGGACCGGCGTCACCCTACGACGTCGGCCTGCTGTCCATCGGGGAACGCACCTGGACCGCGAATCAGCTCGGGCCGTTCGCCCGCGTCGGATATTTCAGCGACTCCATTATGTCCCGCCCCGATTCGTACCTGTATACGGTCGGGTATCCCGGGGACAAACCACCTGCGTCAATGTGGGAGACGAGCACGACCAATTTCGCGGCGGACGATACGTTCATCTACACGACGGCAGACATCTACTTCGGCCAGAGCGGATCGCCGATCCTGGTCGTAACGCCGCATCTCTCGCTGATTGTCAGCGTTGTTTCAGGGGGCGGGCCGGTGATGAACATTTCTCCGCGGCTCACGATCAACGCGCTCCTGGCACTGGAGAACTGGGCACGGGAGCTGGGCGACTCGCTGACGACCTACGTTGTCACCGATTCGCCCGGGACGCCGACCCCTACGCCGACCAGGACTCCCACGCTGACGCCGACGCCGACGCGGACAGCGACCTCCACGCCAACGCCAACCGCCACCATGACCCCAACCCCGACCCCGACCCGGACGCCGGGCGCGACGCCGACGCCGCGGCCTTCGCCGGCGCCGATTCGGGTCCCGCTGCTGGCGCGCGACTGATTCGGCTATGATGCGCTGGCCCGGCCGGGGCGGCTGCGGGACTGCCAGTTAGCACCGGGTTCGAGGGCGGAGGTTGAGCGCCGATGCATCGGGTGGCGCTGGTGGTGCTGGCGCTTGCAGGGCTTGGGCTGGCGTTCGCCGGGGCGGCCTGGCCGAGCGACTCGGCGGCCGAAGGGCAGAACGGGTACCCGCGCGCCGGGCACGTCTACGAGCGGGTGCGGCCCGTCCCCGCGTTTCAGCCGGAGCCGGCCTCCGATGCAGGCGGGGCGGCTGTCATCGGCGTGGACGGGCGCGTGCGCATTACTGATACGGCGTCGTTCCCGTGGTCGGCGATCGCGTACCTGGAGCTGTACGACGAATTCGATGAGCAGCTCGGCACCTGCACGGGGACGTTCATCTCGCCGGCCGTGCTGCTGACGGCAGGTCACTGCCTGTACGACATCGACACCGGGTGGGTCGAGAACATCCGGGTGGTGCCGGGCAAGGACGGGGCCTTCGAACCGTTCGGCTACGCCTGGGCGGAGGTCTGGTGGGTGCCGGACGCATGGTACGCGACGGGCGGCGACGACTGGGACTGGGGGCTCATCGTGCTCGGGGACGGGTCGCCGGGCGAGGAGGTCGGCTGGCTGACGGTGGCGGTGCTTTCGACATCGACGCTTTCGCTGCCGGACATCGAGCCGGCGATCGTGGGCTACCCGGGGGACAGGCCGGACGGGACGATGTGGTTCGGCTACCAGCCCGCATTCCTCGCCGTCGAGCCGTACGTACTGGTGCACCAGATCGACACGGCGCCAGGGCAGAGCGGTTCGGCGGTCATCCTGACCAACACAACGAACCGGTCGCAGCTGCTGGGCTACGTTGTGGGGGTGCATGTGCGCGGGGTGGGGTCGCAGGGGTACAACGAGGCGATGCGCATCGACGAGGAGTTGCTCAACGACATCCTCGAGGGCTGCCGCCAGATGGACTGCTGGTTCGACTACGTGGTGGAAGAGGTTCCGACCCCGACCGCAACGGCCACGCCCACTCGCACGCCGACTCCGACGGCAACGCCGACGTCGACGCCAACCCGCCCGGCAGGCGGCGGGGTCAGCATCCGCGTGCCGCAGGTGGCGCGTGACTGACGCGGTCCCGACCGGGGAGCGGCCGGACCGCGTGCCCTACCGGACCATCCGCGAGTGGGCAGGCGACGAACGCCCGCGCGAGCGGCTGCTCGAACACGGCCCCGGGGTGCTGGCCGATGCGGAGCTGCTGGCCATCCTGCTGCGAACGGGCCGCAAGGGGGAGAACGTGGTGGACCTCGCGCGGCGGCTGCTGGAGACGCTCGGCGGGCTCCGGGGGCTGGTGCGGGCGGACGCCGCGTCGCTGCAGACGGTCGACGGCCTCGGGCCGGCGAAGGCGGCGGAGCTGGCTGCTGCGCTCGAGCTGGGGCGGCGGGTGCACGCGATCGACCCCGGCGAGCAGCCGCCGCTGCTTCGGCCGGAGGCGGTCTTCGCGCTGCTGGGACCGCGGCTGCTGGGGAAGACGCGAGAGGAGTTCTACGCGCTGCCGCTCGATACGAAGGGGCGGCTGCTGGGCGGGGTAGCGCCGGTCAGCGGCGGCAGCGTGAGCGCGGTGACGATTCGGCCGGCGGAGACCTTCCGGCAGGCGATCATGCTGGAAGCAACGAGCGTGATCCTGGCGCATAACCACCCCTCGGGAGACCCGCGGCCCAGCGCGCAGGACGTGGAGGTGACCCGGGAGCTGATCGCGGCGGGCGAGCTGCTCGACATCGAGGTGCTCGACCACGTCGTGATCGGCGCGAAGGGGTTCGTCTCGCTGCGGCGGGAGGGGCTTGCCTTCCGGGCGTGAGGCGAGTCGCCGATGGGGTGCGCGGGGCGTAGACTGCCGGGCGCAAGGCGCGAGCCGAACGGTGCGATTTGGAGGAGCTGAACGATGGACCTTCGCGGCGGCGTGGTGATTGTGACGGGCTCTGCGACGGGCGTGGGCGCGGCGTGCGCCCGGCTGCTCGCCAGCAAGGGCTGCAACGTGGTGATCAATTACACGAAGTCAGAAGCGGAGGCGCGTGAGACCGAAGCAGCCTGCCGCGAGGTGGGGGTGGAGACGCTGCTGGTGCAGGCGGATGTGGCGGACGATGCGGATTGCCGGCGGATGGCCGCGGAGGCGGTGGCGAAGTGGGGGCGGATTGACGGGCTGATCAACAACGCCGGGGTGACGAAGTTCGTGGACCACACGAACCTCGAGGGGTTGACGGCGGAAGATTTCCAGCGCATCTACGCGGTGAATGTGATCGGCGCCTACCAGATGACGCGGGCGGTCGCGCCGCAGATGAAATCCCAGGGGCGCGGCGCGGTGGTGAACATTTCCTCCATCGCGGGGGTGATGGGCATCGGCAGTTCGATTGCCTACGCGGCATCGAAGGGGGCGCTGAACACGATGACGCTCTCGCTGGCGCGGGCGCTGGGGCCGGAGATCCGGGTGAACGCCATTTGCCCGGGCTTCATCCAGGGGCGCTGGCTGCGCAGCGGGATGGGCGATGCTGCCTACGAGGCGGCGAAGGCAGCGCAGGAGCGCACGACACCGCTGCGCCGGGCGGGGACGCCGGAGGACATGGCGCAGGCGGCCGTCTGGTTCCTGGAAGGGGCGGACCATGTGACCGGGGAGCTGCTGATCGTCGATGCCGGGGCGCACCTGGCCGGGGCGCCGCTCATCGCCCGGTAGGCGGGCTTGCACGGGGGCAGGTCGGGTGGTGGAGTGGGAGCGATGGCTGAGGAACGCCTGCAGAAGATTCTCTCGCACGCGGGGGTGGCTTCGCGCCGCCAGGCCGAGGAGCTGATTCTTGCCGGCCGGGTGAAGGTGAACGGGACCGTGGTGCAGACGCTCGGGGCGCGGGCGGACCCCGAGACGGACGAGATCCTGGTCGATGACGAGCCGATCCGCCGCGAAGGGTACCGCTACTTCGCCCTGAACAAGCCGGCGGGGTTCGTGACCACGGCGCGCGATGAACAGGGCCGGGAGACGGTCCTCGACCTCGTGCCGATCGGAGATGTGCAGCTGCACCCCGTTGGCCGGCTGGACCGCGACAGCGAGGGGCTGGTGATCATCACGAATGACGGCCACCTGACCGATTTGCTGACGCACCCCCGCTACCAGGTAGAGAAGGAGTACCTCGTCGGGCTGGACGGCGCGCTTTCGAAACGGGATCTGGAGCGGATGGTGCGCGGCATCGAGGTGGACGGGGAGCGGCTTCGGGCGGCCTCGGTGGAGCCGACCGCGCCGCCGGGGGACGTGGAGCCCGGGACCGGTGCGAACGCGTGGCTGCTGATCACGCTGCGGCAGGGTCGGAACCGGGAGATCCGGCGGATGGCAGCCGCGCTGGGGCGGAAGGTGGTCTTCCTGCGGCGCATCCGCGTGGGGCCGGTCTGGCTCGGGAACCTCGGGAGCGGCGCGTTTCGTGAGCTGAGCGATGCCGAGGTGACGGCGCTCTACCGGGCGGCGCGGGCGGCCGGGGCCGGGCAGGAGCGGAGCGATAGGCCGGAAGGGCGTGGTCGTCTACCATCGCGCCGATGACGAACGAACCGTGCGCGCCCTGGCCGATTGCCATCGATGGCCCGGCGGCTTCGGGGAAGAGCTCGCTGGGGATGGCGCTTGCGGAGCGGCTGGGCTTCCTGTTCCTCGACACGGGATTGATGTACCGGGCCGTGACGCTGGCGGCGCTGGAGGCGGGCGTCCCCGCTGAGGACGCGGCGATGGCGGAGTTCGCGGCGGGGCTGGACATCCGGGCCGAGGCCGGGACCACGACCCGCATCCTGCTGGACGGGAAGGATGTGACCAACCGGCTGCGGGAGCCGGCGGTGGAGCACCGGGTGAGCGACTACAGCGCGCTGCCTTCGGTGCGGCGGGCGATGGTGGAGGCCCAGCGGGCGATTGCGCAGCGGGGTCCGGCGATCCTTGCCGGGCGGGACGTGGGGACAGTGGTGCTGCCCGATGCGCCGGTCAAGCTGTTCCTCGAGGCATCGCCGGAGGCACGCGCGGCGCGCAGGAGCCTGCAGGCGAGACGCTGGGGCATGGCGCAGGAGGCAGCAGAGGCGCGGCGGGACATCGAACTGCGCGACCGGCTGGATTCGACGCGGGAGACGAGCCCGCTGCGGCCGGCGGAGGACGCGGTAGTCATCGACACGACCGACCTGACACTCGAGGAGGTCGTCCGGTTTGCGCTGGAGGTGCTGGGATGCAGCTGAAGATGCCGCGCCCGGGCTGGCACCATTTCGCCCCGGCGTTCTACTGGGCGTGCACCTACCTGCTGCGCGGTGCGCTCTGGCTGGTGGTTCGGTGGGAGGTGGTGGGGCGGGAGCATGTGCCGCGCGAGGGCGGGCTGATCGTGGTTTCGAACCACCTGAACAACGCCGACCCCCCGATCGTGGGGGCGGCCATCGCGAAGCGGCGCATCCGCTGGATGGCGAAGGTGGAACTGTTCCGCTACCCGTTCGGGATCATCCCGCGGCTGTGGGGGGCGTTCCCGGTGCGGCGGTTCGACGCTGACCTGGGGGCGATGCTGACGGCGGAGCGGATCCTGCGGCAGGGCGGTGTGCTGGGGATGTTCCCGGAAGGCACGCGTTCGCGGACCGGCTACCTTGGTAAGCCGCACCCGGGGACGGCGGTCATCGCGCTGCGGACCGGTGCGACGGTGCTGCCGTGCGCGGTGACAGGCACCGAGAAGCTGCGCAATCCGCTCGTGCTGCTGCGGCGGCCGCGCTTCCGGGTGGTAATTGGGGAACCGATGCAGGTGGAGCGGGTGAAGCGGCCGACCGAGGAGCAGGTGGGCGAGCTGACGGAGCGGATCTTCGGGGCCATCCGGGCGCTCTTACCGCCGGAATATGTCGGTCCCTATACTGGCAGTGAGGGCTCGGAGCAGCCCGGGGAGCCAGATGGTCGAGATTCTCCGCGCGCGTGACATGGGCTTCTGCATGGGGGTGCGCCGCGCCGTGCAGATGATGGAAGCCGAGGCGAGTCCGGAGCGGCAGGTGTTCAGCGTGGGCGAAATCGTTCACAACCCCCACGTGGTGCGGGCGCTGGAGACACGCGGAGTAGTCCAGCTGCCCGGTCCGGACGAGGTGGATGGGGACATCGGCAAAGCGACGGCCGAGCGGGTACAGCGCGGGCGGGTGGCAATCACGGCGCACGGGGTTGGCGAGCGGGTGGTGCGTGAGCTTGAGGCGAGCGGGCTGGAGATTATCGATACGACCTGCCCGATTGTGACGCGCGCGCAGCGGTACGGGCAGAAGTTCGTGCGCGAGGGGTACCACGTGCTGATTTTCGGCGACCCCGGGCACAAGGAGGTGCGGGGAATCGTGGGGTGGACGGTGGACGGGTCGGGGCGTTCGGCGGCGACCATCGTGCCGGATGCGAGCCTGGAGTCGCTGCGGAGGCTGGTTGAGGAGTTCCCGGGCGGCTTCCCGAACAAGGTGGGGGTGATGGCGCAGACGACGCACAAGATGGAGGACTTCGCCCGGTTTGTGGCGAACCTAATGCTGCTGCGGCGCGACTACAACTTCGAAATTCACGTGGTGAACACGCTCTGTCATGCCACCACGGGCCAGCAGGAGGCGGCGGCGGAGCTGGCGCGGCGGGTGGACGTGATGATCGTGGTGGGCGGGAAGAAGAGCGCGAACACGCGGCACCTGCGGGAGGTGGCAGAGGAGCAGGGGACGCGGGCGTACCATATCGAGGGGCCGGAGGAGCTGGAGCCGGCGTGGTTCGCGGGGGTCGAGCGGATCGGGCTGACGGCCGGGGCCTCGACGCCGGACTTCTCGGTGGACGCGGTGGAGGCGCGCATCCGGGAGCTGGTCGGGGCGGGCGCCTGACGTCGCGGGCGGCCCGCGGCCGGGTTCGTTCCGGCGGTCATGCCATAATCGAAGGGTGCGCAGGGAACCGCAGCCGGGGGTGATCGCGTCGGTGCGGCCGGGGTCGCTGGCGGAGCTGGCGGGTCTGGAGCCGGGGGACGCCGTGCTGCGGGTGAACGGCCGGGTGCCGCGGGACGTGGTGGATGTGCAGTTCTACGCGGCCGAGCCCGAGGTAGAGGTGCTCGTCCGAAAGGCGAACGGGCTCGACGACCTGATCGTGTTCGAGAAGGCGATCGACGAGGACATCGGCTGGGAGTTCGAGCGGGCGACGTGGGACGAGGTCATCCTCTGCAATAACAACTGCTTCTTCTGCTTCCTCAAGGGGCTGCCGAAGGGGATGCGGAAAACGCTCTACACGAAGGACGACGACTACCGGCTTTCGTTCCTGCACGGGAACTTCGTGACCCTGACGAACCTGACCGGGGAGGACTGGGCGCGGCTCGAGGAGCAGCGGTTGAGCCCCCTGAACGTTTCAGTACACGCGACCGAGCTGGAGCTGCGGCGCCGGATGCTAGCGAACCCGGAGGCGCCCGACATCCTCGCGCAGCTGCGGCGCCTGGCTGAGCTGGGCATTCAGGCCCACACCCAGATCGTGCTGTGCCCCGGGGTGAACGATGGCGAGCACCTGGTGCGCTCGGTGCGGGAGCTGGGCGAGCTGTACCCGACGGTGCTGACGGTGAGCGTGGTGCCGGTGGGCGCGAGCCCGCGCCTGGAGCAGTGGGCGCTGGAGCGCGACGGCATCCCGCTGGAGCGGCCGACTCCGGCGTATGCGCGCGAGGTGATCGGGCTGCTGCGGCCGCTGCAGCGGGAGTTTCGGCGCCGGTTCGGGGCGACGGTGGTGCAATGCAGCGACGAATATTACGTGACGGCGGGGGTACCGGTGCCGGGCCGGCGAGCGTACGACGGGTTCCCGCAGTACGAGAACGGCATCGGGATGGTGCGGGTGCTGCTCGATGACTGGGCCCGGACGCGCCGTCGGCTTCGCGAGCGAGGGGCGCCGCCGGGCGTGCGGGGTCGGCGGGCGGTGGTCGGGACGGCCCACCTGATGGCGGGAATCCTGGGTGAGGTGGCCCGGGAGTTCAGCGAGCTGACGGGGGCGGAGGTGCAGGTCCGGGGGGTGACGAACCGGGTGTTCGGCGAGCGGGTGAACGTGAGCGGGCTGGTCTGCGGTCAGGATTTTGTGGAGGGCCTGGCGGGCGAGCGCCCGGACTGCTTTATCCTGCCGCGGCCGAGCCTGGACTACTTTGGCGAAAAATTCCTGGATTCGATGACGGTGGAAGAGGCGGAGTCGCGGCTGGGGGCGCCGCTGGGGTTTGCGAGCGCGTTTTCGGAGGTGGTGCGCATCCTGGCGGAGGGGCCGACGCGACCATCGCGGAATGCGCGCAGCAATGGCCGTTTCTGGGCGGAGGAGCCGGCGGCTGCAGCGGCGGGGCCATGAGCGGCGCGGGCGGAGCGGGCGCGAATCGCCCGGGAGGCGGGAGGATGCTATCTTCGGCTGGCACGGCCCGCGCGTTGCAGCTTTTCAAGACAGCGGGGCCAGACTCCCCTACGAGCTGAGGCCAGGATGACCGAACAGTTGACGGCTGAGCAAAAGCTCCAGCAGTTGATCGACCTGAAGCGGGCTGCCGCGCTGGGCGGCGGCGAAAAGCGCATCGAGGCGCAGCATGCCCGCGGCAAACTGACGGCACGGGAGCGGCTGGACCTTTTGCTGGACCCGGGCAGCTTCGAAGAGCTGGACATGCTGATGCGGCCGAGGGGCTCGCTTGAAGGCGGGAACGTGGAGTCGGTGGTGACCGGCTGGGGCAAGGTGGATGGGCGACCGGTGTACGTTTTTTCGTACGACTTTACGGTGGCGGGCGGCTCCCTGAGCGAAGCGGTGGCCGAGAAGATCCTGAAGGTGATGGACCTCGCGATGATGACGGGGGCGCCGGTCATCGGCATCCAGGACTCTGGCGGGGCGCGCATCCAGGATGGGCCTGAGAGCCTGCGGGGCTTCGGCGAAATTTTCGCGATGAACACGCTGGCGAGCGGGGTGGTTCCGCAGATCAGCGTGATCATGGGTCCCTGCGCGGGCGGTGCGGTGTACAGCCCGGCGATTACGGACTTCGTCTTTATGGCGGAGGGAACGAGCTACATGTTCATTACCGGCCCGGACGTGGTGCGCTCTGTGACGGGGGAGGAGGTGACGCAGGAGACGCTGGGCGGCGCCGACGTGCACGCGGCGAAGAGCGGCGTGGCGCACTTCGCCATTGCCGGGGAAGAGGCGACGCTGGCGGAGGTTCGCCGGCTGCTTTCGTACCTGCCTTCGAACAACGCGGAGGACCCGCCGTATGTGCCCACGAACGACGATGTGAACCGGACGGAGGAGGACCTGCTGACGATCGTGCCGGCGGAGCCGAACCGCCCGTACGACGTGCGGGACGTGATCGACCGGATTGTGGATGACCGGGAGTTCATGGAAGTGCAGGAGGCGTTCGCGCCGAACATCGTGGTCGGCTTCGGGCGGATGGGCGGCCGGGTCGTGGGGTTCGTGGCGAATCAGCCGATGCACCTTGCGGGGTCGCTGGATATCAATGCGAGCCGGAAGGCTGCGCGGTTCGTGCGGTTCTGCGACTGCTTCAACATTCCGCTGGTGACGCTGGTGGATGTCCCGGGCTACCTGCCGGGCACTTCGCAGGAGTACAACGGGATCATCACCCATGGGGCGAAGCTGCTGTATGCCTACAGTGAGGCGACGGTGCCGAAGGTAGCGGTGGTGCTGCGCAAGGCCTACGGCGGAGCGTACCTGGTGATGTCGTCGAAGCACCTGCGCGGAGATATCAACTTTGCCTGGCCGACCGGCGAGATTGCGGTGATGGGGCCGGACGGCGCGGCGAATGTGGTGTACCGGGACGAGATTGCGCAGGCGGCCGACCCCGAGGCGAAGCGGAAGGAGCTGATCGAGGAGTACCGGCAGCGGTTCGCGAACCCGTACATCCCGGCGGGCCGCGGGTTCATTGATGACGTGATCGACCCGCGGGAGACGCGACCGAAGATCATCCGGGCGCTGGAGATGCTGCAGAACAAGGCCGACCGGAACCCGCCGAAGAAGCACGGGAATATCCCGCTGTAGTCCTCGGGAACCTCGCGGACGGGAACCGGGGAATCCCCCGATGCGTGGGGTGTTCGCGGGGGCCGAAACTGGTGCGTGAAGCTGCACGCGGCAGGAGGTGTCGGCATGGGGGAGCCCGGGGCCCAGAACGCAACGGTCGATGTGGTCGCCGCGGTGGAAGCGCTGCCGCCGCTGCCAGCGGTTGCGCTGCGGGTGATGCAGGTGGCGCAGGACCCAAAGGCTTCGGCCTCGGACCTGGCGCTGGTGGTGTCATCGGACCCTGGGCTGAGCAGCCGCATTCTGCGGGTGGTGAATTCGGCGGCGTACCGGCGGATGCGGGAGATCACATCGGTGCAGCAGGCGCTGGTGACGATTGGGTTCGTGCAGGCGCGGAACCTCGCCATCAGCGGGGCAATCGCGGGCGCGTATGCGCCGGATGCGTTGAACGCGCTCTTCCGGGTGGAGACGTTCTGGCGGCACTCAATCGCGGTGGCGTTCAAGGCGGCGGAGTACGCTGGCCGCGGGCGGCGGGTGGATGTGCCCAGCGCGTTCACGGCCGGGATCGTGCACAACATGGGGCGGCTGGCGCTGTACTACAAGGACCCGGCGCTGGTCGATCAGGCGGTGGCCAGGGCAGTGGCGGAGGACCGGACACTCGAGGAGATCGAGCTGAACGAGCTGGGGTTCGACCATGCGGCGGCCGGTGCGCTGCTGGCGCGGAAGTGGAAGCTGCCGGAGCCGATCTGCGAGGCTATCGGGCGGCACCACGAGCCGCTGGAGACCGACCAGACGCTGGCGGGCTGCGTGGCGATGGCGGACCGCTACGTGGTGGGCAATGGACTCCTGCCGGGGTATGTGGTGCCGCCAGCGGTGGGCACGCGACCGGAGCCCACGCCGGAGTTCGCGGGGCTGATGCGGCAGGTGCAGGCGCTCATGGAGCTGGTCACGGGAAACCCGGTGGGCGTACGGGCGGCCTAGCTGGGGCGTGCCGAATCTATTGCCAACGCTTATAGCTCGCCTGCCAGATATTCACAGGTTGGAACTCTTCCGCTAGGCTGGGAAGGTCGGACTTTTCGGCGTATTCCGCAGCGGTGGACGACAGTATGGCGATTTCTTCGGCGCCCGGCAACGTGGGCAGCGTGATTATCGAGAATGCGAGCGAGGTGCATCACAACCTTTCGGTCCCGGTGCTTTACGAATACGCGGTGCGGCGGCGCGAAGGAAAGTTGCTGCAGGGCGGGACGTTCGCGGTGTTCAGCGGCGAACGGACAGGCCGGAGCCCGCAGGATAAGTTCGTGGTGAAGACACCGGAGATTTCGGAGCACGTGTGGTGGGGGAAGCATAACCAGCCGCTGCCGGTGGATACCTACCGGCACCTGGAGGCGAAAGCGATCGCGTACCTGCGCGGGCGGGAGCTGTTCGTGCAGGACACGGTGGTTTCGCAGGACCCGGCACACCGGAAGACGGTGCGGGTCATCACGGAGCAGGCCTACCACTCGCTCTTCGCGCGGACGATGTTCATCCCCTCGGACAAGCGGCCGTTCGAGGAGAAGGCGGACCTGACGATCATCCACTGCCCGTTCCTGCACCTCGGCGGGGAGGCAGACGGGGTGCGCAGCGATGCGGTGGTGGCGCTGAACCTGACCGAAGGGGTGATCCTGATTGCGGGGACGGCCTACGCGGGGGAGATGAAGAAGGCCGTCTTCACGGCGATGAACTACTACCTGCCGCTCGAGGGCATTTTGTCGCTGCATTCTGCCGCAAACGTGGACCCGCGGACGGGGAAATCGGCACTGTTCTTCGGGCTTTCGGGCACGGGCAAGACGACGCTGAGCACGGACCCGGAGCGGCTGCTGGTTGGGGACGATGAGCACGCGTGGACCGAGCGCGGTGTGTTCAACATCGAGGGCGGCTGCTATGCCAAGACGATCCGGCTTTCGAAAGAGGCGGAGCCCGACATTTTCGAGCAGACCCATGAATTCGGGACGATCCTCGAGAACGTGATCTTCGATGAGGACACCCGGGAGGTGGACCTCGACGACGCGTCGATCACGGAGAACACGCGCGGGAGCTACCCGCTCGAATCGCTCAAGCATGTGTACCTGGAGCCGGTGGCGCCGCACCCGTCACACGTCATCCTGCTGACGGCGGACGCCTTTGGGGTGCTGCCGCCGATCGCGCGGCTGACACCGGAGCAGGCGCTCTACCACTTCCTGAGCGGGTACACCTCGAAGCTTGCCGGCACGGAAGTTGGCCTCAAGGACCCGGAGATTACGTTCAGCCCGTGCTACGGTGCGCCGTTCATGGCGCTGAACCCGACGGTGTACGCGGAGCTGCTGGAGCAGCGGCTGCGGGCGACCGGCGCGCAGACGTGGCTGATCAACACGGGCTGGACCGGCGGGAGGTTCGGGGTAGGCAAACGCATCGCGATCCTGGAGACGCGGAGGATGGTGCGGGCCGTGCTTAACGACCTGCTGACCGGTGTGGAGTTCCGGCGGGACCCGGTGTTCGGGTTCGAGGTGCCGCTGAGCTGCCCGGGGGTGGACACCCGTCTGCTCACCCCGCGGGAGACATGGGCGGACCCGGACGAGTATGACCGGGCGTACCGCGGGCTGGCCGAAAAGTTCGCGGCGAACTTCGAACAGTTCCGCTCGCTGGTGCGGCCGGAGGTTGCGGCGGCCGGGCCGTGAGGCGGTTCGACCCTGCGCCGGGGCGTCCGTAGAATTTCTCCCAGCGCCAGACCGGAGGACGAATCCGCGTGACGGTTAAACAGCTGAGCCAGCTTCGCCACCAGGGGACGGTGGCTGAAATCGCGAAGGTGAAGTTTCCCTACCCGAACGAGGAGTTCCCGGACTACGAGACGATTGTGAATGTGCCGAAGCCCCGGCTTTCGGTAGGTGAGGCCAACGGGCGCGAGCTGACGCCGGACATCGTGGTGGTGCACAAGCCGGGCCTGTTCCTGCGGATGATGGCCGAGGTGGAGATGCCCGACGCCCTGACCGATGAGTCGGCGGTGAATGACTGGCTGCCGATGTCGAAGATTGGGCCGCTCTACCTGTACGTTCCGGCGGGGATGGTTCCGGAGACGAAGAAGCTGCTGAAGAAGCACAAGATCCGGGTGGCGGGGATTCGCACCTGGCGCTTCCGGCCGGTGTGGGGCCTCGAGGTGGTCGAGGTCTAATCCGGGGCGGGGGACTCGCTGCGCCGCCGGAGGTGGAAGCGGGCGGCAAGGACGAGGATGGTCACGGCAACGATGGGGAGGACGAAGCCGAGCATGACGCGGCTGTACGGCCCGACGGCGTCGTGGTCGGAGGCATCGAGCAGCAGGTAGGCGGTGTAGGCGGCGTAGCAGGCGAGGAGGAACAGACCGTTCGCGCGGGTGATGACGTAGCCGGTGAAGAAGATTGGGAGGGCAGCGGCGGCAACGGCAAGCATCACCGGGATATCGAAGCGGATGGCGGCATCGGCGACAGGGATGCCGCCGGGTGAGACGAGCGCGGTGGCGCCAAGGACGGCGAGCAGGTTGAAGATGTTGCTGCCGACGGCGTTGCCGACGGCGATATCGCGTTCTCCCCGGACGGCAGCGACCACTGAGGTGGCGACCTCCGGCATGGAGGTGCCCGCGGCCACGATGGTGAGGCCGATGACAAGTTCGCTGACGCCGAAGAACTCGGCGATTTCGACGGCGCCGTCGGTGAACCAGTCGGAACCCAGGACGAGCATGCCCAGTCCGCCGACGACAAGGACGACATCCAGCGCCACGGTGCGGGCGTTGACCGGGCGGCCGTCGATCTCGGCTTCGTACTCGGCCTGGACCTCGCGGGTTTCGCGGCGGCTCTTGATGATAGCCCAGGCCGTGTAGGCGATGACGCCGGCGAACAGGAGGAGACCTTCAATGCGGCCGATGACGCCGTTGAGGGCAAAGAGCAGGACCAGTGCGGAGACGGCGATCATCAGCGGGACTTCGAAGCGGACGAGCTGTTGGTGGACCACAAGCGGGGCGACCAGGGAGGCCAGGCCGAGAATGACGAGGATGTTGAAGATGCTGCTGCCGACGACGTTGCCAATGGCGAGGTCGGGCTGGCCGCCGAACGACGAGGCGACGCTTACGGCGAGTTCGGGAGAACTGGTGCCGAAGGCGACGACGGTGAGACCCACGACAAGGGGCGAAATGCCAATGGCAACCGCGAGGTGGCCAGCGCCGCGGACGAGCCCTTCGGCACCGACGATGAGCAGGGCGATGCCGGCGAGAAAGAGCAGCAGGGTAAGGAGATCCATCCGGGCTCCAGTATCCCCCGGGGCCTGTTGAGGGACACCCGGTGCACCGGATCAGGGGAGCCGGTAGCGCAGGATGTCGCGGCGGCCATCCCAAAATGGCGAAGGCGGGGGCCCGTGGTGGCCGGGGCGCCGGAAAAGTTCGAACTGCTGGTGCACCCAGGGGATGACGCCGCGAAAGGCGTCGGCGGCGATGCTTCGCTGGAGGTCACGGAGAGGCGGGGAGTCTGCGGGGTCGGCGGCGAGGAGGGCTGCGCGTTCGGACGGTGAGAGGGTGTTCCCGTAAAGCTGCAGCAGGGCTTCCCGGGGGGCGGGAGAGGGCAGCTGAGGACCCCAGCCAAACCAGAAGGCTGCGTTGCCGTTGCCGTAGTACCCCTCGAGGACGCGGCGGCTGATAGTGACGTAGCTTTCGACGGCCGGGCGGAACTGGGGACCGAGGATGTCGTTGAGGCGTCCGATGACGATGGCGCTGGCGGCATAGCGCGGGTCGAAGATGGCGGGGAGGTCGATCGTGATGGTGCCGAGCGCGGGGCCGCCGGCGGCAAGCCAGCGCTGCCGGGCATCGCGGGCGTCGGCGGCGGGGTCGGGGTGGTAGCCGGGGAGGGGGGCGAGGTCGGCTTCGGACGGCGCGGCGGCATACAGCGGGGGAAGCGGGCCGGCAGGGAGCGCGCGTCCGCCGAAGAGCGCGTCGGCGAGCCAGCCACGATTGAGGGCGCCCGAGATCGCCCGGAGCAATTCCGGGTTGTTCCACGGCGGCGCGTCGATGGCGAAGGAGGAGATGACCGACTCGCGGGCCGGGCGGGCGAACTCCTGCGCGGCCAACGTGCGGGCGACGGCCGCATCGCGGCGGTCGATGGCGGTGAACTCGTCGACTTCGCCGGCCTCGAAGCGGGCGAGGTCATCGCCGGGGCCGGTGAGGATGAGGCGATCGAGCAGGGGCGGGCGGTTGCCGCCGGTCCAGGTGGTCAGCTCGATGCGGCCGGGTTCGATCGCAGCCGGCGACCAGGGGCCGGAGCCCACGACAAGCGCGGGGTCGAGGGGGTCGGGGGCGGACTGCATGGCCTCGGCGAGCTCCGGGGCCTGGACAAGGGCGAACTCCGCGGCCAGGGCGGCAGCCAGCAGCGGCTCGGGGCGGGAAAGGCGAAGCCGTACGGTATCGGCGGCGGGGACTTCGACGCGGTCGATGGCGAGGAGCGGGGCGGTGCGCTGGGCGAGCGGGAGCCCGCCGGCACGGGAAAGCACCAGGGCGCGTCGGAGGTGCTGCGCGACATCGTCCGCGGTCACCGGGCGGGCATCGAGCGGCGGGAGGCGGTGCCAGCGGGCGCGGGGGGCGATGTGGAGCAGGAGCGTGAGGGCGTCGGGGGATTCGCGGGCGGCAGCGAGGTCGCCCTCGAGGAGGTCATCGGCGGGGCCCGACCACTGGAGGAGGCGGGAGTGGGTGCGCCCGAGCAGTTCGACCACGGGCGGAGCACCGGACCGCAGGGCATCGAAGGTATCGAACGACAGCAGGGCGGGAAGGGCGATGGTCGTCGTGCCGCCGCGGGGCGGCTGCGGTGACGGCGAGGGGGTCGAGCCAGCGGGGACCGGCGATGGCCCTGCAGCAGGGGACGGAGCGGGCTGCCCGGGCGGCGGCGAGTCCCGTCGGCGGGCGAGGAGGCCGGCAGCGGCTGCTCCTGCCGCAGCGAGCCCCCCGCCGAGGAGCAGCGCCCGGCGGGAGAGGCGGTTCATCGCGATGCTGGCTGGTGGGCGTGGTCGGGCGTGAGGAGCCCGGCATCGGGGCTGGTGCAGCACTCGATGGCGAGGTGGAGGGCCGGCGTCTCGGGCTGGAGGGTGACGTGGCCGATCCCGAAACGTTCGCGGAAGAGGGTGGCGAGGTCGGTGAGGACGTGCTCGGTGCAGCCGGCGTCGTTCAGTTCGACGTGGGCGCTGAGGGCGGGGAAGGACGGGGCGATGCTCCAGACATGGACATCGTGGAGGCCGGAGACGCCGCGGACTTCGCTGGCGGCGGCGGCAATTTCGCGCGGGTCGAGGCCGGGCGGGGCGCTCTCCATGAGGATGCCGGCGACCTGCCGGAGGAGGTCGATTGCGCGCGGGACGACGAGCGCCGCAATGAGGATGGCGGCGAGGGCATCGAGCGCGGGCGGTGCGCCGAGGAGGATTGCGAGGGCGGAGGCGATGACAAGGACCGAGCCGAGGGCATCGGCGAAGGCTTCGAGCAGGGCGCCGCGGACGTTCAGGCTGTGGTGACTGTGACCGTGGAGGATGTTGATGACGACGATGTTGATGGCGAGGCCGAGGAGGCCGGTGACGAGGACGGAGACGGCTTCGATTTCGTGGTCGCCGCCCAGGCGCTGGAACGATTCGAAGAGGATGAACCCGGCGATGGTGAAGAGGAGGGCGACGTGGACTGGCACGGCGAGCACTTCGACGCGGGCGTAGCCGAAGGTTCGGCGGGCATCGGGCGGGCGGGCGGCGATGGTTGCGGCAAGGTAGGCGAAGCCGAGGCCGAGGGAGTCGGTGAGCATGTGGCCCGCATCGGAGACGAGGGCGATGGAGCCCGCGGCGAGGCCGACCGCGGCCTGGACGGCGGTGAACCAAAGGGTGAGGGCCAGACCAAGGAGGAGGGCGCGGCGGTGCGCTACGCGGGCGCTCACGGGGACATGGTACACATGGGTGCCGGCTGTGCGGGAGCCGGCTCTGACAGAGCTTCCTGAAGTCGCCGCCAGGGCGGCGCCGGCGACGTCGGAAACCGTTGAAACGTCTTGCTGGATTGGACTATGGTGCGAGCGCGTTGGTAGTCGCGTCCTCCCCCTGGAGCGGGACGGAGAAGGAGGAGCCCATGGCAATGCACGGCCTGACCAGGCGTGAACGCGAGGTACTGCGGCTTCTTGCCTTGCAGCTGAGCAACGATGAGATCGCCGAAGCCCTGGGCATCAGCCGGCGCACGGTCGAAACGCACGTGGCGCACCTGGTCACGAAGCTGGGCGTGGCGAACCGGAGGGAGGCCGGCAGGCTGGCGTTGGGATTGCTGGCCGAGCGCAAAAATCAGTAGTGGCTACGGATGTGGAGGAGCCTTCGCTGGTCCTAGCCTGACGGTCGTGGGAGCGTTCCGCTTCGGACTCGGACGGTTCTCCAGCATGACGGTGCGTGCCCGATACGGTTGCCCGGCAATTGCCGGCGAGACGCCGGGCCTTACCAGCGGGAGCCACCGGGGCTACACCACGACCGCAGTCTTCATCGTCGACGGCTTCCCGGTGGCGGCGAGCTGGAACTTCACGTCTCAAACTACGTTTTACGCGTATCCGCAGAACCCGACGACCCTGATCAACTCGCATGCTCACCGCGTCTGGACCTCGGCATGGTGGCCCGACGGAACGTGGACGATGGCACAGAGCACCTACACACTCGACGGTGCGAGCGGGCCTCTCAGGACCTACCTGGTGATGGGTTTTGATTACTCCAGCGGCGACTTTGATCGGTGGACGAGCACCTGGGGCCTCAATACATGGACACTGCTGACAGCCATCGAAAGGACATCGGCGGGTCTCTATGCAGCCGGAGGGGCCGGAGGCGGCTGTAACCACACGCGCAACGAGTGCAAGAAACTTACACCCACGGGGGCGGTTGGGTGCTAGCGAGGCTCATGTCACACCATCGCGCCGTGAAACTCACCGGGTTCATGATGATCCTCGGCCTCCTGGCTGGCATTGCCTGGCCGGGCGCGGCGTCACCAGGCGGCGCCGAAACCGCGACACGTGAGGCGGCAGATCGGCTGCGGGAGCTCCGGGATGGCGGAACTCCGGACCAGGACGCCGTGGTCGCCACCGTCAACGGCGAGCCCATCACCGGTGGGGCCCTCGAGGTTCACGTCGCTACTGCCGACCTCATTGGCGTGGGCACGAAGTCCCGTGGGGAACTCCTGAACGACCTCATCGACGACACGCTCCTGGCGCAGGCGGCGGTCGCGGCCGGAGTGCGGGTGGAGGAGTGGGAGGTCGACGCGGCGATCCGCAGCGGAATCCTGGACCCTCTCAACAGTCCGGAGACCCCGCCTGACATCGTGGAGCTGGTGAATGCGGCACTGGAGGCACGTGGTGCGTCGGCTGCGACCGCTCTGAACGACCAGCGGGTCCGGGCAGCGTACCGCGGTCTTGTCCTTCGCGGACGCTACCTTCAGGAGCTGCAGAAGTCGCGCGAGGAGGTGCTGGCCGATCTCCGGCGACAGGCCAGCATCGTCTTGCTCGCATCGCCCGGTGAGCGCCAGTAGGGCCGCGATGGACCGAATGGCGCAGGGGGTGATTGCCTCGATTGGGAAGCGACCGGGCGCGCGGGTAGTGAGGGCCGCCGTGCTGCTGGGCGTGGCGGCCCTGGCATGGGCCGGCTTCGTCGGGTGCGCGAGCGGCGGGGAGGACCAGCGCCCGCCGACGCCCATCGCGTGGGTGACTCCGCCACCGCCGGCGACCCTGGAGGGTCTCGAGAAATTCTCGCCGGAGTGCGACGCGGCGATGATCCGCGCGGCGCGGGGCGAGGCGGAGCTCTCGGGGACCCTGGCCAGCTGCGGCACCCTGTGGGAGTGGCTGGGTGCGGCGAGGCGCTACTCGGCTGCGCTGCCCCGCGACCAGGATGGTCAATCCTTCCTGGTCGACCTCTGCTTTCGCGCGCCCACGGAGCTCTTCTTGAGGTCGGGGCCGTGCCTGCAGACCGTTGGAGGTCGAACCGGGCCGCTGGCCATCTACGGCGGTCGGAACGACGGCGATGCACTCCTGATCGGGACGCTGGTACTCCAGGGCCAGTGCCTGTTCATCATTGACCCTGTGGGCGAATCGCCCGCGCCGTCCGGGCGGCCGGTGCTGCTTGCCTTCAGCATCGGCACGGGCTGGGACGCCAAGAACCAGGCCGTGACATACGAGGGGGGCGAGCTGCGCGTGGGAGAGGTCGTGCAGGTCCACGGTTCGGCGGCCAGGAAGGACGCTGCCGGGAGCGAGTGGCTGGTTCCCCCTCATCCCACATGCGAGAGCGACGTCATCTGGTACGTGGGAAGCGCGCCGCAATCGAGGTGACGCGAACGCTGGGGAACGGCGCGAGGCAGGCGACCGACAGACGCCGGCTAGTGGCGACTCATGGCGTGAGGAGATGCCCCCGGAGGCTGTAGATTGGACGAGGCGGCAGCTGCCGCCGAGGGTTCGCGCTGGCTGGTGAGCTCGCGGGCGTTGCGGCCGCGATCGCCGAAGAGCTGGCCCACCTGCTGCGCAGGCGGGAGGGCGGAGCACGCCTTGCGGTGCCCGAAAGCGCCCGGGCGGCCATCGCCGCAGCGGTGTCCGAGCAGAACACCGGCCCGGTCCTGGTGGTTGCACCGACCCCTTCGTCAGCGCAGGCGCTGGCGGACGACCTCGCGGTCCTCAGTTCGCGGCCGGTGCTGCGCCTGCCCGAGCGGGAGACGCTGCCCTACGAGTTCGTTCGCGACGACCCCTCGGCCGGGGTGGAAAAGGCACGGGCGCTGCGGGCACTGAGCGGCGACGGGCGCGAGCTGGTGGTCGCTTCGTGGCCGGCGCTGGCTGACCACGTAGCGCCGCCGGCGCCGGAGGCGGAAGATCTGCGGCTCGAGGTCGGGGGGGCGATGTCGCCGTCAGCGCTGCTGGCCTGGCTCGAGGGCGCCGGGTACGCGATGGAGACGCTGGCCGACGCGCCCGGCACGGCGGCGCGGCACGGGGGCCTGGTCGACATCTTCCCGGCGGGGTTCGAACGGCCGGTCCGGGTCGAGTTCTTCGGGGACGCCATCGAGAGCATCCGGGCGGTCGACCTGGCGACCCAGCGGAGCGCCGGCCGGCTGCAGGAGGTGCTGATCCCGCCGGTTTCGACGGCACGGGAGGGGCTGCGCGCTGCGGCTGCGGCGCTGGCCGAGCGACTGGAAGCCACCGGCGAGGGCGCCGAGGCGGTCATCGAGGCGCTGCAGGCGATCGCGGCGGGCGGGCGGAGCGATTTCAGCCAGTTCTTCGAGCGGCTGCTGGCGGAAGGGAGCGCGCTCGACCACCGTGGCCAGGGCACCGCCGTGGTGGTGTTCGACCCGGTGGAGGGCAGGCAGGCGCTCGAGCAGGCGCTGGAGTACGACGCGCGGACGAGGGCAGAGCTGGAGGCGCGCGGGGCGATCCCGCGCGGGCTGCCGGCCCTGCGCCGGGATGCCGCGGAGCTGGCGGCCAGGCTGGAGGCGTGTGCGGACCTGGTGCTGCTCCGGTTCGGAGGGGAAGAGCTGGCGGGCTCGACGCTGCCGGTCTCCGCGGCGCCGGGATTTGGAGGGCGGTTGCGGGTCGTGGCGGGGCAGGCGGCGGCGTGGCAGCGGGAGGGACGGAGGGTGGTGATCGCCTCGGTGCAGGCGCTGCGGCTGGCTGAGGTGCTGGAGGAAGAAGGCGTGCGCTGCCGGGCGGCGCGTGCGCTCGAGACGGTGCCGGAGAGCGGGACGGTGACGCTGGTCCCGGCGGCGATCTCGGGCGGGGTGGTGACGGAGGCGGGGACCGTGCTGCTGACGGACGCGGAGGTGTTCGGCTTCCGCAAGCGGCGGCGGCCGGTTCGAACGCGCCATGGCGTGCGGTCGGAGCTGGTTGCGGGGCTGGAGGTCGGCGATTATGTCGTCCATGCCGACCACGGCATCGCGCGCTATGGCGGACTGGTTCGGCGCAGGGTCGGCGACGTGGAGCGGGAGTACCTCGAGCTGCAGTACGCCGAGGGCGACCGGCTGTACGTGCCGGCGGACCAGCTCGAGTCGGTCAGCCGGTACATCGGGCCGACGGACCACCCGCCTGCGCTGACGCGCCTCGGCACGCAGGACTGGGCCCGTTCGAAGCGGCGGGTGAAGCAGGCCGTGCTGGCGATGGCGCACGACCTGCTGGAGCTGTACGCGCGGCGGCAGCTGGCACAGGGGCACGCGTTCAAGGAGGACACGCCATGGCAGATGGAGATGGAGGCGTCGTTCCCGTTCGTGGAGACGCAGGACCAGCTGGCGGCGATTGCTGAGGTGAAGGCGGATATGGAGCGGCCTCGCCCCATGGACCGGCTGGTCTGCGGGGATGTGGGCTACGGGAAGACGGAGGTCGCCGTCCGGGCGGCGTTCAAGGCGGTGATGGACGGCAAGCAGGTGGCGGTGCTCGTGCCGACGACGGTGCTGGCGGAGCAGCACGGCGCGACGTTTCGGGAGCGGGTCGCCGGCTTCCCGGTGCGGGTGGAGGTGCTGTCGCGATTTCGCAGCGCGGAAGAGCAGCGCGAGATCCTGAAGGGGCTGGCCGAGGGGGAGGTGGATATCGTCATCGGGACACACCGGCTGCTGCAGAAGGACGTGGCGTTCCGTGACCTCGGGCTGGTGATTATCGATGAAGAGCAGCGGTTCGGGGTGAGCCACAAGGAGCGGCTGCGGCAGATGCGCGCGGAGGTCGACACACTGACGCTCTCGGCGACGCCGATCCCGCGCACGCTGCAGATGTCGCTGGTGGGCATTCGCGACATGAGCACGATCATGACGCCGCCGGAGGAGCGCCAGCCGATTCGCACCTACGTGATGCCGTGGGACGACGAAATCTTGCGGGAGGCGATCGAGCGGGAGCTGCAGCGGGGCGGGCAGGTGTATTTCGTGCACAACCGGGTGCAGAACATCGAGCGCATCGCCCGCCGGGTACAGGAGCTGGTGCCGGAGGCGCGCATCGCCATCGGGCACGGGCAGATGCCAGAGGAGCAGCTCGAGCGGGTGATGCTGGAGTTCCAGTCCGGGGAGCACGACGTGCTGGTGTGCACGACGATCATCGAGAGCGGGCTGGATATCCCGAGCGCGAACACCATCATCATCAATGAAGCGAACCGGCTGGGGCTGGCGCAGCTCTACCAGCTGCGCGGCCGGGTGGGGCGCTCGGCGAACCGCGCCTACGCCTACCTGCTGTACGACCGTGACCGGGTGATGAGCGAGGCGGCGCAGAAACGCCTCGAGGCGATCTTCGAGGCGAACGAGCTGGGGGCCGGCTTCCAGGTGGCGCTGCGCGACCTCGAGATCCGCGGTGCGGGCAACGTGCTGGGGACGGAGCAGAGCGGGCACATCGCCGAGGTGGGGTTCGAGCTGTACACGAAGCTGGTGGCCGAGGCGGTGGCAGCGCTGAAGCAGGGCATGGGCGAGGCGCCGCCGCGGGAGGTGGAGCCGGTGCTGCCGGCGCCGAAGATCGACCTGCCGCTGAGCGCGCACATCCCGGAGAGCTACATGGAGGATGTGCACGTGCGGCTGAACGCCTACGAGCGCGTTGGGCGGCTGCAGCGCCCGGAGGAGGTGGCGGAGATGCAGGCAGAGCTGCGCGACCGGTTCGGGCCGCTGCCGCCGACGGTGGAAAACCTGCTGTACGTGGCGCTGGTGCGAAACCTGGCCCGGCGGGCGAATGTCGAAGCGATTGATACTGACGACGAGATGTTCCACCTGTATGTGCGCGGGGGTACCACGGAGGAGCTGCGCAAGCGCGTGCGGCAGCTGGGGCTGCGCGGGGTGCTGCCGGGACCGCGACAGGTGCGCATCGACCGGGTGAGCGCGGGCGAGGGATGGATGACGCTGCTGGTGCGGGTGCTGCGGGCGATGGCGCCGCCGGCGAGGCCGGGGGATTCGACAGGAGCCGGGGATTCAGAAATGGGCGAAGTTCGTTGACAGCGTTTTGCGGGGGGCGAACAATACGGTGCGGCGCTGCCCTTGCCCCGGGGCTGTGCCGTTGCGAGCGGGATTCCCGGGCAGCACGAAGAAGGAGGTCCAGGATTGGCAGAAGCGACAGCAACGCAGGGCGAAGTACGCCCACTGGTGCCGCACCTGACGCTCGGTGAAACGCGCGACCAGGATTACCTGAACGGCTCGGTCTGCAAGAACTGCGGGACGAAGTACGTAGGGCCGCGGCTGTTCTGCGGGAAGTGCAGCAGCGCTGGCCCGTTCGAGACGGTTCGGCTGGCGAGCACCGGCACGGTGCACGTGTGGACGATCATTCACCAGGCGACGCCGTACGTGCAGGCGCCGTACATCGCGGCGGTGGTGGACCTGGATGGCGGCGGAAGCGTGAACACGAACATCGTGGGCATCGAGCCGAAGCCGGAGAACATGAAGTTCGGCATGCGGGTGAAGATGTTCACCGAGAAGGTCTCGGAAGACCGGGAAGGCAACTCGTACATCGCCTACCGGTTCACGCCGATCGAAGAGGGCAAGTAGGCCCGGGCGCGCGAAGGAGGTTGAGAAGATGCGCGAAGTAGCAATTGTCGGCATTGCGATGATCAAGTTCGGCCGCTATGCGGACCGGGACTTTGCCCAGCTTTCGGCGCAGGCGGTGCTCGAGGCGCTGAAGGACGCGGGCATGGAGATGAAGCAGATCGAGGCGCTGTACAGCGGCAACCTGTACCAGACCTCGGGCTCGGGCCAGCGGATCCTGCAGCAGGTCGGCCAGACCGGCATCCCGGTGGTGAACGTGGCGAACGCCTGCGCGACCGGTTCGACGGCGTTCCGGGAGGCGTACTTCGCGGTGGCCTCCGGCGCGTACGACGTGGTGATGGCGGTCGGCTCGGAGCAGATGGGCAAGCAGGGCCTGCTCGGCTCGCGGGGCGACCCGGCGACCAGCCTCGAGGGGCGCGTCGGTTCGTACATGATGCCGGCGGTCTTCGGCATGGCCGGCATGGAGCACGCCCGCAAGTACGGGACGAAGCAGGAGCACTTCGCGCTGGCGAGCGTGAAGAACCACTGGCACAGCACGATGAACCCGCTGGCGCAGTACCAGAAGGAATCGCCGCTGGATGAAGTGCTGAACTCGCGCATGATCGCCTACCCGAACACGCTGCTGATGTGCTGCCCGACGGGCGACGGCGCGGCGGCGGCGATCCTGACCTCGATGGACAAGGCGCGGCAGTTCACGACCCAGCCGATCAAGGTCGCGGCCAGCGTGCTGACGAGCGACCCGTTCACGGACCGCGACCTGACGCTGCCGGACATCAACACGCTGACCCGCAACGCCGCGAAGCTGGCCTACGAGCAGGCGGGCGTCGGGCCGGAGGACCTCGACCAGGTCGAGCTGCATGACTGCTTCGCGACGGCGGAGCTCCTGCACTACGAGAACCTCGGCCTCTGCGGCGACGGCGAGGCCGCGATGCACGTGGCCAGCGGCGCGCCGTGGCTCGGCAACAAGATCCCGACCAAGTACGAGGAGGACGTCGCGCCGTTCCGCGACAAGACCTACCAGCCGAAGACGAAGGCGGTGGTCAACGCCTCGGGCGGCCTGCTCTCGAAGGGGCACCCGCTCGGTGCGACGGGCGTGGCGAACATCGCCGAGATCGTCTTCCACCTGCGCGGCCAGGCCGGCCAGCGGCAGGTCGAAGGCTCGAAGGTGGGCCTGGCGCACGTCATCGGCCTGTGCTCGGCCTGCACGATCCACATCCTGCAGAAATAACACCGCCGGACGCGGATAGCCGCACGCGCGGGGCCCCTCATCCGGGGGGCCCCGCTTTTGGTATCACCCCGGGGTCAGGACGGCGTCAGGGAACTGCGGGCGGGTCGTCGGGAGCGAAGACCTCTTCGGCGGGGAGCTGCTGGCCGGCGCCGTTTTCCCGCCGTTCGAGGTAGTAATCGAGGACGACACGGCCAGCTGCCGCTGCGGGCAGGGCGAGGAGCACGCCGACGATGCCCATCAGCTCGGCGCCGGCGAGGACGGCGAGGAGGACGACGAGCGAGGGGAGGTTGAGGGTCTGACCGTACACGCGGGGCACGAGGAAGCGGTCTTCGAACTGCTGGTAAATGAGCAGGGCAACGAGGACGACGATCGCCTGGGTCGGCGATTCCTGGAAGGCGGCGACGGTGGCGGGGACCACCGCGATGATGGCGCCAACGAGGGGGATGATATCGGCGAAGGCCGCCAGCACGCCGAAGGCGACTGCATTGGGGACGTCGGTGACCAGCAGGACGACCATGGTGTAGATGCCGATGATCAGCGAGGTGATGAGCTGTCCGCGGACGTAGCCGCCGACGACGCGTTCGAGGGCGCGGAGGAAGTGCTCGGCATCGGGTTTCCGTTCGGCGGGGATGAAGCGAAAGAGGAAGCGGCGGAGGCGCGGGGATTCGACGAGCAGGTAGGCCGTGAGGACGGCGATGGTGATGCCGGTGACGAAGCCGACAATCACGCGCTGGCCGTAGTCGACCACCTGGCTGCCGCTGATCAGGCGGTTCCAGTCGATATCGGCGGCACGCTCGGGGAGGTCCCAGTCTTCTGTATTGAAGCCGAGGTCGGAGGCGAAGGTTTCGACGTCAGCAGCGTAATCGGGGAGGTTGCTGCGCAGGTCCTGGAATTCGGACACGACGGCCGGGGCGACGATGGCGACCATGCTCCCGAGCACCAGGACGATGCCTGCGAGCATGAGGAGGACGGCCACGACGCGGTTGATGCCGCGCCGGACCATCCAGTCGACGTAGGGAAGGAGGGCGGCCATGAAGATGAAGGAGGTGACGACGATGAGGACGAGCGGCCAGAGGCGGGCAGCAAACCAGATGCCGACGACGGCCGCGATGGCGATGAGCAGGCCGCGGGCGGAGATTTCGAGCTTGATCATGGGGTTCGTGGCGAGATGGGGTGTAGGGTAGGATGGCCCGGCGCGGGGAACAAGGCGCACATGTTCACGAAGGCAGGGGGTGTTCCATGGTGTACCGCTCGGTGGAGGCGTTCCTGGGGTATTTCGAGGGGGTTAACCGGCGGGCGATGCGCGATATCGGCGCCCTGCCGCCGGAAGCGGACGGGTGGAGGCCGGCGACGGGCGAGGGTGAGCGGGCGTGGAGCATCAACAAGCTGGTGGGGCACATGTGCGGGTCGCGGCTGTACTTTGCCAGCGCGTACCTGGGCCGGGGCTGGATCAGCCCGGAGCCGCCGGACGTGAGCCGGCGCGAGCTGTGGGTGCCGGCACTGCGGGAGAGCTTCGAGCGGTTCGCCGAGTTGCTGCGCGGGACTCCGGACGAGTGGCTGGAACGGCGCATCCCGATGATTGACAGCGACGGGACGCTCTCGGGCGGGCGGATCCTGGCGATGATGGTGGAGCATGATATCCATCACCGGAGCCAGATCGACACGTACGCGGGCCTCAACGGCTGGGAGGTGCCGCAGATCTACAACCGGGCGGCGGAGGAGATTGGCGCGCTGCAGGCGCAGGAGCGGGCGAAGCACGGGCTCGAGGGGGAAGGGCACGCCCTCTAGTGCCGCAGAACAAGGGACGGGGCTCCCTGCGCGGGAGCCCCGTTCGAGCTGAGCCGGCGGCGGACAGGTCAGTCGCTGCTGAAGGGAAGCTCGCCCTCGACGCGGCGGCCCTGCGTCTGGTGGAAGCGGGCGATGCGCTCAGGTTCGGGCTCGTGGACGGTGGTGGTCTTCGTGCCGCGGACCATGGCGATGCGCCCGGTGCGCGAGAGTTCGCGGATGCCGTAGGGCTCGCACATCTTGATCAGGCCGTCGATCTTGTCCTCGTCGCCGACGACCTGGAGGATGATGGAGTTGGTGGCGATATCGACGATATCGGCGCGGAAGACGGCGGCGATATCGAGGAGCTCGTGGCGGTTGAGGTTGTTGCAGCGGACCTTAATCATGGCCAGTTCGCGGGCGACGATATCCTCCTGGCTGAGGTCGCTGACTTTGATGACGTCGATGAGCTTGTAGAGCTGCTTTTCGACCTGCTCGACGGGGGCGCTATCGCCGTCCACGACGATGGTCATGCGGCTGAGGCCGGGCATTTCGGAGTGGCCGACGGTGAGCGACTCGATGTTGAAGCCGCGCCGCCGGAAGAGGCTGGCGACGCGCATGAGCACGCCGGGCTTGTCCTCGACGATGGCGACGACGGTGTGATGGTTGGCGCGTTTGCGGTGGTGGCCGTTGACGGAAGGGTTCACCGGGCAAGCTCCTCGGCGGGGGCTTCGATGGTTTCGGAGAGGGCGGCGCCGGCGGGCACCATCGGCCAGACGTTTTCCTCCTGGTCGATCTGGAAGTCGATCAGGATGGGGCCGCGGTGGGCGCGGGCTTCGCGGATGGCGGGCTGGACTTCGGCCTTGGTCTCGACGCGGATGGCGCGGATGCCGTAGGCGTCGGCGATCTTGCAGAAGTCGGGCTGGGTCATCGCCACGGCGACGAAGTTGCGGTCGTAGAAGAGCTGCTGCCACTGGCGGACCATGCCGAGGTAGCCGTTGTTGAAGATGGCGATCTTGAGCGGCAGGTTCTCATCGACGACGACGGCGAGCTCCTGCATGGTCATCTGGAAGCCGCCGTCGCCGCAGATTGCCCAGACTTCGGCTTCGGGGAGGGCAACCTGCGCACCGATGGCGCCGGGGAGTTCGAAGCCCATGGTGCCGAGGCCGCCGGAGGAGATGAGCTGGCGGGGGCGCTTGTAGAAGTAGTGCTGGCCGGCCCACATCTGGTGCTGGCCGACGCCGGTGACGATGGTGGCGTTGCCCTCGGTTTCTTCGTAGAGGGTGCGCATGACGTACTGGGGGAGCATGCGCCGGCTTTCCCGGATGTGGAGCGAGGGGTGCTCCTCGCGGACCTGGTCGATCCAGTTCAGCCACTCGGTGTGGCGCGCCTCTTTGACCAGTTCGGTGAGGCGCGGGAGGACGTTCTTGGCGCTGCCGACGATCGGGACGGCGGTGGGGAAGTTCTTGCCGATCTCGGCGGGGTCGATATCGATGTGGATGATTTTGACGCCCGGGTTGAAGTCCTTGAAGCGGCCCATGGCGCGGTCGTCGAAGCGCATGCCGACGCCGATGACGAGGTCGGCATTGTCGGCGGCCATGTTGGCGTAGAACATGCCGTGCATGCCGAGCCAGCCGTAGGAGAGGCGGTGCGCTTCGGGGAAGCCGCCGATGCCGAGGAAGGTGGTGATGACGGGGATCTCGGCCTTTTCGGCAAGGGCGACCAGTTCCTCCTGGGCGTCGGACCAGATGATGCCGTGGCCGGCGATGATGATCGGCCGGCGGGACTGGTCGATGAGCTCGGCTGCGCGGCGGATCATGCCGGCGTGGCCCTCGTAGGTGGGGCGATAGCCGCGGAGGTGGACCTGCTCGGGCCATTCGAACTCGGCGGCTTCCTGGAAGACGTCCTTGGGGATATCCACGAGGACGGGGCCGGGACGGCCAGTGCGGCAGATGTGGGAGGCCTCACGGATGGTGAGGGGGACCTCCTCGGGCCGCATTACGAGGTAGTTGTGCTTGGTGATGGAGTGGGTGATGCCGGTGATGTCAGCTTCCTGGAAGCCATCCTTGCCGAGGAGGGTGCGGCTGACGTTCCCGGTGAGGGCGAAGACGGGGACGGAGTCCATCCAGGCGGTGCAGATGCCGGTGACGAGGTTGGTGGCGCCGGGGCCGCTGGTTCCAAGGCAAACGCCCATGCGACCGCTGGCGCGGGCGTAGCCATCGGCCATGTGGGCCGCGCCCTGCTCGTGGCGGACGAGGATGTGACGGATGCCGGGATACTGGGGAAGGGTGTCGTAGAGGGGGAGGACGACGCCTCCGGGGTAGCCGAAGATGACTTCGACTCCTTCGCGCTGGAGGGACTCCAGCACCATTTGTGCGCCGGTCATGCGCGCCATAGACGGGTCCTTTCGCGGGACGAACCTGTGGGCCGGCGGTTCCCGGTCGGGACGCCGGCTGCCTGCCGCGCCATTCGGTCGCGGCTGCCCGGGCGGGCTCTGGCGGGAGGGGTGGCTGGTCGGCCGATTGCCCTCCGTTCGTTTCCGCAGGGTTTCAGGTTACGTCGCGCGGGCGCGTTGGGGAAGTCACTGGCGGGCGCCGATGCGGCTGCGCAGGTCATCGATCTCGGGGATCGGGGTCGGGTCCACGCCGCGCGCGATGGCGAGATGCCAGGAGAGGGCATCGACCAGTGCGAGCGCGGCGACGGCCTGCTGGAGCGGGGTAGCCCCGGGGACTTCCAGGCGCTCAATTGGGATGCCGCGCGCTGCGCAGAGGGCCGCGACGGCCTCGAAGTAGGGCGCGGCGGGGTCTGCCTCGGCTTCGAGGGTGAGCACGGTCCAAGAGGAGCCGGTGCCGGGCTGGAAGGCCGCGATGAGGTTGTGGGCGGCCTCGGGGAGCACCGCAGAGGCGGCGAGCAGCTTGCTGTTCTCCGCGAGCTGATTGCGGCCACGCTCGGCAGCCGGGGCGAGGTGGCCGGCTGCGAGGAGCAGGGGCACGGCGCCGGCGAGGCGCGCTGCGAGGGCGGCGCAGGGGCTCCCGGGGACCGGTGCGCAGGGGCCGGCGGTCAGCTCTTCATGGAGGGAGGCTGCGGTGTGCACGTCGGCGCTGGTGATGGGTGCGAGCCCGAGGCGCTCGGTGAGGCGGAGGAGGGGGGCGAGGGTGTGCGCGATGGCCGCCCGGGGCGGTGGGGGGTAGTCGAAGGTGTGGACGGGGATGCCGTCCTCGGCGCAGCGCCGGGCGAGTGCCCCGCCGCGGGTGATGGCGAGGATGGGGGCGTCGCGGCGCCAGGCGTCGTCGTAGAGGGCGAGCGTTTCCGGGGTGTTGCCCGAGCAGGAGACGACGACCACAAGGGTGGTTTCGCCGACGAAGTTGGGCAGTTCGCGGCCGCGGGCGACGACCATGGGGATTTCGCTGGTGGGCGCGGCGAGGGCGGCGACGATATCCGCGGCGGCAGCGGACCCGCCGGTGGCGGCGACGACCACGGCGGAAGGCGCACGCCGGACCGGGGGCCGCAGGTCGTGGGACTGTGCCCAGGCGAGGCGGAGCTGCTCGCCGAAGCCGGCGATGTGCTGCCACATGCCGGAGGGGTCGGCGGCGGGCGGCGGTTCGCTCACGGCTGGACCCCGGCGATGGCGGCCGCGGCATCGAGGACCGGGGTCACGAGGGCCTCGTCGGTCACCTCGGTGTAGATGCGCAGGAGCGGCTCGGTGCCCGAGAGGCGGAAGAGGAGCCAGCCGCCATCGAAGTGGAAGCGCCAGCCGTCGGTGCGGTCGGAGCCGGTGACTGGCCGGCCGGCGAGCTGGGCGGGGGCGGCTGCATCGAGGCGCTGGCGGATGTGCTGGCTGGCCCCGGGTGCGAGGTCGTAGTCGCGGCGGGCGTAGGCGTG
>NZ_DAOUAO010000020.1:0-6310 GCF_034433535.1 Tepidiforma sp.
TGCCACACCCGCCATGGCCGCGCCGAGGATGAAGACGAAGACGATGGTGCGGTTGACATCGACGCCCATGAGCGAGGCGTTGGTGGGATTTTCGGCAACGGCGCGGATGGCGCGCCCGAGGCGGGTGCGCTGAATGATGAGCGTGAGGACAACCATCATGGCGATGGAGCAGAGGATGAGGAAGAGCTGGATGTAGGTGATGCTGAACGGCCCTGCGGAGAGCTGGCCGCGGGGGAAGATATCGGGGTAGAACTTCGCCCGGGCGCTGGTTTGGTCGAGGACAAGGTACTGGAGGAAGATGGAAACGCCGATGGCGCTGATGAGCGGGGCGAGCCGCGGGGCGTTGCGGAGCGGTCGGTATGCGAGGCGTTCGATCACGACGGACGCGCTGACGGAGGCGCTCATGGCCACGATGATGGCCCCGAGGATTGCCAGGGCGACGACCGGACCGGAAAGGTCGTTCCCGCCCATGGCGACGAGCGCCCCGTAGCCGGCGAAAGAGCCGAGCATGAAGACTTCGCCGTGGGCGAAGTTAATCATCTTGAGGACGCCATAGACCATCGTGTAGCCGAGGGCGATGAGGGCGTAGAGGCTGCCGGTGGTGAGGCCGTTCACGAACTGGTCGGACCAGAAGCTGACGTTGAGGGCGAGGGGCGCGAGCATTGGCTGCTCCTGGGGGCTGACTGGACGGGCGGAGAGGCGCCAGCGGCCGCTGGCGCCTCTCCGGATGTGGGTTCAGACGCGATGAACCCGCGGTACCACCGGGCTACTTCTGCAGCTGTTCGTACTGGCCGTTCTTGACGACGAAGAGCGAGACGGGAGTTTCGCCGCCGACGTTTTCGCCGCGGGCGTCGAACTTGATTTTGCCGGATGCGCCATCGAGCTCTGTCTTGCGGATCTCTTCGTTGAGCTTCTTGAGGTCGATGAGGAGCTTGCCGTCCTTCTCTTCGGCGACCTTTTCGATGGCGTTGATGATGATGGTGGCGGCGTCGTAGGCCTCGGCGACGAAGGGGCTGGCATCGCGCTTGATGCCGGTCTCTTTTTCGAACTTTTCGCCGAAGGTGTTGTACGCCGCGCTGGTGTAGACGGGGCTGGGGAGTGAGAGATAGGCACCCTCAGCGTCAGCGCCAGCGCCCTTGATGAACTCGTCGTTCTTGACGCCGTCACCGCCGAGGAACGGCACATCCTTCATTTCGGCGCGGAGCTGCTTGATGAAGGGCGTCGCCTCGGAGTAGAAGCCGGCGAAGTAGACGAGGTCGGGTTTGGCGTTCTTGATGTTGGTGACGATGGCCTTGAAGTCGGTCTGCTTTTTCTCATAGCCCTCGCTGCCAACGATCTTGCCGCCTTCCTTTTCGAAGGCCGCCTTGAAGGCATCGCGGAGGCCGGTGCCGTAGGCGTCGGTGTCGTAGACGATGTAGGCGGTCTTGGCCTTGAGTTCGGTGGTGGCGAACTTTGCCTGCGCCGGGCCCTGGATGTCGTCGCTATAGGTGGTGCGGAGGAAGGTCTGGAAGACCTGGCCGCGGTCGGGGTAGGTTGGCTTGTGGGCGGTGGAGGACGGCGAGACGTGGGTGACGCCAGCCTGCTCGTACTGCGGCTGGGCGGCGACCACCGCACCGGAGCACACCGGCCCAACCACCGCGACGACGCCTTCCTGGAGGAGCTGGGTGGCCGCTGCGGCGCCGCCGTCGGGCGAGCAGAGGTCGTCCTTGGCGACGAACTCGATGGCGTGGCCCTTGATGGTCTTGTCCTTGCCGGCGAGCTCGGCAGCCTTCTGGATCGGTTCGCCGATGCCCTTAAGGTCGCCGGAGAGCGGGCTGGAGATCCCGATCTTGATCGGCGCCCCTGCCGCGATCTCGACGGTCTTGAATCCAGCCGTTCCGTAGGTGACGTCGCCGCTGCCGGCATCATCGTCGTCATCGTCACCGCCGCAGGCGACGGCGAAGACGGCGACGAGGGCGGCGGCCAGCAGGAGCCAGGTGAACCTGGACCAGCGGGTCCGTTCGGACATGAGTGGTTCCCTCCGACTGCGTTGTTTGGCGCTTACCGGTCGGTAGTCCCGGGTTACGCTCAGTGCAGTCGCGGAATCCTATTCATTCAATCGTTTGATGGTCAAGCCGCGGGGCGGGTCAGTCGCCGGTGGGGTAGCCCGCTTCGACCCAGGCGATGGTGCCGCCTTCGACGTTATAGAGGGGCAGGTCGTCGAGGCCGGCGGCGGTGGCGAACTCAGCGGCCAGCGCGCTGCGCTGGCCCGAGCGGCAGATGAAGAGGACCTCTTTGCCGTTGGCGAATTCGCGGATCTGCTGGACTTCGTTGATGACGGTGTTGACGGGGATCAGGCGGACGCCCTTCGCGTGGACCTCGACGTATTCGTGCGGTTCGCGGACGTCGATCATGACAGCCTCGCCGCGGTCGAGCTTCTCCTTCGCTTCCTGCACGGAGATGCGGGTAAAGGGCTCGCGGGGGTCTTTCGTGGCCATGGTGGACCTCGGTTTCGCTGGCTGGGGTGTGGGAAAAGGGTAGCACGGGGCGCCGTGAGTTGCCTGCCGGGGGCGAGGCGCGCACGATGCGCGGAGACGTGCTGCGGGGGTAGCCGATGGACCGGGTGATTGGGCCGTACCGTGCGTGGAGGGCATCGCTGCGCGACGGGCTGGGTTCGTTGCAGGAGGCGGCGTCCGCGCTGGCGGACGGGCGGTGGGACGACGGCCGGGCGGGGCTCGAACGTGCGCTGGCATGGGTGAACGGCGTGCTGCTGCCGGCCTGCCGGGCAGAGGAGTTCACCCTCTTCCCGACGGTCGACGGGGTGGTGGGCCAGCCGGGCTCGTGCCTGCCGCTTGAGCGTCAGCACGATGCGCTCCGGGACATGGGCTCCGACCTGGCGAAGCTGGCGGAGGCCGCAGCAAACGACGGGAGGCCGGACGCGTACGCGGAGTACCTGGCGGCGCTGCTGTACGCGCTCTGGGGCGTGGCGCGGGTGCACCTCGATGCGGAGGATGCGGTGTTCCTGCCGATGCTGGACGACCACCTCAGCGAGAGCCAGGTGAATGTGCTGGTCGAGAACAGCGAGCGCATCGTGGCGGCTACGGCCTCGTCGTGAGGGGTTCCCGGCGACAGTGACGTGAGGGTAAGATTCGCGCCCGGGGACCGAGGTCTCTGAACGCAATTCGTGCACGAGGAACTGCGATGGCCGGGAAACTGGAAGGGAAAACCGCGATCATCACGGGTGCCGGGCGCGGCATCGGCAAAGAGGTGGCGCTGCTGTTTGCGCGGGAGGGCTGCAGGGTGCTGGTGAACGACCTCGGCACGTCGGTCGCCGGGGAGGGAGCGGACCGGACTCCCGCGGAGCAGACGGTGGCCGAGATCACGGCGACGGGCGGCGAGGCGATGGCGCACTACGGGGACGTGGCCGATATGGACGCCGCCGAAGATATGGTGCGGACCGCGCTGAACGCCTGGGGAAGGCTGGACATCCTGGTCAACACGGCCGGCATCCTGCGGGACCGGATGGTGTTCAACATGACCGAGGAGGAGTGGGATGCGGTGGTGCGGGTGCACATGAAGGGGACCTTCGCGACGACGAAGTTCGCCTCGATCTACTGGCGCCAGTCGCGGCAGGGCGGCCGGCTGATCAATTTCACGTCGGGCTCGGGGCTGTTCGGGGCGCCCGGGCAGCCAAATTACGCGGCGGCGAAGATGGGCATCTGGGGCTTCACCCTCAGCTGCGCGCGGGCGCTCGGGCGGTACGGCGTGACGGCGAATTCGATTGCGCCGGGGGCGGCCACGCGGATGACCGACACGGTGCCGGAGAGCCGGGCAGCCGCCCGGACGGCGCGGATTATGGCGGAGGCAGCGAAGGGGACCGAGCGCGACCCGGCGAACATCGCGCCGCCGCTGGTGTACCTGGCCAGCGACCAGGGCGGCTGGATTTCGGGCCGCTGCTTCGGGATTTCGGGCTACCGCATCACGCTGTACTCGAACATCGCGCCCCAGGTGGTGCTGCAGGGTTCGAAGATGTGGACGACGGACGAGCTGTTCGGACGGATGGAGCCGACGTTCCGACAGTTCATCCAGCCGGTCGCCTAGGCATTTTCGGGGGCTCCTGGCGAAAAAAGCGGGGCCATTTGGTCGGGGCGCGGCACAGGAAGAGGAGCAAGAATCGACAGCAAGCCTGGGATGGAGGTACCCCGTGGACGAAGCTGGCATCGGACCGGTGGTGGTGTGCGTGCGGGGCCCCTCGCGCTCGGGCAAGTCAACGGTGGTACAGGGCCTCATCGAGCGGCTGGGAGGCAACGGGCTCCGAATCGCGTGGGTGAAGCGCACGCACCATCCGCTCGACCTCCCGGAGAAGGCGTCAGGCCGCGTTTGGTCGGCGGGGCCGTCCGCGATGGTGATCGCGGCGCCGGACCGTCTGCAGCTGACGCTTCCCCGGGTCGAGCGGGCTGCACGCAACGTGCTGCGACAGGTGCCAGTCGACGTGGACCTGGTGCTGTTCGAAACGCACGAGCCGGAGGCATTTCCAACCGTGCTCGCCGCGGACGCGGAGCCGACATCCGGTGAACAGGTGGTGGCAAGGTGGTCGCTCGCGGAGCTGGAAACGGGGCTGAGGGCTGCGGAATCCGCCGTTCGTGCGCTCCTGCCGCGCGACCTCGAGCTGGATCGCGCCCTGCGGGCGGCGAAGGAGTTCCACGGGGGGCATGCCTGCGCGGGGCTGATTCTTGGGACGCGGCTGGCGCTGTACGCGGGCGAGCTGCTCGGCGTGGAGCTCCCTGACCGGGCGAAACGGCTGACGGCAGCCGTCGAGATCGACCGGTGCGCAGCCGACGCGATCGTCGCGGTGACGGGGTGCCGGCCGGGGAAGCGCACGCTGCGATTTCTTGATTATGGCAAATTAGCGGCGACGTTCTGGGACCTTTCGACGGGCAGGGCCGTGCGGGTTGCCGCGCGTGGCGACCTTCGTGAGCGGGTGGGCGTGTTCGATGCTGGCAGGCATGCGGCACAGGCAGCTGCCTACCGTTCGTGGCCGGCGGAGGAGCTGTTTTCGGTTCGGTGGGTGGAGACGCCGGTCGGGAGCCTCGACATGCCGGGCCCTCCCGTGCGGCGCGTGGTCTGCATTGCCTGCGGCGAGGAAGTTGCCGATGGGCGGGAGCTCCCAAGCGAGGCGGGGCCGGTCTGCCGGCCGTGCGCCGGTGCCTGAAGGGATGCAAGTGTGCTGCTAGACTCCCGGCGACACGCCAGGGAGGGGAAGAGCATGTCGACTGCACTGCCGCCGGAGCATGAGCAGCTACCACCGCCGCGCATCGAGGAGGTGAGCCCGGGCATCTACGCCTACGTGCAGCTCGATGGCAGCTGGTTCCTGAACAACGCGGGCTGCATCGTGGGGAGCCGCTCGGCGGTGGTAATCGACACGACCGGGACCGAGAAACGGGCGCGGGCATTCCATGCCGCGGTGCGCGAAGTGACCGATTTGCCGGTGAGCGCGCTGATCAATACCCACAGCCACGGGGACCACACGCACGGGAATTTCATGTTCTCGCCGGCGAGCGCGATCATCGCGAGCGAGCGCTGCCGGCTGGAGATGCTGGCCGCCGGTCATGCCGCCTACGCGCTCTTCCCGATGGTGGACTTCGGGGAGTGCCCGCTGACGCCGCCGACCGTGACGTTCGACGACCGCCTGCGGGTGTACGTCGATGACCTGGCGGTGGAGCTGCTCTACCTGAGCCCCGCGCACACCACCAGCGACATCGTGGCGTGGGTGCCAGAGCGGAAGCTGCTCTTCAGCGGGGACCTCATCTTCAATGGGGGCACACCATTCGCGCTTGGCGGCTCCGTGGCGGGTTGGCTGGAGGCGCTCGACCGGATCGAGGCGCTGGGTCCGGAGACCATCGTGCCCGGGCATGGGCCGGTCTGCGGGCCGGAGGTGATCGGGGAGGTGCGGGCGTACCTGGAATGGATCACCGCAGAGGGCCGGAAGGGGTTCGAACGGGGTATCCCGCCGCTGGAGCTCGCGCGGTCGCTCGACTTCGGCCGCTTCGCGGAGTGGCACGACCGCGAGCGCATCGTGCCGAACCTGCACCGGGTCTACTCGGAGCTGGAGGGGCGGCCGCGCGGTGCGCCGCTGGATTATGTACAGATGTTCCGGGAGATGCTGGAGTTCAACGGCGGGCGACCGCTGCGCTGCCTGGCATAGGCGGAGGGCGCCGGTTCAGGACGAAGGCGACTGCGCCCCGCGGGAGGGCGGCTGGCTGAGCACCCGCGAGACGGCCGCGAGGAGGTCCTGGGGGCGATAGGGCTTCTGGATGAAGCCGGCCAGCCC
>NZ_DAOUAO010000021.1:0-1543 GCF_034433535.1 Tepidiforma sp.
TCTATGGAGCGCGGGCCGCGCTGGCGGATGAGGGTCTGGCGCTCGTAGCGTCCGATGGGCGAGACCCGGCCGAGGCCGGAGATGATGTGCATGGCGCAGTTGGTGCATTCGCCGTTTCGGTTGCAGCCGACGGGCCAGAAGTAGCCGGCGGCGTTGGCGGCTTCGAGGACCGTGGCGTTGTGGGGTGCGGGCAGTTCGTACCCCGCGGGCTCGATGCGGAGGCGATACACCGGGGTCATTGTGGGACCGCTCTGCGGGGATGTCGATGGGGTGGGGGTGGTGGAGACGAGGGGACTCGAACCCCTTACCTCAGCAATGCGAATGCTGCGCTCTCCCAGATGAGCTACGTCCCCACGCACGAAGCGAGCCGCTTCCATCGTAGGAAGCGGCTCGCTGGTGGGTCAACTGGCGGGTGTCAGGAGCGGTGGGAGGAGCCCCGGCCGATGCGGTAGGAGGTTTCGCCGGTGAATTCGCGCTCCTTGCCGCATTTCTTGCAGCGGCCGGGCGTCAGTTCGCCCCGCGGAGGTTCGAGAATCCAGTGATGGACGCATTCGGCGACGACCTGAAGCGCTTCGGCCTTGGACATGCACATACCCCCTGGGTGATGCGGGTTAAGGTGTTTGGCCAGGGGCTAACTACCCCGCCACCGGCCGGGGTCAGTGTAGTGCGGTCTATAGACGGATTCAATCGGTTATGGCGAATCGTCCAGCAGGCCGGGCAAAGGTGTAATGCGCATGCGCTGGAGGGCGAGGTCGATCTCGGTGATGACCTGGGCGATGGCCGGCAGGAGGATCTCGCCGCGGGGCCCGGCGACCACGTAGACATCGTTGGCGCCGGGCTGGAGGACTTCGACGAGGGTGCCGAGGTATTCGCCGGCAACGGTTTCGACGCGGAGCCCGATGAGCTCGTGGATGAAGTAGGACTCGGGGTCGTCGCGGAGGACGTCGGCGTCCGGGGTCTCGCAGCTCGCCGTGAAGGTGTTCGACGTCGGTGCGGGTTTCGAGGCCGGAGAGCTTGAGGATCCAATCGTCGCGGTCAGGCCGGGCGCGTTCGACGGTGCGGGGGACCCCCTGGAGGTGCACCACGCGGCCGCGCTGGATGTTGCGGGCGGTGGGGGAGAACGCCGAAACGCGGACTTCGCCTTTGAGGCCGTGCGGGCGGAGGATGCGGCCCACAGCGGTAAAGCCGGGCCGCGGCTCACGCGGGGTGGTGACGGGGTTGGGCGGGCGGCGGGGGGCGCCGGGGGGCGGGGCCGGGGTGTCGCTCAGTCGCCAATCTCCAGGCTGACGCGGACGTCTTCGCGGACAGCGGCCACCTTGGCGAGGGTGCGGAGGGCGTTGGCGGTGCGGCCCGCCTTGCCGATGACCTTGCCCCAGTCGTCCTCGTGGACGTTGAGGCGGATGAGGTAGCGATCGCCGTCGAAGGACTCGCTGACCTGGACGTCCTCGGGGTGTTCAACGAGGGCTTTGGCGAGGTATTCGACGAGTTCGCCCATCATGGTATCGGGCATGGGCTACTCCGCGGCGGAGGTGGAGGGGGCGGC
>NZ_DAOUAO010000022.1:0-11408 GCF_034433535.1 Tepidiforma sp.
TGCTCGGTGAGCTCCTCGGGCACCACCACCGTCACCCGCACAATCATGTCGCCCCTGCCGGTGCCGCGCAGGTGCGGCACGCCCTTCCCGCGGATGACGAAATCCTCGCCGCTCTGGGTGCCCGCCGGGATTTCGAACCGCATCTCGCCCTCGAGCGTCGGAATCGTCACCTCGGCCCCCAGCGCCGCCTGCGCGATGTTCACGGGCAGCTCCAGCACGATGTGGTCGTCCACCCGCTGGAACCTCTCGTGCGGCGCCACCCGCAACAGCACGTACAGGTTCCCGGGCTCCCCGCCACGCGGCCCCGCCTCGCCCTCGCCCGTCAGCCGAATCTGCGCGCCGTCATCCACACCGGCCGGAACCTTCACGACGATTCGCCGCGTCTCCCGCGTTCGCCCCGTCCCCCGGCAGGTGGTGCACGGGCTCGTAATCACCCGCCCTTCGCCCTGGCAGCGGCCGCAGGTCATCACGTTCACGAACTGGCCGAACACGCTCTGCTGCGCCCGCCGGATTTCGCCCACCCCGTTGCACTCCGGGCAGACCGCCGGCGACGTGCCCGGTTCGCTCCCGCTCCCGCCGCAGCGCCCGCAGCGCTCCAGCCGCTGGTACTCAATCTCCTTCTCGCAGCCGAAGACCGCCTCTTCGAACGTCAGCCGCAGGTCATAGCGCAGGTCCGAGCCGCGCTGCGGGCCCCGCCGCCGCCCGCGCCGCGCCGCCCCGCCGAAGAAGGCATCGAAGATGTCGCCGAAGCCTTCGAAGTGCGTGAATCCCTCGAAGCCGCCCGCGCCCATCCCGGCCCCGCCGTCGACGCCCGCGTGCCCGAAGCGGTCGTACAGCGCCCGCTTCTGCTCATCGCTCAGGACTTCATAGGCCTGGTTGATCTCCTTGAACTTCTCGGCGGCATCCGGCGCCGGGTTCCGGTCCGGGTGGTACTCCATCGCCAGCCGCCGGAACGCTCGCTTGATCTCGGCCTGATCCGCGCTCCGTGGCACGCCGAGCACCTCGTAGTAGTCGCGCTGACCGGTTGCCATCGAGTTAGCAGTGTACCAAATCGAGTGCTAAGGCCCCCGGCCCGCGCCCCCTCGCCCCCTACCGCGCGATGAACCCGCCATCCACCGGCAGCGCCGCGCCGGTCACAAACGAGGACTCATCGCTCGCAAGGAAGAGCGCCATTGCCGCGACCTCCTCCGGCGTTCCCATTCGGCCCACCGGCTCGCTCATCGCCAGCTGCTCCTCCGCCTCCGGCGCGACCGAGGTGAACCGTTCCACCATCGGCGTCCGGATGACGCCCGGGCAAATGGCGTTCACCCGGATGCCCTGCGTCGCATACTCCAGCGCGGCCGTCTTCGTCATCTGCACCACCGCCCCCTTCGAGGCCGTATACCCAACGATGCCCGGGAACCCAACCAGCCCCGCAACCGATGCCGTGTTGATGATCGAGCCGCCCCCGCTCTCCAGCATCAGCGGGATGCCGTACTTCATCCCGAGGAACACGCCCTTCGCGTTGACCGCCAGCACCCGCTCGAACTCCGCCTCCTCGTAGTCCGCCGTCGGCGCCTGGGCCCCTTCGATCCCGGCGTTGTTGAACAGGATGTCCAGCCGCCCGTAGAGCGCCTTCGTCCGCTCCATCATCTCCCGCACATCGGCCGCCTTCGAAACGTCCACCGTCATCGCCGCAGCCTGCGCCGGCCCAATCTCCATGGCCGTCGCCGCCTCCGCGCCCGTGATGTCGGCGCACACCACCTTGGCCCCTTCCGCCGCAAACAGCTTCGCCGCGGCCTTCCCAATCCCCGAGCCCGCGCCCGTCACGATCGCAACCTTGCCGTCGAGTCGTCCCATCGTTCTGCCTCCTGCTGAATTCGCCCCGATCCTGCCCCATCCGCGGTGAACGCCGCGACGGCCCAACGCCCGTTGCTGCCCGTCCGAACGGCGAGCCCTACCCGGCTGCCTCCTGGCCCGGGTAGCGCCACGGGCTGGCCGCTTCATAGGCGGCGCTCACGGCCAGCAACAGGGTATCCGCGAAGCGCGGCGCCACCGCCTGCAGCCCAATCGGCAGCCCCTCGCTCGAAAGCCCCGCCGGCAGCGACGCCGCCGGCAGCCCGAGAAAATTGAATGGGTACGTGAAGGGGATGAACCCCGCTGGCCCGACCGGCTTCCCCGCGATCTCCGAAGGCGGCGGTCCCTCCGCCCGGAAGGCTGTGGCCGCCGTCGTCGGCGTCAGCAGCAGGTCGTACCGCTCGAAGAACGCCGTCATCAGCCGATTCACCCGGTGCCGATCCTCCAGCGCCCGGGCCACATCGACCGCCGTGAAGCGCCGGCCCACCTCCGCGAACCGCAGGAACCCGGGCTCCAGCTTCGCACGCTGCTCCTCCGTCATGTCATCCACCAGCCGCGTGTCCCCTGCCGCCGCGATCGCCATCCAGGGGTCCATCGTGTCGCCGAAGCCGGGCCCATCCTCCACCAGCTCCGCCCCGACCGCCGCCGCCAGCCGATCCGCTGCCGCGCGGGCCACCCGCGCCACCTCCGGGTCGACCACCGCGTAGCCGAGGTCCGCGCTCCACGCCACCCGCCGCAGCCGCGGCCGCTCACCGAGCGCCGCCGCCTCATACACGCCGGTCGGACCATCCAGCACCTCCGGGTCGTTCGGGTGAGGCCCCGCCGCCGCATCGAGGTAGCGCGCCGCATCGCGCACCGTCCGCGCCATCGGGCCCAGCGTCGAAAAGTACCCCCACGTCGGAGCGTGCGCCCCCGCCCGGGGGATGCGATGCGCGGTCGGCTTGATCCCGTAGCAGCCGGTCATCGCCGCCGGGATGCGGATGGAGCCTCCCCCGTCCCCGGCCGTTGCCAGCGGCACCATCCCCGCCGCCACCGCCGCGCTCGACCCGCCGCTGGAGCCGCCGGGCGTGCGCTCGGGGTTCCACGGGTTGCGCGTCGGCCCCCACAGCCGGTTCTCGGTGAAGCCCTTGTAGCCGAATTCCGGCGTGTTCGTCTTCCCCACGATCACCGCCCCTGCCGCCCGCAGCCGTGCCACCTGCACCGAGTCCTCCTGCGCGATTCGGCCTTCGAACGCCCGCGACCCCTCGGTGAAAAGCAGCCCCTTCACCGGCTCCAGGTCCTTCACGCCGATGGGCACCCCGGCCAGCAGCCCCGGGTCCTCGCCGCCCGCCACCCGCGCATCGATCGCCTCCGCCTGCCGCAGCGCGCCCTCCGCATCCACCTGGATGAACGCGTTCAGCCCCGGGTTCAGCTCAACAATCCGCTCCAGCGCCCGCTCCGTCACCTCCCGGGCGCGCAGCTCCCCCTTCCGTACCCGCTCGGCGATCTCCCAGGCCGGCATCCAGCGATCCATCGTCGAACCCTCCCTTGGCGTCGGTGCCGCGCCATTGTAGCCGTGCCTGCCCCGGGCGCACCCATTCCCGGCCGGCCCATGCCCATACGGTCCACCCGGCCCCCGCGACGGGACCGCCCGGCCGCTCCCGCGGGGCGCCGCGGCGCCTACCCTCGCCGGCATGGGGCATTCCCCGATTGCCCGGTCATCACGTCGTGTGGTTTCCTCATTCGCGAGCGCCACACCGCCCGGGAGCCCCCGATGAAGCTCGCAGCCGTCCTCGCCACCAAAGGCACCCGCGTCGCGACCATCCCCGCGAACGTCTCCGTCGCCGAAGCGGTCGCAACCCTCGCCGCCCGCAACATCGGCGCCCTCGTTGTCACCGGCCCCGACGGCGCCGTTGCCGGCATCATCTCCGAGCGCGACATCATCCGTGCCCTCGCCGCCGGCCAGCCCCTCCGCGCCCTCGCCGTCGCCGAGGTCATGACGAGCCCGGTCGTCTGCGGCGCCCTCGAGGACGACATCGAACCCGTCCTCGCCACCATGACAGCGCGCCACTTCCGCCACCTGCCCGTCGTCGATGGCGGCCAGCTCGTCGGGCTGGTCACCACCGGCGACCTCGCACAGGCGCTCCTGCAGAGCCTCGCCGGGCGCGTCGAAACCCTCGAACTCCGCCTCGAAGCCGAAATCGAACAGTTCGGGGTCGGCCGGTGAGCGTTCCGCTTCGCATCGCCATCATCGGCTCCGGTCCAGCCGCCCTCTACACGCTCGAACACCTCCTCGCGGCGCCCGGCCTCGACCTCGAAGTTGACATCTTCGAACGGCTGCCGACCCCCTTCGGCCTCGTCCGCGCCGGCGTCGCACCCGACCACCAAAAAATCAAAGCCGTCACCCGCGCCTTCGAGCCCCTCCTCGCCGACCCCCGCGTGCGCTTCTTCGCCGGGGTCGAATACGGCCGCCACCTCACCCTCGACGACCTCCGCCAGGCCTACCACCTCGTCTGTTTCGCCACCGGCGCCCAGTCCGACCGCCGCCTGGACATCCCCGGCGAAGACCTCCCCGGCTCCCTGCCCGCCACCGCCTTCGTCGCCTGGTACAACGGCCACCCGGATTTCGCCGGCCTCCAGCCCGACCTCTCGTGCGAATCCGCCATCGTCATCGGCGTCGGCAACGTCGCCATCGATGTCGCCCGCATCCTCTGCCTCACCCCGGACGAGCTGCGCCGCACCGATATGCCGGACTACGCCATCGAAGCGCTCAGCACGTCGCGCATCCGCGAGGTCCACGTCCTCGGCCGCCGCGGCCCGGTCCAGGCCGCCTTCACCACGCCCGAGCTCAAAGAGCTCACCACGCTCGAGGACACCGCCCTCGTGATCCGCCCGGAAGAGGCCGAGCTCGACCCCCTCAGCCGCGCGGAACTCGAACGCTCCCCCGACCGCACCCTCGCCCGCAAAGTCGAGCTCATCCAGCACATCGCGGCGAGCCCGCCCCCGCCCCGGGGCCGCCGGCTCTACCTCCGCTTCTTCATCGCCCCCGACCGCCTCATCGCCGGCGAAGACGGCCGCGTCGGCGCGGTCCACTGCCAGCGCACCCGGCTGGTCGAAACGCCCGGCGGCGGCCTGGCCGCCCAACCCACCGGCGAGGAAGAGCTCATCCCCGCCGGCCTCGTCTTCCGCAGCGTCGGCTACCGCGGCCGCCCGCTGCCCGGGCTCCCGTTCGATGAGCGCCTCGGCACGGTCCCGAACCGGGGCGGCCGCGTCATCGACCCCGCAACCGGCGACCCCATCCCCGGCCTCTACGTCGCGGGCTGGATCAAACGCGGCCCGACCGGCGTCATCGGAACCAACAAGCCCGACGCCGCCGAGACCGTCCGCGCCATGCTCGAGGATGCTGCCGCCAGCCGTACCCTCGCCACGCCGCGGGTCGACCGTGCCGAACTGGAGCGCCTCGTGCGCTTCCGCCAGCCCAACGTGCTCACGTTCGCAGACTGGCAAACCATCGACCGACTCGAGCGCGAGGCAGGCGCCGCCTGCGGCCGCCCGCGCGTCAAGCTCACCTCGTTCGAAGCGGTGCTCCGGGCCCTCGGCCGGTCCCCGGCGCCCGCCTGAGCCGCATCCGCTCAAGAAACCGCCGATTCGCGCCGACAATCCGGCAATGGACGATGACATCGGGCCGATTGCGCGGCCCCGAGTTGGCGCGCCCGCAGCGGTCATCCCGCGCGGCGGCGCCCCTGGCGGCCACGGCACCCTCGCCGCCGAGCGGCTCTTCACCATCGACCTCGCCGCCGCCGACATCCCCTGGCAGTACGGCGATGACGTCATCATCTCCGTCGGCGAACCCGGCGCCGCGGTGGCCGCCCTCGCCCGCTTCCGCGAAGCCCGCCCCTGCCACGCCATATTCACCCGCCAGAGCCCCTGGCGCCCCTTCGACCGGCGCGCCTTCGCCCGCTACCGTGTCCGCCTCGAGGTGCTGATCCCCGCGCCGCCCGGCCCCATCCATGCCGCTATCGTCGACCTCTCCCTCGGCGGCTGCGCCGTCGAGGCGCCCGCACCTCCGCCGCCGGGCTCCCCCGTGGCGCTCACCCTGCTCGAGACCTCCCACCTCCCGCCCTTCCCCGCTGCCGTTGTCCGCAGCCGGCCAGCCGGCGAAGCGCTCCACCTCTGGCACCTCCGTTTCGAACCCCTCGAGCCCCGGGCCCGCACTTTCCTGCAGGACCTGGTCGCCGCGCTCGCAGCCGCCCTCCAATCGGGCGAGGCGGCCTGAACCGCGCTACCATACCGGCCACCCTCCCCGGAGGCCCGCCGTGACCCTCATCGAACCCGACCACGTCCCTTCCGAAGAGCCCGGGCGCTACGACTGGCCCGCCCTCGTCGCGGCCCTCGAACGCCTCCTGCGCCTCCGAACCCCGCCCATCGGCATGAAGCTCTTCGAAACCGTCGAAGAGATGGAGCGCATCCCCCGCCTCCGTCGGCCGACCGCCATCCACACCACCGACCAGGTCGTGGCTCAGGCCGCGCGCCTCGGCTGGACCGTCGGCATCACCGCCGAAGACCTCGTCGGGGCCCAGTGCGGCGCCGTCATCGGCCTCCACCCGCAGGATGAGGAGTGGCGCTCGGGCCGGCGTATGGCCGGCGTCTGGTTCGAAACCCCCGAGGACGCCGCCGCTCACCAGGCCGCGATGGACGTGGTGCCCTTCGGCCGCTACCGCGCCATGGCCGTCTCCCCGCTCGCCAGCGGCCGCCTCGACCCGCCCGATATCTGCCTGATCTACCTCACGCCGGGGCAGGCAATCATCTTCATCAACGGCCTGCAGTGGAGCGGCTACCGCAAGTTCCAGTGGGGCGTGGTCGGCGAATCCGCCTGCGCCGATAGCTGGGGGCGCGCGCTCCTCACCGGCGAGCCCAGCCTCGCCATCCCCTGCTACGCCGAGCGCCGTTACGGCGGCGTCCTCGATGACGAGCTGCTCATGGCGCTGCCGCCGCGCTACCTGCCCCGCGCCATCGCCGGCATGGAGCGCCTCGCCGCCAACGGCCTGCGCTACCCGATCCCCCAGTACGGCATCCAGGCCGATGCCCGCGCCGGCCTGGCCCGCAGCTACGGCTAACCCTGCAGCCCCAGGCCCCGCAGGAAGTCGATCAGCGCCGTGTTGACCGCCTCCGGCGCCTCCTGCTGCACCCAGTGGCCGGCCCCCGGCACCAGCACCAGGTCTTTCAGGTTCGGGACGTGCTGGCGGATGTTCGCCTCCGGCGCGAAGCCGCGCACCGGGTCGCGCTCGCCGGTGATGAACAGCGCCGGAACCGTCACCTTCGCGTTCCGCCACGCCCCCATGAGCTCCCAGTTGCGGTCGATGTTCCGGTACCAGTTCAGCCCGCCCCGGAACCCCGTGCGGCTGAACTCGTTCACGAAGAAGTCCAGGTCCTCCGGGGTCAGCCACGCGGGCAGCTCCGGCGGGTCCACCATGTTGTCGAGGAACTTCGCCGTCTTCGGCCGCGGCTGGGCCATCTCCGGCGTCGGCACCAGGTTGCCCGAGGCAGTGAACAGCAGCTTGCGCATCGTCAGCCGCACGTCGGCCTCCAGCTCAGCCTCGGCCTTCCCGGGCTCCTGGAAGTACAGGATGTAGAAAAAGTTATCCCCGAATATCGCCTTCATCCCGTCCGTCGGCCGAACGTCGCCGCGCGGCGCGTACGGCACGCTCATCCCGGCCACCGCCGGGAAGCGGTCCGGCCGCAGGAGCGCCGAATTCCAGGCCACCGGCGCGCCCCAGTCGTGCCCCACGATCACCGCCCGCTCCTCGCCGAGGGCGTCGAGCAGCCCGACGATATCCCCGACCAGGTGCAGCTGGGTGTATTTCTCGATCTCCGCCGGCGCCTCCGTCTGGCCGTACCCGCGCTGGTCGGGCGCGACCGCGTGGAAGCCGGCCTCGGCCAGCGCCGTGAGCTGGTGCCGCCACGAATACCATGACTCAGGCCAGCCGTGGCAGAGCACCACCAGCGGGCCCTGCCCCGCCTCCGCGATATGCATCGAAATGCCGTTGGTCGAAATCGTCCGATGGGTAATTGCTGCCGCCATCCTGGCCGTCCTTTGCGGGATTCCGGCGCTGCCGGGAGGCGGAGCATACCCGGTCTTTCGCCTCACGCAAAAGACCCTGCCGTGCGGCAGGGTTCGCGGTCATCACCCCGGGGGAGGAGCTACTCCGCGCCCGCCTTCACCGGCTCGCCGTGCTGCTCGTCCTTCTTCACCCGCTCCATGTGTTCCAGCCCCTGCATGCTGAAGCCGAGGTCGCCCAGCTCGCAGAGGAAGCTGCAGTAGGTCAGCCGCAGCGCACTGGTCGACTTCGAGGGGCTGTAGAGCAGGTTGCACCGCTTGCAGCGGATCATCCCCGAGAACTCTGCGTCGCGGCCGAAGGGCGGAATCACCTTATCCCGGTCGTCACTCGCGTTCATCGCACATCCTCTCATCTACAGTATGCGGCAACCTCCCGCAACGCGCGCACCCGCCTCCTCCCGCTTTCTTACCCTCCCGGCTCCCGGCTCCCCTCTCCCGGCTCCCGGTTCCTCGTTCTTGGCTCCCTGGGCCGGGGCGGGATGTGGCGGCGGCTCCCGGCTCCCCGCTCCCACCTCCCACCTCCCACCTCCCACCTTGCCCCCCTCCATCCGTCCCCGTACAGTCCCCCTGCAACATCCACCCCCAAGGACAGCGCCCATGGATCCCCAGGTCGAAGCCCTCCTCCAGATGATGGCCGCCCAGGCAGAGGCCTCCGGCGTACCCCCCATGTGGGAGCTCCCTGCCGATGTCGCCCGCGCCAACGCCGAGACCGCCTTCGCCGCCTTCAACCAGCCCCTGCCCGAATCCGTCACCATCACCGACCGCTCCCTTCCCGGGCCCGCCGGCGAGATCCCGGTCAAGATCTTCACCCCCGCCGGTTCCGGACCCTTCCCGCTCGTGGTCTACTTCCACGGCGGCGGCTGGGTGATCGGCTCGCCGGCCACCCACACCCGCCTTTGCGCCGAGCTCGCCGAGGGCGCCTCCGCCGTAGTCGTCAGCGTCCACTACCGCCTCGCTCCCGAGCACACCCCGCCCGCCCAGCTCGATGACTGCGTCGCCGCCGTCCGCTGGGCCGTCGAGAACGCCGCCTCCCTCAACGCCGACGGCTCCCGCTTCGCCCTTGCCGGCGACAGCGCGGGCGGCAACCTCGCCGCCTGCGCCGCCCTCCGCCTGCGCGATGAGAACGGCCCCCAGGCCCGCCTCCAGCTCCTCCTCTACGGCGCCTTCACCGGCGATAACAACCTGCCCTCCGTCATCGAAAACGCGGAGGGCAAGATCCTCACCCGCCAGGCCATGGACTGGTTCTACGGGCACTACCTCTCCGGCGGCGCGAACCCACAAGACCCCTACATCTTCCCCATCCACGGCGACCTCCGCGGCCTCCCGCCCGCCCGCCTCATCGTCGGCACGCTCGATCCGCTCCTCGACGATTCGAAGCTGTTCGCGAAGGCCCTGCAGGATGCCGGCGTGCCGACCACGCTCAGCATCTACCCCGACCAGCCACACATCTTCCTCCAGCTCACCGCCCTCCTCGATGGCGGCAAGAAAGGCATGGCCGAGGCCTGCCAGGCCCTCCGCGAGGCCCTCGCCTGAGGTCGCTCAGCCCGCTGCCGCAGCCGGGGCAGGCCGCGACGCCGCCCCGGCCCGGGCGGACCGCCGCCAGCCGAAGAAGAGCGGCGGCAGCAGCATCCCGAAGAACACCGCAGTGAACCCGAACGCCGCCCGGATCGACACGTCATCCGTGATGAACCCGAGCGTCGCCTCGAGGAAGCCCACCTGCAGGCTGAACAGCAGCGAGACCGTGCTCAGCACCGTCGCCCGCCGGTCGCTCGGCGTCAGTTCATTGACGTAGGTATCGAGCACCGGCCGCACCAGCCCCTGCACCACCGCCGGCAGCGCGAACAGCGCGAACGCCCCGAGCGCATCCCAGGCCGCCAGCCCGGCGTAGGCCAGCACCGCCGCCGCGCAGGCCGCCCCCACCACCCGGTCGCGGCCAAGCAGCCGCGCTGCCCGCCACGCCACCAGCGCCCCGATGATGCCCGCCACCCGCACCGGCGCCTGGAACACGCCGAACAGCCCGGTCGGCACGTCGTGCACGATCAGGAACGGCTGCACCAGCACCACCGGCGCGAAGGTGGCCATCATCAGGCCGGTCGAGAGGAACATCGTCGCCCGCACCGCCCCGTGCGACCACGCAAAGCCGAAGCCGGTCTTCAGCTGCTCCAGGTAGCCGCGCCGCACGTGCTCCACCCGCGGCTCGCGCATCGCCAGGGCGGCCGCCATCGCCCCCAGCGGCGTCACCGCGCTCACCTGGACCGTGAACGCCATCCCCGCCAGCGCAGCAACCACCCCGCCGAGGATGATGCCCCCCAGCCCCGCGCCCATGGTCAGCGCGAAGCCGCGCCCGGCGATCGCCGTGAACTCGCTCTCCCGGCCGGCCGCCTTCAGCGAATCGAAGACCACCGCCTGGTCCGCCCCGCTGCGGCACGCCTGCGCCACCGCCCAGAGCATGTAGTCCGCGAACAGCATCCAGTAATTCGTGGTCAGCCCGAACCCCAGGATCGTCGCCGCATACACCGCCGCGCCCAGCGCCAGCACCCGGCTGTGCCCAATCCGGTCGGCAAGCGCCCCCATCGGTGCCTCCAGCGCCGCCACCGCGAACCAGAAGGGCAGATCCATCAGCAGGACGTACTTCAGCTCCAGCCCGCGTTCGACCACCAGGTACTTGATCCAGATGCCGAACCACAGGCCGAAGTCCATCAGCGCGATGAACGCGTAGTAGAGCCGCACATTGCGGCGGGCGACGGCGGCGGCACCGGGCATAATCCCGCCAGTCTACGGCCCTCCGCCGCTCCGGTCCTCCGCGCACGGCGCAAAGCCCCCGCCGCCGGGCAGGGGGCGTTGCAGGTCCACTACCGTGGACGGGATGGCGCCTAGGGGATCTGCGTCAGGATGGAGAACAGGCCGGCGCCGATAATCGTCGAATCGCTCGAAAACGCGATGATGCTCAGCACCAGCACCCACAGCGCCAGCCCAACCACATTCGCCATCACCACCTGCGTCGAATCCGCGTTCGTCACCGCTTGCGCGGCGTAAATCGACATCACGAACAGCAGCACCACCGACCCGATCGCAAACACCGGGTAGAGCACCGGGATGAACATCAGCACGCTCAGCGCCAGCGGCCACGCCCCGTAGCCCATCGTCCGGAAGAGCGACTGCACATCCGCCGACGCCTTGTACACCTGCACCAGCATCACATACACCACCAGCACCCAGGCCGCGTACAGCGCCGCCATAAACACGCCGCCCAGGATGAACGTGTTCAGCCACACGTTGTCCGGGCGGAAATCGAAGTTGAACTGCCAGAACAGCGTCGCGCCCAGGCCCGCCAACAGCGACGCCGCCAGCGCCACCACGAGGGCCGGCACCAGCTCGTTCACGTCGTCCCGCACCTCGTCGAAGACCGAGGTGTCAAGCCGCACCAGCCGCATCAGACGATTCATCACCAGGTTCGGGTCCATGCTGCCTCCTG
>NZ_DAOUAO010000023.1:0-12513 GCF_034433535.1 Tepidiforma sp.
TGCACCCTTCCCCTCACACCCAACCCCCGGAGCCCGTCCCATGACCTACCGCGCCCTCGTCGTCGACAAGCAGGCCGACCAGTTCTGGGTCGCCGTCCGCGACCTCTCCGAAGCCGACCTTCCGCCCGGCGATGTCACCATCCGCGTCCACTGGAGCTCGATCAACTACAAGGACGGCCTCGCGCTCTCCCCGAACGGCCGCGTCATCCGCACCTACCCGATGGTTCCGGGCGTGGACCTCGCCGGCACCGTGCTCGAAACGAAGGATTCCCGCTTCTCGCCCGGCCAGGAGGTCGTCGTCACCGGCTACGACCTCGGCGTTGCCCACCCCGGCGGCTTCGCCGAGCTCGCCCGCGTCCCCGGCGATTGGGTCATGCCGCTCCCGGCAGGCCTCACCCTGAAGGAGGCCATGGCGATCGGCACCGCCGGCTTCACCGCAGCCCTCTCCATCGAAGCCCTCGAGCACAACGGGCTCGCGAAGGAGAACGGCACCGTCATCGTCACCGGCGCCACCGGCGGCGTCGGGTCCACCGCGGTGAGCATGCTTGCCAACCTCGGCTACACTGTCGCCGCCAGCACCGGCAAAGCCTCCGAGCACGACTACCTGCGCGACCTCGGCGCGACCGAAATCCTCAGCCGCGAGGAAGTTTCCGCCGAGAGCACCCGCCCGCTCGAGTCCGAGCGCTGGGCCGGCGCCGTCGACCCCGTCGGCGGCAGCACAACCGCCTACCTCATTCGCACCATGAAGTACGGCGCCTCCATCGCCCTGAGCGGCCTCACCGGCGGCAACGCTATCGCCACCACCGTCTACCCGTTCATCCTGCGCAACGTGAACCTCCTCGGTATCGATTCCGTCTTCACCCCCATGCCTCGCCGGCAGCGCACCTGGCAGCGCCTCGCCGCCGACCTGAAGCCCCGCGGCCTCCTCGACTCCATCGCAGTCGAAACCGACCTCGACGGCGTCCCCGCCGTCTGCGCCGAAATCCTCCAGGGCAGGGTCCGCGGCCGCACCCTCGTCCGCCTCGCCTGATCCGTCGTTAACGACCCGTTTGCGCTCCCCCGGCGACCATAAACCTCGTGGAGCGCTCTCTCCTCCGCCGGCGCCTGGAAGACCTCCAGGCGGCAGCTATCCATGCCGCTGGCACGGTCCCCCCGTCGTTCGCAGGCGAAGCCGCGCTCAGCGCCGCCAACCTCCTGGCCTACCGAGCGGTTCGCACGCGCGATATCGCCGACCTCCAGGTCGCCCTCGCCGACCTTGGCCTCAGCTCGCTCGGCCGCCTCGAACCGAACGTCCTCGATTCGCTCGAGCAGGTCCGCGCCTGGCTCGCCGATGCCGCGCCGCGCTCCTTCGACCCCTCGCGCGAGCAGGCGCTCCGCCTCCAGGAAGCCCGGACCGTTCGCCTGTTCGGGCGGCCGCGGCCGTCGCGCGTCACGCGCATCATGGTCACGCTCGACCACACGGTCGCCGACCCGGTCCTCCACTGCCGTGAGCTCCTCCAGGCCGGGATGGACGTCGCGCGTATCAACGCTGCCCATGGCAGCCCGGCCGACTGGCGGTCGCTGGCCGATGCCGTCCGCCACGCCGAACTCCAACTCGAACGGCTCGGAGCACCCCCGCCCCGGCGCTGCCACATCCTGTTCGACCTGTGCGGCCCGCGCCTCCGGATAGGCGACTTCCCCGGCGAGCTCCGCTTCGCCGCCGGCGACCGGCTCCGGCTCCTCCGCTCGACGCAGCCGCTCGCCGAGCCGCCCTCGGGCATGCCGCCGGCGGTCCCCTGCAGCCATCCCGAAGCCCTCCGTGTCGTCGCGCTCGGGGACCCGGTCGCCATCGACGACGGCAAGTTCAGCGGCACCGTCGTGGCGGTCACCCAGGGCTGGCTCGAAATCCTGCTCGCCGCGCCCGTCGGCCGCCCGCGCCGCCTGCGTCCTGAAAAGGGCCTGAATTTCCCCGGCGTCCACCTCCCGCTGCCCGCCCTTACCGATGCGGATGTCGCCAGTCTCGATGCCGCCGCCAGTTTCGCCGACCTCATCGGGCTCTCCTTCGTCCACGAACCCGGCGATATCGCCCGGCTGGCCTCCGAACTCGACCGTCGCGGCCTCCACGACCGCGGCATCATCGCCAAGATCGAAACCCGTGCCGCCGCGCGCGGCCTCGTCCCGATCCTGCTCGAAGGTTTGCGTCGCCCCGCGTTCGGCGTCATGGTCGCCCGCGGCGACCTCGCCATCGAAGTCGGCTGGGACGACCTCGCCCTCTTCCAGGACGCCATCCTCTGCCTGGCCGAGGCGGCGCACCTGCCCTCGATCTGGGCGACCCAGGTCCTCGAAACCCTCGCTCGCCACGGCATGCCCGCCCGGCCCGAGATCACCGATGCCGCGGCCGCCACCCGCGCCGATTGCGTCATGCTCAACAAAGGCCCGCATGTGGTTGCCGCCGTTCGCTTCCTCGACCGCCTGCTCTCCTCGGAGCATCGCCACCGCCAGAAGAAACGGGAGCTCTTCCGGGAGTTCATCGCCCTCGGGGACGCGCCCGGCCCCGAGCCCGTACCGGCTGCCGCCTTCCACGGCTGTTAATTCGCCTGCGCGACCCTTGCCGGTATGAAGGTTGTCGCGCTCCTGCTCGTCCTCTCGGGGTTCGCCTGGGTGGCCTCACTCATCAGCGACGCCGGCGAGCTACTGTCCGCGCCCGAGTAGGCCTCCGCGCCGCCGGTCGGCTACTTCGCGACCCCCGCCGGCACCTCAACGGCTCCGGGCGCGCGCGAGGGGTCCAGCAGTTCGAGCAGGCGCTGCACCAGCGCGTCCCACGAGAACCGCCGCGCCCACTCGGCCGCAGCTATCCCCATCGAGACGCGCAGGGCCGGGTCTTCAACCAGCCGCCGCACCGCCGCGACGACGGCCTCCGGCCGCCCGGGCGCCGCATGCAGCCCGCACACGCCCGCCGGGACGAACTCCGCGGGCGCTGAACCGGTCACGACCACCGGCGGCACGCCGCCCGCCATCGCCTGGAGCACCACCTGCCCGAACGTGTCCGTGGTGCTGGGGAACACGAACACGTCCGCCGAGGCGAACGCTTCCGCAAGCTCCACGCCCCGCAGGTAGCCCGTAAACACCGCGCGCCGACCGGCGAGCAGCCGCTCCAGTCCGGCGCGTTCTGGCCCATCACCGACCAGCGCCAGCCTCGCGCCCGGCAGCGCATCCGCCACGTCAGCCAGCACGTCCAGCCGCTTCTCCCGCGCCAGCCGCCCGACGTAGAGCACGATGGGCGCCTCCGGCTCGCCGCCGCTCAGGCGGGCCCGCATCTCGGCGCTCCGCCGCGACGGCCGAAACATGCCCGTATCCACCCCCCGCCCCCAGACTTCCAGCCGCGGAAACCCCGATGCCTCGAGCTCCCTGCGCACGAACTCCGTCGGGCAGAGCGTGCGCACCGAGCGGGCGGCCATGCGGCGCAGCAGCGCAGCCGCGGGGCCAGCAAGCCCGTGCAGGCCGTAGGCCTTCAGGTAGCGCGGGATATCCGTGGTGTATACGTGCACCATCGGTACTTCCCGCCGCAGCGCCAGCGCCGCCGCCGCTCCGATGGGCCCCGGCGTCAGCACGATAGCTCCGTCCCACCGGCGCCGCGCCGCGCGAATCACCCGGTCCAGTCCCACGCCAAGCCGCAGCTCCGGGTAGAGCGGCGCCGGTACCGACTCCACCCGGAGCACCCGGCTGCCCTCCACGTCGCGCACACCCGGCGCCGGCGCCAGCACGCACACGTCGTGACCGAGGCGCGCCAGCGTCCCCGCCACGGTGGCTGCGGTATCCGACACGCCGTCGATCTTCGGCGGGAACGAATCGGTCGCGAGCAGAATCCTCACCGGCCGTTCCCCCGCGCGGGGTTCGCCGCCCGCGCGCATCCGAGATTCGTCACGAAGCCGGCCGCGGCCCAGTCCGCCGCCGGCAGCGCGCCCGGCGCGTCGTAGAGTACCCGCGTCCGCATGAGCATCCCGGCCCACCCGGGGTCCGTCTCCGCCACCCACGGGGCGCGGTGCGCCACCACCAGCGCGTCGGCACCGCGCAGGGCGTCCTCCAGGCTGGGCGCGCAGGCGATATCGCCGGCCTGCCGCACCAGCGGGTCGAACCCGGTCACCGCGGCGCCCGCCCCGGCCAGCCCGGCCGCCAGCGCGATCGACGGCGAGGCCCGCAGGTCATCGGTCCCCGGCTTGAAGGCGAGACCGGCAAGCGCCACCCTGCGCCCCGCCAGCCCGCCCAGCGCGGTCGAAAGCCACTCGACCACCCGCCAGGTGCGAGCCCGGTTGACCTCCATCGTCGCCCGCAGCTGCCGCAGCTCCACCCCGTGCGCCAGCCCCACGTACTCGAGGGCGGCCGTGTCCTTGGGCAGGCAGTGACCCCCGAATCCCAGCCCCGGGGTCAGGTAGGCCGCCCTGCCGATTCGGTGGTCGGCCCGCAGGATGTCGAACAGCGTCGGGGCGTCCGCCCCGAGCGCCGCCGCGAGGTCGGCCATCTCGTTGGCGAAACTCACTGACGTCGCGAGGAACACGTTCGCTGCATACTTGGCCAGCTCCGCCGTCACCCGGTCGGCCACGAAGACCGGCGCCTCGATGCCGGCAAACAGCGTCGCCGCCCGCGCGCCCGCGCCCGCGGAATCAGCCCCGATGACCACCCGGTCGGGCTCGCGGAAGTCCTCCCATGCCCGTCCCTCGCGCAGAAACTCCGGCACGTGCACGACATGGATATCCCCCCGGCCCGCCGTCCGCAGGGCCGCTTCGAGGCGGGCGCCCGTGCCCGGCGGGACCGTCGAGCGCGTGATCAGCAGGCCCCCGGGGCGCAGCAGCCCGGCAGCGGTCGCAGCGGCGGCGAACAGCTGCGAGAGGTCGGGTGAGCCGTCGGCCGCTGGCGGCGTATCGACGCACAGGAACGCGGCGTCGAACTGGCCGGCCTCGGCGACCGCGCAGAAGCGCAACCGGCGCAGCCGCAGCGCGCTCCGCAGGGCTGCCCGCAGCCCCGGTTCGGCCTCCCGCAGCTGACCGCTCGCCAGCTCCGCGACCCGGTCAGCATCCCGGTCCAGCCCTGTCACATCGTGGAGCAGGTGCGCCATGCCCACCGCCGTCACCGCCCCGATGCGCCCGACCCCGACCACGGCAATGCGTTCGTCCAAAGAGCTCCTCCTCGTTGGTTCCGCCTGTACCGTGGAGCCTCTCGATGTACGCGACATTTACGCACCGCGAACGCCCGGTTAATGGATACCGTTCCGTTCATCGTGCTCCGCTTCACTGGCGGCATGCTGCTCTTCATCACCCGCAAATTTCCGCCCGCAGTCGGCGGCATGGAGGAGTTCTCCGCTCAGCTCGCGGCCCGCTACCCGGGCCCCCTGCGGCTGGTCGCACTCCGGCGCGGCCAGCGCTGGCTCCCTCTCTTCCTCGCCCGGGCGGCCCTTGCCTGCCTCCGGCACCGCGGCCGCGCGGAGGTCGTCCACCTCGGAGATGCCCTCCTCGCGCCTGCCGCGCCGCTCTTCGCCCGGCTCGCCGGCGCGCCGGTCACCGTGACCCTGCACGGCCAGGATGTCACCCGGCCGTTTCCCGGGTACGCCGCGCTGCTTCGACCCGCCCTCCGCGCCCTGGGCGATGGTCAGACGGTTGCGGTGAGCACCTACACCGCCGCCGAGACGGCCCGCCGCTTCGGTGTCCATCCCCGGGTCATCCCGAACGGCGTCGATCGCGAACGTTTCTCCAGCATCCAGCCCGCCGCCGACCCCGCTGCTGAGCGTCGCACGCTCGGCCTGCCGGCCCACGGACCCCTCGTTGTCACCGTCGGCAGGCTCGTGCCACGCAAAGCCGCGGCCTGGTTTGCGGCGAACGTCCTGCCCCTGCTGCCGCCGGACGTCACCTTCGCTGTCGTTGGCTCTGGCCCCGAAGAGGCCGCCCTGCGCCGAATCGCGGCCCGCGAGCCGCGCCTCCGGCTGCTCGGCCCGCTCCCCGGTGCCGCGGTCGAACGCCTCTACGCCTGCGCCGACCTGTTCGTCGCGCCGAACGTTCCCGTGCCCGGCCGGCCAGAAGGCTTCGGGATCGCCCCCGCCGAGGCCGCCGCGGCCGGGTTGCCCGTGCTCGCCGCTGCACTCGAGGGCCTCATCGATATGGCGACCGTCTGCGGCGCCCGGCTGGTACCGCCCGCCGACCCGAACGCCTGGGCCGCCGCCGTGCGGGAGGCCCTCGCCTCACCGAGGCCGCCGCGGCCCCGGGTTCGCAGCTGGGATGATGTGGCCGCCGACTACCAGCGCCTGTTCGAGGCCGTCGCCCGCCGTGCCCGGGCGAACCGCCCCGTCGGCAGCCGCACGGTCAGCCAGTAGCCGGCCAGCAGCGCCCCGTCGACCGCCACCGCCGTTGCGCGCGCCACGACCGCCACCGTCAGCGCCTCTGTAGCGCCAAGTTCGCCCCCGGACAGGGCCACAATCACCGTCTCCCGCACCCCGGCGCCCGAGGGTGCGAACGGCGTCAGGAAGCCGGCCAGGCTGGCCACAGAAAACGCCAGCATCGCGTCGTCCCAGCGGCCTACTGGCCAGGGGCTCACCACCACCGCGGTCACGTGGAAGGCGGCGGCCGCCAGCAGGCCCCCGAGCAGGTACGCCGCGAACGCCGTCCATGTCGCTGCCGGCGCCGGCGCAGTGCCGGGCGTCAGCCCCCGTCCCGGCCAGCGGCTCAGCCGACGGACCAGCCGCGGCCGGGTGGCCAGCACCATGATCGCCCCGGCAGCCACCGTTCCCGCCGGCGCCAGCCAGCGCCACGGACCTTCCGCGGCGCTGAGCGCCAGCAGTGATGGAACCGCCACGGCCGCCGCCAGCTGGGCCGCCTGGTCCACCCAGAGCATCGCCACCACGCGCTCCGCCGGCATCCCCGAGGTCCGCAGCACCACCAGCTTGCCCGCGGGTCCCGTCGGCGGACCGGGGACGTAGCGCGCGGCCCAGCCCGCAACGAACGACCGCACCGCGGCGCCGCGCCCGACCTCGGTCCACCAGCCGTGCCCGAGCGCACCCCATCCTGCGGCCATCGCCGCCACCTGCACGACCATGAGCAGGGCCGCCCAGCCCAGGGCATCCAGCGCCCAGCCTTCGTGCACCCGGGCCACCTGGCGCGCGGACAGCACGCACGCCCCCGCCAGTGCAGCCGCCGAGGCGGCCTGCACCACGCGCCCGGCAATGCGCCAGCCGGTCAACCCCGCGCCAGCCCTGCCGCCAGCGGTCCGTTCACGCGCGCCCCTGCCGCCTCTATCGCGACCACCCCGTAGGTCTCCACCTGGAACGCGCTCTCGCCGGCCGGGCGGCACCCCGAAACCGCCATGACCCTCCCCCGCGGCGTTCGCACCAGCTCCACAACCAGGGGGCCGGGCCCGTAGTTCGCCGCGTGCAATTCGAGCCGGTCCCCGCTCGACCACAGGTCCACGAATCCGTCGCCCCGCAGCCGCACGTGCACCGGGTTCGTCGCCGCCAGCATCGCCCGCACCCCGTCGTCCATCGGCACCCGCCGGTAGCGATCTCCGAAGACGAACCGGTACAGCAGGTTCAGCCGGTCCACGAACTGCCGCACATGCACCCGCTGGTAGTACGCGTCAACGACCTTCGGGCCCGCGAACCGAGCGATCGGCTCCAGCGGGCCAGCCAGCCAGCGGAACAGCGCCCCGTCGCGCCGGGCCGGCAGCCCCAGCTCGGCAAAGCGCAGAACCCGCCCGGCATACCACGGCGGTGGCGGAGCCTTCCCCGGCAGCAGCAGAACCCCCAGGTCACACGGCGGCGTCCGCTCGCCGATCACCCGGAGGGGAATCCCGGCGCCGATCAGTGCCTGCACCACGAGCAAAAAGTCGTCGTCGCCGCCCGGGTACAGGTCGCCCCGCCACGCCAGCGAATCCCCCACGAACACCCCGACCCGCGCCGCTTCCTCCCGCGGCGCGCCCCGCCACCGTGCGGCCTGGCGAAGCATTTCGCCCCAGGCTTCGAGGCGTCGGTCATCCTTCCCCGGTGCCAGCAGCGCCCAGCACCCGTCCTCCACGTATTCGCCCGCACGCAGCACCGGCGAGCCCCCTGCTGCCAGCCCCTCCGCGGCGATCCGGGCGAACGTCCACGGCGGCGGCTTCCCATCCACGCCGATCCCCCGTTCGTAGCAGATGCTCAGCGCCGGCGCCCCCGGCTTGAGCGCCCGCAGCACCTTGTACGTGCCCGCGTTCTGCACCAGCTCTCGCCCATCGGCCCGCGGCGACTGCAGGTTCTCGACGAACAGCCAGTCCATCAGCCCCGCCAGCCTGGGCAGGTCGACCCCGAAGACATTGAACGTGTTCACGTTCACCCCGCCCACCGTGTTCGTCAGGCAACGGATGTTCGGAAACGCATCACGGGTCACCCGCGTGACTTCCTCGAAGAATCGCGTCAGCACCTCCGCCCGCCACGTCGCGTACCGTCGCGCGGCCTCGTCCCTGCCCGGCCGGAACAGCTGAGGCAGGTCCAGCACTGCCAACCCCTGCGCCTCCTGCCATGCCGCGAACGGCTCCCGACACCGCCCGCAGGCGCACCCGGCGAAGCCGGAGTAATCGCGCGAGAGCGGGATCGGCATGCCCCCAAAGGCGCAGTTATCGAAGAACAACCCGTCGGCCCCTCGCGCGCCGGCATCGAGGCATCGCTCCACCACCCAGTCCCGCCACGCCGGGTCGTTGAGGCACGTGAAGTAGCGACCGTTGTAATACGGGATGCGGCGACCCCGCGCCGAGAGCGCATACCACCCGCGCCCCGCAAAGCTCCCCATCGACACGGCATTCGAAGGCTGGATGTAGGCGATCGCCAGCATCCCCAGCTCGTGGCACCACCTTGCAGCCCGCTCAAACGCCCGCCAGTCGTCCGCCTCGATCTCCGGGGGAAGTCCCCAGTTGTAGGCAAGGAAGACGGCATTCACACCGCCCGCGTCGCGCAGCCAGCGCAGCCGCTCCGGTCGGTAGGCATCCAGGTATGCCTGCCCGTCCACCGGCCTTCCAAAGCCCTTGAGCCGGTGCACCAGCGCGCTGCCGCGTCCCGCCCAGTAGTAGGCCGGCGCCAGCAACAGCTCGTCACGGGGAACTCGCTCCATCCTTCCCATTGTCCGGCCGCTGCGTTGTCGATTGGTTGTCGAACCGTCAACCGCCGATGAACGGCCGGCCCTTCACAGGTCGATCACATGCCGTTGCAGGCCCATTAACGAAGCCCGCCGAACATCCAAGGCCGTGGCTACGCAACAGGTCCGGTTCCCCATTCGCCGCCGAATACCGTTCAGCGGTGCACTGCTGTTCGTGATCTTTACGCTCCCAAATCTCGCCCTCCTCATCGCCTTCACCTATCGCTCGCTAGTCGAGAGCTTCCGTCTCTCCTTCTACGATTGGGACCTCATTTCTCCGGAAAAAAACCTGGGTCGGACTTGACAACTACCGTGATTATTTCGCTGACCCCACGTCGCTCTACATCATCCGCAACACCCTCGTCTTCACCGGCGGGACCGTCTTCCTCACGCTCGCGCTCGGTCTCGCCTTCGCGTTACTGCTGAACCAGCCCCTCAAGGGCCGGGCCATCGCCCGGACCACGCTCTTCGCGCCGTACGTCCTCGGGGGCGCGGCGATCGGCATCGTCTGGCTCTTCATCTTCGATCCCCGCTTCGGGCTCATCTCGGCCATGCTCGACCGGCTCGGGGTCCCCTCTCCCAACTGGTACAACGACCCGAACTGGGCCATGCCGATGGTCATCATCGTCTACACCTGGAAGAGCCTCGGCTACGCCTGCGTGGTCTACCTTGCCGGCCTCCAGGCCATCCCGCGCGAACTCTACGAAGCGGCGCGGGTCGATGGCGCCGGCCGCTGGGCCCGCTTCCGCCACGTCACCCTTCCGCTGCTCTCCCCGATGACGTTCTTCCTCCTCGTCACCTCGATCCTGAGCTCCATGCAGGCCTTCGACATCATCAGCGTCATGACGTCGGGTGGACCCCTCGATAGCACGAAAACGACGGTCTACCAGGTCTACGAGGAGGCCTTCGTCCGCTTCCGCGTCGGCGATGCCTCCACCGTCGCCACCGTGCTCTTCGTCTTCCTCCTCGCGGTCACCGTCCTCCAGGTCCGCCTGCTCGAGCGGCGCGTCCACTACGCGAAAGACTGACCAGGAGCATCCCATGCTGCGACATCTCCGCATCAGCCCCGCCGCCCGGCCCGTTTCGCTCCCCGGTCTCCGCCGCGCGGCCGTCGCCCTCCCCGCGTACCTCCTGATGCTGGTGGCCGTCGGCATCATCCTCGTCCCGCTCCTCTGGATGCTCACGGCCTCCCTCAAGACCCGGCAGGAGATCTACACCCTGCCCATCTCCTGGTGGCCCGAGGCCTTCCGCTGGGAGAACTACGAACAGGCCTGGACCGCAGTACCCTTCGCCCGCTTCTTCATCAACAGCCTCATCACCACCGCCGTCGGCAGCGGACTCGAACTCATCAACGGTGTTCTGACCGCCTACGCCCTCGTATTCCTCCCCTTTCCGCGAAAGAACCTTGTCTTCCTCGTCGTCATCGCCGCCCTGATGGTCCCGTTCCAGGTGACCATCATCCCCAACTACGTCCTGGTTGCCGACCTCGGCTGGGTCAATACCTACCAGGGCATCATCATCCCCGGCGCAGCGGTTGCCTTTGGCACCTTCCTCATGCGCCAGCAATTCCTCTCCCTGCCCCGTGAGGTCATCGAAGCAGCCCGCATCGATGGCGCCGGCCACCTGCGCATCCTCTGGAGCATCGTGCTGCCGATGTCCCGCCCGGCGCTCGTGACGTTCGCCCTGATCTCAATAGTGGCGAAGTGGAACGAGTACCTCTGGCCCCTGCTCGTCACGAACGACGCCGATCGCATGACCCTCCCCGTTGGTCTCACCCAGCTCCAGCACTCGGAGGGCTCGAGCGAGTGGGGCGTCGTCATGGCCGGGGCCGTGATGGTCATCACCCCCGTGCTGCTCGTCTTTCTCTGGGCCCGGCGCCACATCGTCGAAGGCCTCACCGCCGGCTTGGTCAAGGGCTAACCGCCTGGCAACACCCGCCCCCGCGGCGGTGCGCATATCACCCGAACACACAGGGGTACATCAGGAAGGAGTACGAACCATGTCGAACATGAGCAGGCGCCATCTCCTCGGCCTCATGGGCGGAGCCGCAGCACTCGGCCTCGTCGGCTGCGGCGGAGATGACGACGATGAGACCCCGTCCCCGGCTGCAACCGCGGCAGGCTCCAGCCCCGCCGCCGGCAGCAGCCCCAGCCCGACGCCTCGCGGCATCAAGCCCGCCGCTGAGATCACCTACTGGAGCGTCCACCCGGCCAACTCCTAGGCCGTCGAGGAAGAGCTCATCCGCCGCTTCCAGGCCGCCTACCCGGACATCAAGGTGAAGCTCGAAACCGCCGGCGCCAACTACGCTGAGGTGTCACAGAAGTTCAACGCCGGCCTCGCTGCCCGCCAGGTTCCCGACGTCGTCATGCTCTCCGACGTCTGGTGGTTCAAGTACTTCCTCGCCGGCACCATCGAGCCCCTCGATGCCCTCATCAAGGAAGTCAACCTGGACCTCTCTGACTACCAGGACACCCTCGTCAAGGACTACCAGTTCGAAGGGAAGCAGTGGGGCATGCCCTTCGCCCGCAGCACCCCGCTCTTGTACTACAACAAGGAGAAGTGGGCCGCCGCTGGCCTCCCCGACCGCGGTCCGAAAACCTGGGACGAGTTCGACGAGTGGGCCAAAACGCTGCAGTCGATGGCCAAGCCCGGCGAATTCGCCTTCACCCACGTCAAGGGCGATAGCTACATCGCCTGGACCTTTCAGGGCATTATCTGGCAGTTCGGCGGCCGCTATTCGGACGACCGGTTCAACATGACCATGGACTCGCCCGAGGGCATCGAAGCCGGCAACTACGTCCGCGGCCAGGTCTTCTCCCAGAAGTACGCCAACGTTACCGCGAAGGACGTCAAGGCCGACTTCATCGCCGGGACCACCTACTCCATGCTCTCATCGACTGGCGGCCTCGCCGGCGTCATCAAAGATGCGCCGTTCCAGGTCGGCACCGCCTTCCTGCCCGAGAAGAAGCAGTTCAGCTGCCCCACCGGCGGCGCCGGCCTCTGCATCCCGAAGGCCATCTCCGACGAAAAGAAGCTCGCGGCGATGCTCTTCATCGCCTTCATCACCAACCCCGAGAACACCGCCTACTACTCCCAGAACGTCGGCTATATGCCCATGCGCAAGAGCGCAGTCAACGGCCCGCTCATGAGCGAGTTCTTCAAGCAGTACCCGCAGTTCAAGACCGCCGTCGACCAGCTCGCGAAGACCCGCCCCCAGGACCCCGCCCGCGTCTACGTGCCCGGCGGCGATGCCATCCTCGGCAAGGGGCTCGAGCGCATGGTCCTGAACAACGAAGACGCGAAGAACGTCTGGCCTGACGTCAAGAAGGAACTCGAAAGCATCGTCAACAAGGAGATTCGGCCCAAGATCAAGCTCTAGGCCCGAGGAACC
>NZ_DAOUAO010000024.1:0-1659 GCF_034433535.1 Tepidiforma sp.
TTCGTCGATGCGGAGGGCGGTATCGATGGCCGCGACGGCGGAGGGCTCGGCTTCGATGCGGGTAACGATGTAGTCCCCATCGATGGCGTGGCGGATCGGGTAGGCCATCCGCCGCCGGCCCCAGTGGTCGACCTTGAGGATGCGGGCGCCGCGGGACTCGATGATTTGCTTGAGCCGCTCGGTGGAAGCGTCGGGCCCGCCGGACTCCTGGATGGAGAGGTCGTAGATGACGGTGAGTTCGTATTCCCTCATGGAACCTCAGCCCGGGCGGTGGGATTGTCCTCCCGTGCGGAGGACCGGGACCCCGGGTGGAACTCTGAACGTAGCACGGGCGGAAGTTAGACGGTAGCGGATGCCGGCGATTGTGGGACGGCATCGGTGATGCCGGGCACGGGGTAGGCGCGGGCGAATTCGGCCACTTCGGCGCGGACGGATTCGCGGACGCCCTCGCCATCCGGGTCCTTGAGCACGCGCAGGATCCAGGCGGCGACGCGGCGCATTTCGTCCTCCTTCATGCCGCGGGAGGTGAGGGCGGGAGTGCCGAGGCGCAGGCCGCTGGTGACGTAGGCGGAGCGCTCGTCGTAGGGGATGGTGTTCCGGTTGGTGATGATGCCGGCGCCCTGGAGAGCGTTCTGGGCCTTCAGGCCGCTGATGCCGACGCTGTTGCAATCGACGAGGATGAGGTGGTTATCGGTGCCGCCGGAGACGAGGCGAAGGCCGCCGCGGAGGAGCTCTTCGGCGAGGACTGCGGCGTTGCGGACCACCTGGGCTGCGTAGTCACGGAATTCGGGGCGAAGCGCCTCGCCGAAGGCAACTGCCTTGGCGGCGATGCTGTGCAGGTGGGGGCCGCCCTGGGTGCCGGGGAAGACGGCGCGATCGAGCGCGTCGGCATGCTCGGCCTTGCACATCGCGAGGGCGCCGCGCGGCCCGCGGAGGGTCTTGTGGGTGGTGGTGGTGACGATATCGGCGTGGGGGACGGGGCTCGGGTGGACGCCGCCCGCGATCAGCCCGGCGATGTGGGAGACATCGGACATGAGGATGGCGCCGACCTCGTGGGCGATCTCAGCGAAGGCGGCGAAATCGATGGTGCGCGGGTAGGCGGTGGCGCCGGAGACGATGATGCGCGGCCGGTGTTCGCGGGCGAGCTGCCGGACCACGGCCATATCGATGGTCTCGGTTTCGCGGTCCACAGTGTAGGGCACGAAGCGGTAGAGCCGACCGGAGAAGTTGACCGGGGAGCCGTGGGTGAGGTGCCCGCCCTGGGAGAGCTCCATGCCCATGATGGTGTCGCCGGGGTTGGCGAAAGCGAGGTAGGCGGCCATGTTGGCCTCGGCGCCGGAGGTGGGCTGGACGTTGGCGTGGTCGGCGCCGAAGAGCTGCTTCGCGCGATCGATGGCGAGCTGCTCGAGGCGGTCGCTGTGCTGGTTGCCGGCGTAGTAGCGCTTTCCGGGGTAGCCCTCGGCGTACTTGTTGGTGAAGACGGAGCCGGTCGCTTCGAGGACGGCCGCGGAGGCGTAGTTCTCGCTGGCGATCATCTCGAGGTGTTCGACCTGGCGGGTGCGCTCGTCGGCGATGATGGCGGCGACTTCGGGGTCGGTGTGTTCAAGGATGGACATGGCCTCTCCCGTGGGACGGTGCGGTGAGTACTAGGGTAGCAGG
>NZ_DAOUAO010000025.1:0-1629 GCF_034433535.1 Tepidiforma sp.
CAGGTGTACCTGACCTTCAGCCTGGGCGTGGGGCTCGGCGTAGGTCTGGCCTATGTGCCGGCGGTGGGTGCGGTCCAGCGCTGGTTCGTGCGGCGGCGGGGGACGGCCTCGGGGCTGGCGGTCGCCGGCATCGGGGCGGGGACGCTGGCGGTGCCGCTGCTGGCGGCAGTCAGCATCGAGGCGCTCGGCTGGCGGCAGGCGTACGCGGTGGTGGGGGCCGCGGTGCTGCTCATCGGGCTGCCCGCGGCCCGGCTGATCGAGCCTTCGCCCGAGGCGCGGGGGCTCTGGCCAGACGGCGATACGCGGCCCGCAGGGAGTGCGGGGCCGGCGGGCGGGCCGGGGGTGCGCGAGGCGCTGCGCAGCGGACCGTTCTGGCTGCTGTTCGGGTCGGGGCTGGCAACGAGCCTGGGGATCTTCATCCCGTTCGCGCACCTGGTGCCGTTTGCGAAGGACGAGGGACACTCGGAAGCCTTCGGGACGCTGCTCATCGGGCTGATCGGGGTCGGGAGCATCGGCGGGCGGCTGCTGCTGGGCGGTTCGGCCGACCGCCTGGGGCGGCGGCGGGCGCAGGCCGCGACCTTCACGGCGATGGGCTGCTGCCTGCTCTGGTGGCTGCTGGTGCCCGGCGCATGGGCGCTGGTAGTGTTCGCGCTGGCGTTCGGCGCGGCCTACGGCGGCTTCGTGGCGCTCAGCCCGGCGCTGGCAGCGGACTACTTCGCGGGGCGAAGTTTCGGCGCGGTGCTCGGGCTGATCTACTCGGCGGCGGCGATCGGCTCGCTGGTAGGCCCGACGATGGCGGGCGCCCTCTTCGACCGCACCGGGAGCTACGACACGCCGATCCTCGTGGCGGTGGGGCTGAACGCGGTGGCGGTGGGCTGCATGGTGCTGCTGCGCGAGCCTTCCGGGGCCGGGGCGGCCCGGGCAGCGGGCGCACCGGCGCGCTAAGCGCTGGAGCGGCACAATGGAGCTGTGCGAAGATTCCTGCTGCTGATGGTGATCGGGACGCTCGCGCTGGCAGCCGCCGGCTGCGGGTTGAAGGACAAGTCGTATGCGACGTCGCCCTCGCTGCGGGCGCTGATCGGGACGACGACCGGGAACGTGGCCTACCGGCCGGCGGAGCAGCCGCCGGCACCGAAGGACCCGCCTTCGGACTGGGAGCTGCATTTCTCGCTGGCCACGTTTTCGAAGCTGGAGAACGAGCAGCCGAGCCTGCAGGTGGTGCTGCAGGTGCGTACGCACCCGGGCGCGGGGTTCGAATTCTGGCTGCTCGATGGCAAGGGGGAGACCGTGGCGCGGTGGTCGGCGGGGGCCACGACCGCGTACGTGGGGACGGTCTGCTTCCAGCTGGAGCTGGCGCGGGACGGGGCCGCGGTGCCGCTGGGCGAGGGCCCGCACCGGGCGGTGGTGGCCTTCCGGGAGTTCGGCGGCGAGGTGGTGGCGGCGCGGGAATCGCGGGTGACGGGGAACGTGCCGGCGCTGGAGGGCGCGGTGCCGGAGCCGCTGAGCCCGGTGTTCAGCGAGGCGCTGGCCTGCCCGAAGGGGTCATAGCGGCGGGAGGCGCCGCCGGGCGAGCAGCGCCGCCGCGGCGATGAGGAGCAGGCTGTTGGCGATGGCGGCGGCCAGCCAGCG
>NZ_DAOUAO010000026.1:0-3301 GCF_034433535.1 Tepidiforma sp.
GTCATGGTCCGCGGGACCTTCGCCAACATCCGCCTCCGCAACCTCCTTGCCCCAGGCACCGAGGGCGGCGTCACCCGCCACCTGCCCGACGGCGAAGAGATGACCATCTACGACGCCTCGGTGAAGTACCGCGAAGAAGGCGTCCCGCTGATCGTCCTCGCCGGCAAGGAGTACGGCACCGGCTCCTCCCGCGACTGGGCAGCCAAAGGCGTCAAGCTGCTCGGCGTCCGCGCCGTCATCGCCGAGAGCTTCGAGCGCATCCACCGCAGCAACCTCGTGGGGATGGGTGTGCTCCCGCTCCAGTTCCTGCCCGGGCAGGACCGCGCTTCGCTCGGGCTCGACGGCACCGAGGTCTACCGCATCAGCGGCGTGGCCGAGTCGCTCGCCCCGCGGGGTCGCCTGCGCGTGACCGCCACCCGGGCGAATGGCGAACAGGTCGAATTCGAGGTCATCTGCCGCATCGATACCCCGGTCGAGCTTGACTACTACCGCCACGACGGCATCCTGCCGTACGTGCTCCGCCAAATCGCCGCCAGGGCAGACGCCTGAAAGGAGCCGCCAGCATGGAAAAAATCAAGGTCCTCAATCCGGTCGTCGAGCTCGACGGCGACGAGATGACCCGCATCATCTGGCGGTTCATCAAAGAAAAGCTCATCCTGCCGTACCTCGATATCCAGCTCGAGTACTACGACCTGGGCATCGAACACCGCGACGCCACCAACGACCAGGTCACCATCGATGCCGCCTACGCCATCAAGAAGCACGGCGTCGGCGTGAAGTGCGCCACCATCACCCCCGATGAGGCGCGGGTGAAGGAATTCAACCTGAAGCAGATGTGGAAGTCGCCGAACGGCACCATCCGCAACATCCTCGGCGGCGTCGTCTTCCGCGAGCCGATCATCTGCCGGAACATCCCGCGGCTGGTCCCCGGCTGGACGAAGCCCATCGTCATCGGCCGCCACGCCCACGGCGACCAGTACAAGGCGACCGACTTCCGCGTGCCCGGGCCGGGCACGGTCACCATCTCCTGGGTCCCGGATGGCGGGGGCGAGCCGATTCAGCTCGAGGTCGCGCACTTTGGCGGGCCCGGCGTCGCCATGGGGATGTACAACTTCGACGACTCTATCCGCGACTTCGCCCGCGCCTCCTTCCGTTACGGGCTCGAGCGCAACTACCCGGTCTACCTCTCGACCAAGAACACCATCCTCAAGGCCTACGACGGGCGCTTCAAGGACATCTTCCAGGAGGTGTTCGATACCGAGTTCGCCGAGGAGTTCCGCGCCCGCGGCCTGACCTACGAGCACCGCCTCATCGACGACATGGTGGCCTCTGCGCTCAAGTGGGAGGGCGGCTACGTCTGGGCCTGCAAGAACTACGACGGCGACGTCCAGTCGGACACGGTCGCGCAGGGCTTCGGCTCACTCGGCCTGATGACGTCGGTGCTGCTCACGCCTGACGGCAAGACCTGCGAGGCCGAGGCCGCCCACGGCACGGTCACCCGCCACTACCGCGCCTACCAGCGCGGCGAGAAGACCTCCACCAACCCGATCGCCTCGATTTTCGCCTGGACCCGCGGGCTCCAGTTCCGGGCGAAGCTCGACGGCACGCCCGAGGTGGCCCGTTTCGCCGAAACGCTCGAGCAGGTCTGCGTGGAGACGGTCGAAAGCGGCCGCATGACCAAGGACCTGGCGATGCTCATCTCCCCAGACACGCCGTGGCTCACCACCGAGGAGTTCCTCGATGAACTCGACCGTGGCCTCCGGGAAAAGATGGCCGCCTGGACCAACGCCTGAGCCGCTGACCCGCTCAGAGCTCCCGCACGAACCAGATGCCGCCTTCCGGCCCCTCCCCATGAAGGGGCCGGAAGCCCATGCGCACCCAGAAATAGACCGAAAGCCCGAACTCCGGGTGCGCCCGGGCCCAGGCCCGGCGGTAGCCTGCCCGGCGCAGCGCCTGCACGAGCAGCACGGCCGCTTCCGAACCGCACCCGTAGCTCCGATGCGGCGCGTCGATGCACAGCCGCCAGATCACCGCGCCTTCGCCCGGCCCGTCCGCGCGCAGCTCCACCTCGCCGACCGTCGCGCCATCGGACCGCCGCACTACACGCAGTGCAGCAGGACCACCCGGCTCAAGCGCTACACGGTCCCCGGCGCAGGCCAGCTCAGGCGCCATCCAGCCACTCCGCGACCGCCCGGGCGACCGCCCGCGGCGGGCCGGCCACCCGCGAGCACTCCGGCAGGGCCTCGATGAACGCCCGCCCGTAGCGCTTCTCCCACAGCCGCCGGTCGAGCACGGCCACCACTCCGCAGTCATCCCTGTGCCGAATCAGCCTGCCGAAGCCCTGTCGGAAGCGCAGCACAGCGGTGGGCAGCTGGTAATCGATGAATGGGTTTGGATACTGTTCCGCCCTCGCCCGCGCGACGGGGTCCGACGGCACATCGAACGGGAGCCGAGTAATCATGACCAGCGACAGCGCGTCGCCGCGAATATCGACCCCCTCCCAAAAGCTGGCGCTTCCGAGCAGGAGGGTCGCTGGCTGGGAGCGCAGCTGTTCCACCATCCAGCGCGGCGTCCCATCGATCCCCTGCGCCAGTGTCACAATACCGAGCTGTTCCATCCGGGGACGCACCAGCTCCGCCACCCGGGAAAGCAGCGCATTCGACGTGAACAGGGCGATAGCTCTCCCCTGGGAAGCCTGCGCCAGCTCGGCAATCGCCCCCGCCAACCCCTCGGCAAAGCCGGGCGCATTCGGCTCGGGCAGGCCTTCGACCAGCGCGAGGAGCGCGGCGCGGCGGTAATCGAAGGGCGAGCCCAGCTCGAGCATCTCCGGGGCCTCCAGGCCGATCCGCCGGGCCGCAAAGCTCATATCGCGACCCGCCTTAAGCGTCGCGCTCGTTGCCACCACCACCCGCAGCTTGCCGAACAGCACGTCCCAGAGCCGTGGGCCGACCTCGAGCGGCGCCAGGTGGAGCGACCCGGCCCCATCACGGTCGCGCTCGGCCCATCGAATCGTCTCCTCATCGGTTCCCTCGACGAACTGCTGCCCAACCAGCCTCAGGCGCCCCAGTTCGGCCAGCGCGCCGTCCAGTTCAGCGGCGTGGGGCGCCGCCGTCTCGGTGTCCAGCGCGCCGTTGAGCACCCCAAGGCACTGCGAACCCACCCGACCGACAGCCGCGAACTGCTCGCTCAAGGCCTCCCATGCTACCTCGAGCCGTTCCCAGGCTTCGCGGTGCCGCACCGCTGCCGTGATAGCGATGCGGTTGTCGTCGCGCGGTTCCCCGGGGAGCGCACCCGCAGCGAG
>NZ_DAOUAO010000027.1:0-2282 GCF_034433535.1 Tepidiforma sp.
ATCCACCTGCCCTACACCATGGATGGCGTCCCCTACGTCACCCAGGACCCAATCCAGCCGGGCCAGACCTTCACCTACGAGTTCACCCTCAAAAACCCCGGCTCCCACATGTACCACTCCCACCACGACTCCGCCGACCAGGTCAACCGCGGCCTCCTCGGCGCCTTCATCGTCGAACCCGCCAACCCCAACGACTACCCCAAATACGACCGCGAATACATCCTCATCCTCAACGACTCCCTCCTCGGCTACACCGTCAACGGCAAGGGCTTCCCGGCCACCGATGCCCTCGTCGCCAGGAAGGGCGAGCGCATCCTTGTCCGCTGGATGAACGAAGGCATGATGTACCACCCCATGCACCTCCACGGCCTCGCCATGGAGGTCTTCGCCGTCGATGGCTACATGCTTCCCCAGCCCTACAAGTGCGACACCATCGACGTACCCCCCGGCAACCGCTACGACACCATCATCGACTGCTTCGAACCCGGCCTCTGGGCCTTCCACTGCCACGTCCTCAGCCACGCCGAGAGCGCTGCCGGCTTCTTCGGCCTCGTCACCGTCCTCGCCGTCGAAGACGAGAACTTCAAAGTCGCCGACGTCCTCAAGTCCGTCGCCGTCCCCGTCACCGAGCCCTCCCCCGACCTCAGGGTCGCCGCCACCGCCAACAGCCAGCAGCTCCCCGACAGCGAAAAGGGTGTCTTCACCCTCTGGTGCGAACAGAACGCCTGACCTCGCCGTCCTCCCTCCGTGGCAGAAGGGGCGCCTCCTCCCGGCGCCCCTTCCGCGATCGCAGGGCCCCGCGCCCCTACAATTGAGCCACACCCTCTCCTCCGGAGCCGCCGTGGCCGTCGCCATTCGCCTCAAGCAGGCCCACATCGACCAGATGGTCGCCCACGCCCTCGCCGATGCCCCCATCGAAGCCTGCGGCCTCATCGCTGCCCGCGATGGCGTCGTCACCGAAATCCGCCCCGCCCGCAACGCCGAGAACAGCCCGTACCGCTTCAGCATCGACCCCCTCGAGACCCGCCGCCACGAAGAGGCCATCGATGCCGCCGGCGCCGAACTCGCAGGCTTCTACCACTCCCACACCGGCAGCCCGGCCGTCCCCAGCCCCACCGATATCCGCATGATGGGCCCCTTCTTCGGCCCGCCGTTCGTCCACTTCGTCATCAGCGTGGCCGACCCCGCCAACCCGGTCGTCCGCGTCTGGTACATCGAAAACGGCGAACCGGTCGAGCAGCAGTACGAAATCGTGCCCTGATGCCGAACCCCATCTGCTGGCCCCTCACCCGCAGCTACCGCGCGACCGCCACCGAAATCCGCGGGCGCGCCTTCCGCTGGGGCGAACGCACCTACCTCATGGCCATCATCAACCTGACTCCCGACTCCTTCTCCGGCGATGGCATCGGCAGCGACCCCGACGCCGCCGTCGAGCGCGCCCGCGCCTTCGAAGCCGCCGGCGCCGACATCCTCGACCTCGGCGCCGAATCCTCCCGCCCCGGTGCCGGAGAGCTCGACCCCGCCGAGGAGCTCCGCCGGCTCATGCCCTGCCTCGAAGCCGTCCGCGCCGCCACCAGCCTGCCCATCTCGGTCGATACCTACCACGCCAGCGTCGCCCGCAGCGCCCTCGCCGCCGGTGCCGACGCCGTCAACGACATCTGGGGCCTCCGCCGCGACCCCGACATGGCCGCCCTCGTCGCTGAGACCGGAGCCCACCTGATCGCCATGCACAACCAGCGCGGGCGCCCCTTCCGGGACGTCGCCGGCGATATCGCCGAGGGCTTCCGCGCGACCCTCCAGCTCGCCGGGGAGGCCGGCATCCCCGCCGACCGCATCATCCTCGACCCCGGTTTCGGCTTCGGCTGGACGCCCGAGCAGAACCTCGAAATGCTCCGCCGCCTCCCGGAGTTCTGGTCGTTCGAACTTCCCCTGCTCATCGGCACCTCCCGCAAGTCGACCATCGGCCTCATCCTCGATGCCCCGGTCCACGACCGGCTCGAAGGCACCGCCGCCACCGTCGCCTTCGGGATCGCCGCCGGTGCGGATATCATCCGCGTCCACGACCTCCCCGCCATGGCCCGCGTCGCCCGCGTCACTGATGCCATCGCCCGCGCCAACTGGCGGGCCCCGCAGCCGCCATGACCCGTGTCGCCATCGCCCTCGGCTCGAACCTCGGCGACCGTCGCGCCAACCTGTCCGCGGCGGTGACTGCGCTCGAAGCCGCCGGGCTCGCCATCCTCTCCCGCTCGTTCGCCTGGGAAACGCCGCCGGTCCCCGCCGAC
>NZ_DAOUAO010000028.1:0-3484 GCF_034433535.1 Tepidiforma sp.
CCCGCACGTCGTCGAGTGCCTGCATGAGCATCCTCCTGCTGCCTGCTCGCCGCCTGCCCTGCGGCGTGGCGGCACTCTAGCAGACTCGCGGCGGGCGGTGAACTTCTCCTTGCTTCCGGTGACGGTAGAATCCCCCATCAGTCTCGACTACCCGCAGGAGGAATCCTCGCATGGCAATCCGCTACCGCGACTGGCGCGACGAGTACCGCTCCCGGCAGAAATCGCTGGCCGAGGCGATGGAGGTTATCCGCGAGGGCGACCTCGTCGGGGTCACCATCCTCTGCCCTGCGCCGCTCGTGCAGGCGTTCGTCGAGCGCGCCAGGCAGCTGGGCAATGTCTCGGTGCGCACGTTGGCGCCGAACAACCCGGAGCTCTTCAACCCCGAGCTGTTCAAGGGCGAGCGCGAAATCGAGCTGTTCATCGGCGATGCGATGCGCCCGGCCCACGACGCGAAGATCGCGACCTACCTCCCGAACACCTTCATGCTCGGGATGAAGGCGTTCGACAACGGCCGCGAAGAAGCGCGCATCCCGGATGTGTTCCTCACGCCATGCTCGCCGCCGAACGAGCACGGCTACGTTCACTTCGGACCGCACATGTGGCAGCGCAAGGCCTACGCCAGGCGCTGCAAGCACACCATCGCCATCGTCGACCCCAACATCACGCCCGTGTACGGCGATGTCTGGATGCACGTCTCCGAAATCGAGACGTTCGTCGAGGGCGTGATGCAGCCGGTCAACATCCCGGCGATGGAGGAGCGCGTGCGAACGCTCGCAAAGGAGGAAGACCGGCCGGCCCTGCTCGAGATCATGAATAAGGCGAGCCCAGACCAGCTTGCGCTCGTGGAGCACACCTTCCACGCGTTCCCGCCGTCGCTGCTCTCCGCGGCCCTCGGCATCGCCGAGGTCGACCCCGCCGCGCAGGCCATCGCCGATAACCTTCGCCAAATCATCCGCGACGGCGACACCATCCAGGTCGGCGTCGGCCAGCCGAGCCAGCTGATGTTCCTCGCCGGCGCCTTCGACGACGCCGAGCACCTCGGGGTCCACACCGAACTCGGCTCGCCCGGGCTGGCCAAGGCCTGGGCGAAGGGGATCATCGACGGGTCGCGCAAAACGCTCTTTCCCGGGAAGTCGGTTGCGGTGGCCTGGACCGGCTGCGACGGCGAGGACCTGCGCATCATCGCCAATAACCCGGCGTTCGAGCTGTACTCGCCGGACCAGATTTTGAACCCGGCGTTCATGTCGCAGAACCACCAGATGACCTCGATCAACAGCGCCATCGCAGTCGACCTGCTCGGGCAGATTGCGAGCGAAGACCGTTTCGGCGGACACATGGTCAATGGCACCGGCGGTCAGCCCGATACGCACATGGCGGCGGCAATGTGCAAGAACGGTCGGGCGATCACCGTCATGCGCTCGACGGCGATGGAGGGCACGATTTCGAAGGTGGTGGCGAAGCACGAGGCCGGGACGTTGGTGACAATCCCGCGCTACCTCGCCGATACCATCATCACCGAGTACGGGGTCGCGCGACTGCTCGATAAGAACCACCGGCAGCGGGCCGAGGAGCTGATCTCCATCGCTCACCCCGATTTCCGGGCTGAGCTGCGCCGCGAAGCGCAGGAGCTCTGGGGCTAGGCCGGGCGCGCGGGCGCTACTGCTCCGGCGAGGGCGGCCCGGCGAACCGGGCCATCCTCACGGGCACGAGCGCCTCCCGGCTGGCCAGCAGCAGGATCGCGCCGATGAGGCTCACCGGCACCACGTTCACCAGGTGGGCCAGGATCGCGAAGCTCAGCGCGCGCGCCTCGCTGACGCCGAAGGGGAGCAGCGAGGCGGTGGCCGCGAGGTGGAACACGCCAATCGCTCCGGGCGAGCTGGGCAGCAGCATCGCCAGGTTGGTGGTGCAGGTCAGCAGGACAGCCACGGCGAAGGGGGCATCGATGTTCAGCGCCCGCATCAGCAGGTAGTTGATGGCGAAGGCGCCAACCCAGGCCGTCCACGACCAGCCCCAGATGCGCACGACCCGCTTCCGCGCGAACAGCTGGCGGAACCCCTCGGCGAACGAGGCGGCCTCGAGCCGGATGCGCTCATTGGCCGGGAGGCGCCGCCGGACGCGCTGCGAACGGGCCAGGGCATCGAGCCTCGCCCGGAAGAGCGCTGCCAGCGCCACGACCACCGCGGCGACGGCGACCACGCTCCAGGCGCATGTGCGCCAGCCCTCGTAGCCGGCCGGGACCGGCAGGAAGGGGCTGACCACGAGGAACCCGAGCAGGAGGGTCACGGTGTCGGTCACCCGCTCGGTCAGCATGGAGGAGAGGACGTGGCCGATGCGCACCCCGGGCTGGCGGGAGGTCATTGCCACGCGCGCCACATCCCCAATGCGGGCCGGCAGCACATTGTTGAGCAGGAAGCTGATGTGCAGGATGCGGTACAGGCCGCGGGTGGTGACCGGCGCAGTCTCCGGGAGGAGCAGACGCCAGCGGACCGTCTTGGCGATGAGCGAACCGACCAGGCAGGCGATCGCCAGCCCCACGAAGAGCGGGTCGGCCGTGCGCAGCAGGGCCACGGTGGGTGTCCAGGGCACGAGGTGCCAGAGCAGCACCAGCGAGATTCCTGTCACCAGGAACCCCGGCGCCGAGCGAACAATCGAGCGGATCACGACACGTGTCCCTTCGTCTGTGTAGCGTGCCACAACCCTTTCTCATGGGAAAATGGGGTTCTACGCTGGAAGGCGTGTCGGTAGCGCTTGAACGCCGGGCTGGCACGCTCCGGGGGGCGCGGTGGCTGCCGCCGCTGCCCGAGCCACCGTCTGGCGCCCGCGGCCGGGCGCTGCTCGCGGCGCAGTCGCTGCTGCTCCTGGCGATGACCGCCACGGTCGCGACGCGCACCTGGCAGGACCACACCTGGTTCGGCATCGGGCTGGCCGGCCTCACCCTTGCCGTCTGGGCGTTCGAATTGCCTCGCCGCCGGCTGCGGTCGTGGTGGTTCGTCTACGTTGCGGGCATCTTCGTCTACACCCTGCTGCGGGCGGTCGCTGATGAGACCGCCATCCCGATCCGGTTCGATTACGCCATCGATTTCGACCGCGCGCTATTCGGCGGCACCGACCCGACCGCCTGGCTGCAGCGCGCGTTCTTTGATCCCCGCGCGCCGCGCCTGCTTGATTACCTGGCCGTCGCCGTGCACTGGTCGTTCTTCATCGCGCCGCACGCGCTCGCGGTGGGCGTTTTCCTCTTTCATCGTCCGCAATTTCCGCGCTACGCAACGCTGGTGGTCTTGACGATGTGGTTCGGGCTGGTGCTGTTCTTTCTCGTGCCGACGGCGCCGCCGTGGTACGCGGGAAGCCTGGGGTTCTTGCCGGGGGTTCGCCGCGTGATGGACTACGTGGGCCATTCCATTGACCCGAACGCGTACTCGTCGCTCTACAAGGCGCTCGGCGAGCCCAACTCCGTCGCGGCGATGCCCTCTATCCACATGGCGGT
>NZ_DAOUAO010000029.1:0-7248 GCF_034433535.1 Tepidiforma sp.
CTCATCCAGTCGAACCTCCCCAGCATCGAAGCGGTCATCCGGCGCGGCTCCGGCGAGGATTATGTTTGGCTATTTCTCTCCTTCATCATCACCCTGAACATCATCCTCGGCATCTTCAACCTGATCCCCATCCCTCCGCTCGACGGCTTCAAGGTTGTCACCGGCATCGCACCGCGGAGCATCGCGCAGGCCATCGAACAGCTCGCACCCTGGGGGCCCGGCATCCTCATGGCCATGATCGCCATGGGCTTCCTCACGGGGTTCAGCCCCATCGGCTGGCTGATCGGGCTCGTTTACGACGACGTCCTGCGCGTCATCATCGGCACCTGAGCGGGGTTCGCGAATCTCGGCAGGTCCTCGGCCCGGGGCGCTATGGTAGCCTGTAGACACGCCCGGGGGCGAAGCGTCGCGCACCGGGGGCGGGGGACCCTCCATGGCTGAACATCGCATCGCAATCATCGGTACGGGCCTCATCGGAACCTCGATTGGCCTCGGCCTCGCCGCCCGGGAAGGGCGGAACTATGAGCTGGTCGGCGCCGACCGCAACCGGGACAACGCCCGCACCGCAAAGAAACTGGGCGCGCTGGACCGGGAAGTCGGGTCCCTCGAGGAGGCCGCGAAAGGCGCCGGGCTGATCATCATCGCCACGCCCGTCATGGCTGCACGCCGCATCCTGCAGGACATCGGCCCGTACCTCGAACCCGGCGTCGTCATCACCGACACCTGCAGCACCAAGGGCGAAGTGATGCGCTGGGCCGCGGAATACCTCCCCGAATCGGCCCATTTCATCGGCGGGCACCCCATGGCCGGCAAAGAGACCAGCGGCCCCTCGGCCGCGACCGCCAGCCTGTTCAGCGGCGCGACCTGGGCGGTCACCCCCTCGCCCCGGGCAGCGGAACGCGCCGTGCAGGTGGTGCTCGGCCTCATCGAAACCCTCGGAGCGGTCCCGCTCTACATCGACCCCTTCGAACACGACCAGTACGCCGCCGCCATCAGCCACGTGCCGCTCATCGCCTCGGTCGCCCTCTTTCGCATGGTCCGCGACAGCCAGGGCTGGGAAGATGCCGCCCTGCTCGCGGGTCCCGGCTTCCGCGATGTCACCCGGCTCGCCAGCGGCGACCCCACCATGGCGCGGGACATCATGCTCACCAACCGCGAGGCCGTGCTCCACTGGATCGGCCGCCTCGAAGAGGAGCTGGCCACGATTCGCAGAGCGCTCGAAGCCGGCCCGGAGCCGATCTACGACCTCTTCCATTCCACTCAGCTCGACCGCGACACCTTCATCCAGAATCCCCCGCAGCGGCGCCGCCCGGAAGGAATCGAGCCGCCCTCCGCGCGCGATGCGATTGGCCGGATGTTCGTCGGCGGCCTCTACGACCGCCTGAAGGAGGCCTCCGAGCGGCCGGTCCGCGCGCCGCAGGATGACGCGGAACTGCGCCGCAAACTCGGCGTCGAGGATGACCGCCTGTGAACGTCGAACGCCCCGCCCGGGTCAGGGCCACCATCCGCGTCCCTGCGGATAAGTCGATTTCGCACCGCGCCCTGATGTTCAACGCTATCGCCGACGGCGAGGCGACCGTCACGGGCATCCTCGATTCCGAAGACATCCGTTCGACCGCGCGCTGCCTCGAAGGGCTGGGCGTCCGCGTCGACTGGCCGGAAGGGGCCGACACCGCCCGGGTGGTCGGGAGCGGCCTGCACGGCCTGCGTGAGCCGGAGGACGTCCTCGACTGCGGCAACAGCGGCACCACCATCCGGCTGCTTCTCGGGCTCCTCGCCGGCCAGCCCTTCCTCTCCATCCTCACCGGTGACGCCTCGCTCCGCGGCCGCCCCATGGGGCGCGTCATCCATCCCCTGCGGGCCATGGGCGCCTCCATCCAGGGCCGCCGCGACGACACGCTGGCCCCGGTCGCCATCCGCGGCGGTGGCCTGCGCGGTCTCGAATACGCATCGCCAGTGGCCAGCGCCCAGGTCAAGTCGGCCATCCTGCTCGCCGGGCTGTTCGCGGACGGGCCTTCGACCGTCGTCGAACCGGCCGCCACGCGCAACCACACCGAACTGCTGCTCCGGGCCATGGGCGCGCGCGTGGAGACCGAGGCAACGCGAGTCACGGTCACACCGCCCGCTCGCCTCAACGCCGTCTCCCTCTCCGTTCCCGGCGACATCTCCAGCGCCGCACCCTGGCTCGTCCTGGGCGCCTGCCACCCCGATGCCGAGGTCACCCTCGAAGCGGTCAACATCAACCCGACGCGCACCGGGCTGCTCGATATCCTCCGCGCCATGGGCGCCGACCTGGCACTGACCAATCCGCGCGACGCCGGAGGGGAACCGGTCGCCGATCTCGTCATCAAGAGTTCGCGCCTCCGCGCCGCGACCGTGGAAGGTGCGCTTGTACCCCGCGCGATTGACGAGCTGCCGCTGGTGGCCATCCTCGGCTGCTTCGCGGAGGGAACCACCAGTGTCCGCGACGCCAGCGAGCTCCGCGTGAAGGAGACCGACCGCGCCCGGGCGGTTGTCGAAATCCTCGGCGCGATGGGCGCGAACATCGAGGAGCGGGGGGATGGCTTCGCCGTGCACGGCCCGGCGAAGCTCCGCGGCGCCGCTATCGACGCCCACGGTGACCATCGCATGGGCATGCTGGCAGGCATCGCCGGCGCCCTCGCCGACGGGACAACCGTGGTGACCAACGACGCCGTCGCGGTCTCCTACCGCCGCTTCTGGGACGATCTCGCCCGCGCGACCGGCGGGGTGGCCGTCGGATGAGCGACCGCCCGCTGGTCATCGTCCTGCACGGCCCGGCCGGCGTCGGGAAAGATTCCGTCATCGAACGGCTGCGTGAGCGCCTCGGCATCCACCGGGCCACCAGCTCCACCACCCGCCCGCCGCGCGCGAACGAGGTCGACGGGGTCGACTACCACTTCCTCTCCGAGGCCGAGTTCCGCCGCAAGATCGAAAACGACGAGTTCGCCGAGTGGGCAGTGGTCTACGACCAGTACAAGGGTCTCGAACGGAGCGAAATCGAGCGCCCCCTCGCGGAAGGCCGCGACGTCATCATCCGCACCGACGTGCAGGGCGCCCGCACCTGGCGGCAGAAGCTCGAAGGCGCCATCTTCATCTTCCTGATGGCCGAAGACCGCGAGACCCTGCGCGCCCGCCTGGCCGCCCGCGGCAGCGAAAGCCCCGAGAGCCTCGCCACTCGCATCGCAACCCTCGAAGAGGAGCTGGCGGACCTCGAAAACAACGACTATGTGGTTATCAACCGAAGCGGCCGCCTCGAGGAGGCCGTCGACGAGATCGCCGCGATCATTGAGCGCGAGAAGGCCAACCCAAGCCGCCCGCCGGCGCGGCTCATCGCCTGAACTGGCTCCCTCCCCCTCCGTCGGCCTAAGATCCGGGCCATCGCCTGCCCCGGAGAGAAACCATGGACCCCGAACTCGCCCGGATGTTCAGCCTTGACGGCAAAGTTGCGCTCGTAACGGGCGCGTCCAGCGGTCTTGGCGTTGCATTTGCCCGCGGCCTCGCGCGCGCCGGCGCCAACGTGGTCGTCACCGCCCGTCGGCAGGAGCTCATCGAACAGACCGCGGCCATGCTGCGCACCTTCGGCGTCGAAAGCGCAGCCTACCCCGCCGACATCACCGATGAAGCCCAGTTCGAAGCCCTCTTCGAGCGGACTGTCGAGCGCTTCGGCCGGCTCGACATCATGGTCAACAACGCCGGCTACACCGACCGGTCGGGACTCCGCCACGACCAGGGGAGCTTCAAGCGGATGCGCTCCGTGGTCGAACTCGACCTGCTGGCGACCATCAACGGCTGCCGGCTCGCCGCCCGCCAGATGCTCGCCCAGGGCACCGGCGGGGTCATCATCAACATCTCCTCCATCCTCGGCCGGGTCGGCTCCGAATTCCGCGCCGCCTCCTACCACGCGGCCAAGGGCGGGGTCGACGCCCTCACCCGGGTCCTGGCGCTCGAGTACGCGCGCGAGGGCATCCGCGTCAATGCCATCGCCCCCAGCTACTTCGACGGTACCGAGCTCATGGGCAAGGTCTTCGAATCGACGCCCGGCACCCGCGACCAGGCGGTCTCGCGCACCCCGATGGGGCGGCTCGGCCAGCCGGAGGACCTCGAAGGCGCCATCGTCTACCTCGCGTCCGATGCCAGCCGCTTCGTGACCGGGCACATCCTCTACGTCGACGGCGGCTGGACGGCCGGCGGCGGCTACCACCAGATCGCCCCGCCTTGGGAGAGCGAACCCGGCCACCAGCGGCCCCTCTCTTGATTCCCTCGCCGTCCTAAAAAGCAGCGAGCCCTGCCGATTGGCAGGGCTCCTTCGTTTTGGACTGGCGACCCCGAGCGGATTCGAACCGCCGATCTCCACCTTGACAGGGTGGCATGTTAGACCGCTACACCACGGGGCCGAACGTGCTTATGGTACGGGCAGGCCACCTCCCGGGCAAGGCGCCCCGGCGACGCTCCGGCCGTGCAGCAGGAAGGTGCATGCCGCCTCGAACATCCGCCGGGCCACTGGAGCACCCGGGCAGTGGCTCTCCACGCTCCGCCCCGAAAACTCACCATACCTGCGGCTGAAGAGGGTTCCATTGGACGGTTCCAGCCGCGACGCCGCCTCTGCAAGCGCGACCAGCTCCGGTTCGCTCGGCACCCACGACGGGCTGCCGTCATCGGTCCAGCAGCACGACGCGAGCAGCGCGCCCACCGACTCAACGCCCGGCACCACGGCGGACAGGCCTGCCTCGTCAATCGCGCCGGAGCGCAGGGCCTCGGCCAGCACCGCCCGGGCAGCTGCCTCCCATGCGCGGACGCCGCCGACCCCCGGCGGTGCAGCGCGGCGCAGCGCGGCCGCATCGAACAGCCCGCGCAGGGCCATCGCCGCCTCGACCGCCCGGCCGGGGACGCCCTCTGGCACCTTCGAAAGCACGATGCGTTCGGCCGTCACGCCCGCCGCGCGCCGCCCGTGGCCGGGCCCGAGCAGGTCCGCCAGCCACGCGTCCAGGGCCCGGGCATCAACACCGGTCATCTCAATGGAACACCGCTGCCGGCAGCGATTTCGCCTCCTGCACCCACTTCTCCACCGCCGAGAGCGCCGGCACCTGCCGCACGAGCTTCTTCGCCTCGTTGACCTCGACCAGCTTCGCGTGCAGGTTGTCCGGCCGCCGCTGCGCCAGCTCCTTCACACTGTCCACACCCGCCGCCTCGAGCAGGTCGGAGTACTCCGAACCGATGCCCTTGACTCGCATCAGGCCGGCGCGATTGACCCACTCCAGCACCCGGGCGCCGGTCACGCCAACCGCGGCAGCGAGCCCCTCGCGGCCCTTCGGCGTCCCCGCCCGCTGGAGCAGCTCGTCGGTAGTCCTGACCCCCGCGGCCTCCAGCTTTGCGGCGTAGGTCTCCCCAATCCCCTCGATGTCGATGATCTTCGCCATGGTGGCAGCCTCCCTGCGCCGCGACGGCGGCGGTTCGCGCCAGCCTACAGGAGCGGATGGCCGGCTGACCACCTACCCTGCGGCCGTCACCCCCGCCCGGTCTCGATGAGCGCTTCGAGGTCATCAATCGTGTACCCTGCGACCTCTCCAGCAGATGCCGCACGAACCGCCAGCTCGCGCACGGCGGCATTCACGGGCGTAGGCACGCCGTACAGCCTGCCCAGCAGCACGATCTCGCCGTTCAGGTAGTCCACCTCGATCGTTCGATGGCCGCGCAGCACGCTCTGTAGCGTCGAGCTGCCCGACCGCGGTTCGCCATCGACCGGGACCGCGCGGTAGTGGCGCTGCACCCGCTCCGCGTACTCCTCCGCAGAGACGTAGGGGATGCCGGCGGCGCGGTAGCACGCTTCGCCTTCTTCCCGCAGCCGGGCAAGGAGCGCCCCGACCCGCCCTCCTGCGCCCCACGACGAGCGGCCAGTGAGCACATCGAGCGCATTGCCGAGGTTCAGCAGCAGCTTGCGGTACTTGAGCGCCATCACGTCCGGGCTCGGCAGGGCATGGAACTTCGAGGCCGAGAGCGCCGCGCAGACTTCCTCAACCAGCGCATCGCTGCCGCGCGGGTACAGCCCGGCGTGCAGGCAGCCGCTCAGCGGCGCCCCCGAGGCGATGACCTCGCCCGGCACCAGGAAGGTCGCCGGCAGTGCGACCAGCATCGCGATGACCGTTGCGAACCGCCGCGCCGCGAGGCGTTCGTTCTCCACGCCGTTCTGGGCGCAGACCACCGGCACACGGCAGCCCGCCGCCGCTTCCAGCTCGCGCAGCGCGGCCTCCGTGTCCTGGGTCTTCATCGCCAGGAACACCACCTCCCGGCCGGTCCACTCGACCTCGCCGGGATGGACGACCGCCGGGATGCTCAGTCGCTGCGCGCCCTCCGGCGTCCTGAACAGCAGCCCGCGCTCCCGGATGGCGCGCAGGTGGTCGCCACGCGCGATGACCGCCACCTCGTGGCCCGACTCGTGCAGGCGCGCGGCAATCGTCCCGCCGATCGCCCCGGCGCCGTAGATGACGAACCTCATGGCGAGACCTCGGTTTCTTCCCGGGGCACACGACCCCCGTCTCGCCGGTCACGAAATCCGCCCGCAACGGTCATCGCCGCTGCCTGGACAACCACCAGCCCAAGCCCGGCGAACAGCACGAAATCGCCCAGGGAGTAGATGTTCTTCCCGTACCAGGGTAACTCGAAGATGTAGCGGTCGGACAGCGCGAAGAACCGAATGTCTTCGCGCCTGAGGATGACGTCCTTCCCGTGGTTGGTCTGGCTGCCGAGGAGGTCCTCGCTCAGTTCCGGGTGCAGTCCCGAACGGGCCAGGATATCGTAATCGACCGGCATCGCGCCGCCGTGCGCGGCCATCGGCACCAGGTTCAAGATGATGCCCGCTGCCACCAGCCACGCGCCGGCGAACCGCCGGAAGCGCGCCGTGAGCAGCACCAGCACCACCGTCGTCCCGAAGAAGAGCACACGCCGCGCCACGCCCGCAGCGCCATCCACGTCGAGGTACGAAATGGCCAGCTGCTGGGCCACAAAGATGACCACGGCCGCGCCGAGGAACAGCAAATCGCCCGCACGGCGTTCCATGCGGGCGATTGTGACCGATTTCCGGGGATTGTTCAGAGCCCGGAACCCGGGGGGCGATTTACCAGGACTGATACGGTGCGGCGCCGGCAAGTGCGATAACGGCCAGCGCCGAGACGGAGATCGCGAGGGAGATAAGGCGGCGGGTCATGGTTCTGTTCCTCCGGTCAGGATGTC